>NZ_JBSHBP010000009.1:0-173050 GCF_053612065.1 Streptomyces sp. NPDC054765 | reverse complement strand
CTCCGAGGGAGGTCCCGCCCCGCCTGCGGGGGAGTGAGGGAGCGCTACTTCCCGGCCGCGGCCTTGCCCAGCGACCGCTGCCGGATGAGCCCGACCGCGGCCAGGACCACGCCGAAGCCGCCGGTGAACAGCAGCTGGATGCGCTGGTTCTCGTCGCGCAGCATCAGCAGCAGCACCGCGACGATGCCCGCCAGCGCCACCCAGGTCAGCACCGGGAAGGCCCACATCTTCACCACGAGCTTCTCGGGCGCCTCGCGCTCCAGCTGCCGCCGCATCCGCAGCTGGGCGGCGGCGATGAAGCCCCACACCACCAGGACGGCCGCGCCGACCATGTTCAGCAGCCACTGGAAGACCGTGGTGGGCCACAGGAAGCTGAGGACGACCGCGAGGAAGCCGAAGGCGGAGCACATCAGCACGGTGCGGCGCGGGACGCCGCCGGTGACCTTGCCGAGGAAGGCCGGGCCCTGGCCGCGGGAGATGAGGGAGTACGCCATCCGCGAGGAGCCGTAGAGGTTGGCGTTCACCGCGGAGAGCAGCGCGATCAGGATGACGGCGTTCATGATCTGGCCGGCCGCGGGGATCTTGAGGTAGTCCAGGACCGCCACGTACGGGCCGCTCTTGGCGATGGAGGGGGCGCTCCAGGGGATGACCGTGACGATGACGGCCATCGAGCCGACGTAGAAGAGGGCTATCCGCCACATCGCGGTGCGCACGGCGCGGGCCACACCGCGCACCGGGTCCTTGGACTCGGCGGCCGCGATGGTCACCGTCTCCAGGCCGCCGTAGGCGAACACCGAGGCCAGCAGGCCGACCATCAGGCCGTCGACGCCCTTGGGCAGGAAGCCGCCGTCACCGGTGAGGTGTGAGGTGCCCGGGGCATGGGTGCCGGGGAGCACGCCGAAGATGGCCAGCAGGCCCAGGATCAGGAAGATGCCGATCGCCGCGACCTTCAGGGCGGCGAACCAGAACTCGAACTCACCGAAGTTGGAGACCGCGGTCAGATTGGTTCCGGTGAAGACCAGCATGAACAGCAGGACCCACATCCACGGCTGGGTACCCGGGAACCACTGCAGCATCACGTCCGCGGCGCCCAGCGCCTCGGCGGCCACCGCCACACACAGCAGCGCGGTGAACATCCAGCCCACCGTGAACCCGGCCCAGGAGCCTATGGAGCGCTCGGCGTGCACGGAGAAGGAGCCGGAGGCGGGGTTGGCGGCGGCCATCTCGCCGAGCATCCGCATGATCAGCATGACCAGCGCGCCGGAGACGGCGTAGGCGAGCACGATCGACGGGCCGGCCGCCGCGATGCCTTCGCGGGAGCCGACGAACAGTCCCGCGCCGATCACCCCGCCCAGGGCGATCATCGAGAGATGGCGCTGCTTGAGGCCGTTGGACAGCGTGGAGCCGCTGCCGGGGCCGGCGCCCTGGCCCGCGTCGCCATGCTCGCGCGCGGGTGCGGCGGACGAGGGTGTCCGATTCATGTCGTACCTGTCCCAGTAGGTGAGAGCGGAGCAAGGCGGTACTGCGTTCTCCCGGGGCGGCGACCGGTGCGACGGCGCTGCCGGGCCCCCGGACCCCCGGAGCGGCGGATCGCGCAGGGCCTGCCGACGGCTGAACTCCGGGGTCCTCGGCAAAGCGGGCTCAGTTTGAGCGCCGGTGTCCGCTCAGGGCAACAGTCGTGCAGCGAATGTTCGGTATTCAGACGCGATCACGACCGTATGTGTTCGATCCGTCGTCACCTGTGACGTGGGGTGACCTCGTCTCGTGGGCCCTGCGGGTCCTGTGGGCCCTGCGGGTCCTGTGAGCCTCGCGGGTCTTGTATGCCTCGCGGGCCGTACGGGCCTCAGCGGCGTGCGCGCCGGTCCCGGAGCTCGCGTGCGCCCGCGACGAGCAGCACCGCCCCGGTCGCCCCGGCCGACCACAGCAGCTGCGGCCGGGCCGCGTCATCGGTCAGCATCAGCACCAGCACACCGCCCATCGCCACCAGCGCCGCCCAGGTCAGATACGGGAAGCCCCACATCCGCAGGGTCAGCTTCCCGGGCGCCTCACGGGCGATCCGCGGACGCAGCCGCAGCTGCGAGACGGCGATCAGGCCCCAGACGAACAGCAGCACCGCGCCGACCGCGTTGAGCATGTATAGGAAGACCGAATCCGGCCACTTGAGATTCAGCAGGACGGAGACGAACCCGAAGGCCACCGAGGCGAGCACGGCACGGCGCGGCACCCCTCCCTCACTCTGGGCTTCGCCCGAGCGGGGGGACCCCCCTCCCGACACCTTCAGCAGTGCCCGCGGCGCCTCACCCCGCTCGGCCAGCGAGAAGATCATCCGCGACGAGCCGTAGAGATTGGCGTTCAGCGCGGAGAGCAGCGCCACGAACACCACGATGTTCATGATCTGCCCGGCGCCCGGCACCCCGATGCTGTCCAGCACCGCGACGTACGGGCTCTTGCCCGGCTGCATCGACGACCAGGGCAGCAGGGTCACGATGACCAGCATCGAGCCGACGTAGAAGAAGAGGATGCGCCACACCGCGCTGCGCACCGCCCGGCCCACCGCGCGCACCGGATCGTCCGACTCCGCCGCGGCGATGGTGACGACCTCCAGGCCGCCGAAGGCGAACACCACCGCCAGGACCCCGGAAATCACCCCGGCCCAGCCGTGCGGAAGGAAGCCGCCCTGCCCGGTGAGGTTTGTGAGCCCCACCGGTGCGGTGTGGGGCAGCACCCCGAAGACCGCCAGCAGGCTCAGCACGAGGAACAGCACGATCGCGGTGACCTTCAGGGTCGCGAACCAGAACTCGAACTCACCGAAGTTCTTCACCGCGGCCAGGTTGGCGAGGGTGAAGACGATCATGAATATCAGCACCCAGCCCCACTGCGGCACCGCGGGCACCCAGCCGCCGGCTATCTGCGCCGCGCCGGTGGCTTCCACGGCGAGCACCACGACCAGCAGGAACCAGTACAGCCAGCCGACGCTGAACCCGGCCCAGCGCCCCAGTGCCCGTTCCGCGTGCACCGAGAACGCGCCGGAGGCCGGCATCGCCGCCGACATCTCGCCGAGCATCCGCATGACCAGCATGGCCAGCGTGCCCGCGATCAGATACGACAGCACGATCCCCGGCCCGGCCACCGCGATGCCCGCGCCGGAGCCCACGAACAGCCCCGCGCCGATCACTCCGCCCAGGCCCAGCATCGTCAGATGACGCTGCTTCAGGCCCGCGGACAGCGGCTCTTTCCCGTCGGCACCCGTCCCGGAGGAGGGCTCGACGGCGTGGGTCGGTGCGTCGTGCATGGGCTCGTCTTCTCGCAAGGGCCGAAGCGGCGGGGCCGTCGGCGGGTTGGGGGAACTCCACAGGTCAGCGCGGGGCGGACTCAGTGTCGCCGCACGCCGCGCGCTACCACAAAACCGGCGTCCGGAAGCGGTCCGGGCCGTGATGAGCATCACGTGACCTGCGATGACACCCCGCGCCTCGGCAGGGCCGGGCATTCTGGCGGTTGTCCGGAACTCTCCAAGCGGGCCGGTGCGGCTTTGTCGCCGCCACACGATGATCGCCGGCGGTCCGCTGGTCTAACGTCATCGCATCCGTCCCGTATCCCTCTCACCTCGCGGAGTCCTGATGAGCACTGCCGCTCTCACCCGTCCCGATGGGGGCACCCCCCGCTCGAGCGCAGCCGGCTTCGGGGAGGTCCTCGCCGATCTGCTGCCGGCCGCCACCGCCTCCCGCGCCCGCGTCCGTGACGCCGCGCTGGTGCTCGGCGGCGCCGCGCTCACCGGCATCGCGGCCCAGATAGCCGTCCCGGTCCCCGGCTCCCCGGTCCCGGTCACCGGCCAGACCTTCGCGGCCCTCCTGGTCGGCGCCTCGCTCGGAGCGGGCCGCGGTCTGCTGTCGCTGGCGCTGTACGCCCTGGCGGGGATCGCGGGCCTGCCGTGGTTCGCCGGCGGTGCCTCGGGCGCCGGCGGGGCCACCCTCGGCTACATCGTCGGCATGCTGCTCGCGGCCGGCGCCGTGGGCGCGCTGGCCCGCCGCGGCGGCGACCGCGGTGTGCTGCGCACCGCCGCCACCATGGCCGCCGGCACGGCCCTGATCTACGCCGTCGGCGTCCCCTACCTGGCGCTGAGCACCGGTATGTCCTTCGGTCAGGCCGTCGCCGCCGGACTCGTCCCGTTCCTGATCGGCGACGCCCTCAAGGCCGCGCTGGCCATGGGCGCGCTGCCCACGGCCTGGAAGCTGGCCGGCCGCCGCGGCTGAGCACGCGCCGTACGCCTGCCGGGCCCCGCACGCACCGAACGGTGACTGCGGGGCCCGGCCCGGTCCTGCGCTCCGCTAGCTCCGGCCGGCGGGCCGGGCTCCGGCGCCCGGAGTCCCTTCCGGCGCTGCCACCGCGCTCTCCCGCGGCCGCCGCCGGTCCAGGACCAGCCCGACCACCAGTACCACCACGGCCGCGACCACCGACAGCACCATCTGCTCGCGCCCGTCGGGGTTGTAGAACATGTAGCCGATGACGAAGACGATCAGTGCGATCGTCGCGTACGTCAGCCACGGGTACAGCCACATCCGCACCGTCAGCCGCTCCGGCATCTCCCGCTCGATGGTCCGGCGCATCCGCAGCTGCGAGAAGCAGATGACCAGCCACACGAACAGCGCCACCGCGCCCGAGGAATTCAGCAGGAACTGGAAGATGGTGTCCTTCGAGGTGTAGCTGAAGATCGTCGCGATGAAGCCGAAGGCGACCGAGGCCCAGATCGCGACCGCCGGCACGCCGCCCTTGTTGACGGTGGCGAACGCCTTCGGCGCATCGCCGCGCTGCCCCAGCGAGAACGCCATCCGGGAGGCGGTGTAGAGCCCGGAGTTCAGACAGGACAGCACCGCCGTCAGCACCACGACATCCATCACGGTGCCCGCGTACGGGATGTCCAGCGACGTCAGCACGGCCACGTACGGGCTCTTCGCCACCGCCGGGTCGTTCCACGGCAGCAGCGTCACGATCACCGCGATCGAGCCGATGTAGAAGAGCGCGATCCGCCAGATGACGCTGTTGACGGCCTTGCGCACGGCCTGCACCGGGTTCGGCGACTCGCTCGCCGCCAGCGTGACGATCTCGCTGCCCATGAAGGAGAAGACCACCAGCAGCATGCCGGAGAGGATCGCCCCGGGACCGTGCGGCAGGAATCCGCCGTGCCCGGTCAGATTCGCCGTGCCGACCGGGGCGCCGCCCGGCGGCAGCCCGAATATCGCCAGCGCGCCGACCACGATGAAGACGACGATCGCGACGACCTTGATCCCGGCGAACCAGAACTCGAACTCGCCGAACGAGCCGACCGAGACCAGGTTCGTGCCGGTCAGCACGATCATCACCACCAGCGCCCAGGCCCACTGCGGGACGGCCGGGACCCAGCCGGTGAGGATCGAGGCGGCCGCGGTCGCCTCGACGGCGAGCACCACCGACCAGAAGAACCAGTACAGCCAGCCGATCGTGAACCCGGCCCAGCGGCCCAGCGCCCGGTCCGCATACGCGGAGAACGAACCGGACGTGGGCGAGGCCGCGGCCATCTCGCCCAGCATCCGCATCACCAGCACGACCAGCAGACCGGTCAGCGCGTAGGAGAGCAGGATGCCGGGGCCGGCGGCCGCGATACCGGCGCCGGAGCCGACGAACAGACCGGCGCCGATGACACCGCCGATCGCGATCATCGACAGATGGCGGTTCTTGAGCCCTGCCTGCAGCCCGTCCTGCGACTGCCCACTGGTGGATCCGCTGGGGGGTTCGCCGGGGGGGACCGCTGTGGAGGTGGGGGTGGCCCCTGCTCCTGGAGAGCGTGGGGGAGGGTGCGCGCCCATGGGCACCGTTCCTTCGTGGTTCGCGGATGGATCCCCCGCATTAGATCTTCGTTAACCGTGGATTGGAAGGTCTGAAGTTGGATTGTTGTGTGAAACCCTGGGAGGTTGCGCACTGCGCTTCCGTACGGAAGGCGGGGGGTCGCTTTCTGTGCGCACAGCCCGGGAAGACCCAGCGGCGCCTACCCGGCACGGGTCGTGTCACACTCATCGCATGCGCGTGTACCTCGGCTCCGACCATGCAGGTTTCGAACTCAAGAACCACCTCGTCGAGTGGCTCACGGCCCACGGCCACGAGCCCGTCGACTGCGGTCCCCACGTCTACGACGCCCAGGACGACTACCCGCCGTTCTGTCTGCGCGCCGCGGAGAAGACCGCCGCCGACCCGGACAGCCTCGGCATCGTGATCGGCGGTTCCGGCAACGGCGAGCAGATCGCCGCCAACAAGGTCAAGGGCGTACGGGCCGCGCTGGCCTGGAGCGAGGAGACCGCCAAGCTCGGCCGCGAGCACAACAACGCCAACGTCATCTCCGTGGGCGGCCGGATGCACACCCAGGCCGAGGCGACGAAGTTCATCGAGGTCTTCCTGGGCACGCCCTACTCGGGCGAGGCACGGCACACCCGCCGTATCGACATGCTCTCGGCCTACGAGACCACCGGCGAACTGCCGCCCGTCCCCGCCCACCACCCGCAGCAGGGCTGACCACCGCTCACTTCGCCGCCCGCCCGCCCCGGCCGCCGGGGCGGGCGGGCGCGCCCACTGGAGGACACCTGTGCCCGAGGGGCATACGATCCACCGCCTCGCCCTGGACCACCGCTCCCGCTTCGAGGGCGGGCGGGTGCGGGCGAGCAGCCCGCAGGGCAAGTTCGCCGCCGGCGCGGCCCTCGTCGACGGCCAGGTCATGACCTGCGCCGAGGCGCACGGCAAACACCTCTTCCTCGGCTTCGGCCCTCCCCCGAGGACCTCCGACGATCCCCCGGTCTCATCTCCGTCCGACCAGGGGGACCCCCATCGGTCCAGGGCGTACCCCCATCGCTGGATCCATGTGCACCTCGGGCTGTTCGGCAAGCTCGGCTTCGGCACGGCCCCCGCCCCGCCGCCCACCGACACCGTGCGCCTCCGGCTCGCGAACTCCTCCGGCTACGCGGACCTCCGCGGCCCCACCACCTGCGCACTGATCACCGACGCCGAAAAGCATGCGATAGACGACCGGCTCGGCCCCGACCCGCTGCGCCCCGGGGACGACGGCACCCGCGCCTGGCAGCGAATCTCCCGCAGCCGTACGACAATTGCGGCACTCCTGCTCGACCAGAAGATCATCGCCGGCGTCGGCAACGTCTACCGCGCCGAGGTCCTCTTCCGCCACCGGATCGACCCCTACCGCCCCGGCCGCGACCTGACCCGCACCGAATGGGACGCCCTCTGGGCCGACTTGGTGTTCCTGATGACCGAGGGCGTCCGGCACAACCGGATCGATACCGTCCGCCCGGAGCATCTGCCGGAGGCCATGGGCCGCCCGCCGCGGGTCGACGACCACGGCGGCGAGGTGTACGTCTACCGCCGTGCCCACCAGGGCTGCCACCTCTGCGGCAGCGAGATCCGCACCGCCGGTCTCGCCGCCCGCAACCTCTTCTGGTGCCCGCACTGCCAGCCGTCCACCGGCGGCTGACCACCGGACCGGCCCGGACCGGCCCTCGGACCCGGCCCGCCGACGGCGGCGACGCGTCGGACCAGCGCTCCCTTCGGCGTCCCGCAGCGCCCGCAATTCCCTCGCCGCACCCCGTGCCCGGCAGGACGCTCTCCTGCTGCGCGACCGTTTTTCGACCGGTGTTTCCCGGCAATTGGCCAGGGCGTCGTGCGGCGAATCGACGCGCCGCCGAACGGGTGGATAAGGTCCCAGAGCAATGACAAGCGGCCAGGGCACGAAAACCCTGACGGCCCGGATGCACAAAGGTCTGCACCGGGCCCGCGTCGGCGTGCGCAAGGCCGGCGTCGACTACTTCCGCGGCGAGGGCTCCGACCGGTTCGCGCTGGCCGTCCTCCTCCTCGCCATACCCGCCATCGCCGCGGGCACGCTCCGGTGGTCCGAATGGATGGCCCCGACGGCCCTGGTTCTCCCGGTCATCGCCGGCGGACTGCTGCTGCGGCCGGCCAACCTGCTGATCCTGTACGGGGCTTCCGCGACCGCGCTGGTCGTCGAAGCCGCACTGTTCGGCCCGTACGACGAAGGCCCCGACCGGATCACCCCGGGCACGGTCCTGGTCGTCGCCGCGGTCGGGTTCTTCGGGCTGCTGATCGCGCAGTTCCGCAGCCGGGTCGGGGTGCCGTGGCGGCGCGGCGGCACGATGCTCTTCGACCTGCGCGAACGGATCCGCGTCCAGAGCAAGCTGCCCGCGCTGCCCGAGGGCTGGCACCATGAAATGGCCCTGCGCCCGGCCGGCGGTCAGTCGTTCTCCGGCGACTTCGTGGTGGCCTCCCGCACCCACGGCGGCCACATCCTCGAAGTGGTGCTGACCGATGTCTCCGGCAAGGGCATGGACGCGGCCTCCCGCGCCCTGCTGCTCTCCGGTGCCTTCGGCGGCCTGCTCGGCTCGCTGCCGCCGCACGGCTTCCTGCCCGCCGCCAACGGCTATCTGCTGCGCCAGGACTGGGACGAGGGCTTCGCGACCTCCATCCATCTCGTCCTCGACCTGGAGTCCGGCGACTACGAGCTGCTCTCCGCGGGTCATCTGCCGGCCCTCCAGCTCAGCGCCGGCAGCGGCCGTTGGGAGGAGAAGCCGGGGGAGGGGCCGCTGCTCGGCGTCTACGACGGTGCCCAGTTCGACCCGGTCAAGGGGACCCTGCGGCCGGGCGATGTCCTGATGCTGTTCACCGACGGACTGGTCGAGGCCGCCGACCGCGATATCGCCGAGGGCATCGACCGGCTCACCGGCGAGGCCGACCGCTATGTCGCCAGCGGTTTCGCCGGGGCCGCCTGGCATCTGATCGAGGCCGTCGCCAAGGACGTCAACGACGACCGCGCGCTGCTGCTGATCTGCCGCGACGCCTGACGGACCGGCCACCGCCCGAGCCGGAGCCCAGGCCGAGCCCGCGGCCACTCAGGCGCTGACGCGCGCCCGTGCCGTGTCCGCCGGGTCCTTGCGGAACGCCCAGGCCATCGTCGGCTCCATCGCGAAGCGGAACACTCTGCGGACCGGCGGGGTGCACAGGGCCGTCACGATGCCCGCCGCGATCAGCGTGACCGCGATCTCACCGAGCGGCGAGTGCAGCCAGGCGTAGTCGTCGAACCAGCCCCAGAACCGCGAGCCCTTGGCCAGGAAACCGTGCAGCAGATAGCCGTACAGCGTTCCGGCGCCCAGCACCGTGAACCACGTCCGCCGCGTCGGCACCCACGAGAAGAAGCAGGCGACCATCACGATCGAGCAGCCGAAGAGGGCGGGTGTCATGACCGCGCCGATCCACCAGGTGGTGCCCAACTCCTGGGCGCTGTCCCGGTGGTAGAACCACGCCGAGGACATCCGCGGCGCCGCCCAGTAGGCCATCACCAGTGCACCTGCGAAGACGGGCAGGGACGCGATCCGCACCGCCCGCCGCTGCACCATCGTGAAGTGCTCGGGCCGCAGCGACAGCCCCAGAACGAAGAACGGGAGGAACTGCAGCACCCGCTGGAGGTCCAGATCGTCGCCGATTTCGGGCGAGACGGACGCGAGGACGGCAATGGCCACCGCGAGCGGGATCGGCCAGCGCACGATCTTCCACAACGGGGTGGTCAGCCGCCAGATGAACAGGGCCACCAGGAACCACGTCAGGAACCACGGGTCGAGCAGACTGATGGGGTGCCCGGGATCGTCGTCCGCCCAGCGCTTGAAGAACGCATAGGCGGTCTCGAAGAGGACATAGGGGACCGCGACACCGGTGACCAGCCGCTGCAGCCGGTCCCTGCGCATGTCGAAGCTGCGCGAGAAGTAGCCGGAAATGATGATGAAGGCCGGCATGTGGAAGGTGTAGACGGTCATGTAGAGGGCCTCGGCGGCCCGGCTGCCGTCGGTCAGCGGTTCCCAGGAGTGCCCCATCGCCACCAGCACGATGGCCAGGTACTTCGCGTTGTCGAAGAACGCGTTGCGGCCGGTGTTCTCCGGCGCGGGCGCCGCCGCGGTGCCCGCGCCGGACGGCTGGTCCGCGGGCTCCGCCCGGTCCGTACCCTCCGCCGCCCGGGGAGGGGGAAGTTCGCGTCGGGGTGTCGCGGCAGCGGGAAACATTTGAGGCACGATAGCGGCGGCCGGCGAATGCGTAAAACCGCCTCGGGGCCATTCCTCTTTTCCTCGGGTGCCACCGGGGAAGGGGCACGGATAATATCCGCTATCGCTGCGGAGGGCTCCCCTCACGCCTGTCCAGTTTGTGCCGTAACATCCCCTCAAGTCGCCCCATAACCCCCGCAAACGACTCCGGGGTAATGTCCCACACCTTACCGTTATGTCCGAATGTTGATAAGCCTTCGTGGCGCCCTGACGGACGGTGACGGATCCCACGGAGGGGAAATTCCCCCGGGCCGGGAAATGACCGGAATGGCCGCGGGTGAATGACCGGAGTGAATTCCCGACACCGTGTCAGGCGCGGAGAATGCCGGTCCGGCCCGGGGCGGGCCGCCCGCCCTTGCCGGGTGGCCGTCACCCGGGCGCCCGCGCGTCACCCTGCCGCGGCCCTGCGGTCCCCATCGGCGGGAATCGGGCAAAGCGTTGGCCGATGATTCGCCACCGGCCTGCAGTGGGCATGGAGTTGGTGGCACGATGGGTGCAGGGGGGTGTGCGCGGCATGCCCCCGGGCCGGTGAGGCGTTCCGACCAAGGGTGTGATCAGTGTGGCTCTTTCACTGTCAGTTGTGCTGCTGTTGGGGATCATTCTGATCGTGCTGATCAGAGGGAAGTCGATCAAGGCAGGTCCGGCGCTCGTCGCCATAATGTTCGGCTTCTTCCTTGCCTCCACGGGCATGGCGCCGTCCATCAACCGGTTCCTCAACTCCCTGGCGGAGACGATCAACCACATCAGCTTCTAGCGGTCCGCCGCCCGTCGGCCCTGCGGCGGGCGTCGCACGAGACTCAGCCGTGCGAGGTCTCCTCGCCCCCGGCCCGCGCCACCGCCTCGCGTACGGCGTCCTCGCTCCGTCCCACCAGCGCCGAGCCGTCGTCCGCGGTGATGATCGGCCGCTGGATCAGCCGGGGGTGTGCCGCCAGCGCCGCGATCCACTGCTCCCGCGTGGCGTCGGTGCGCTCCCACTCCCCGAGGCCCAGCTCCTTCGCCCCGGCCTCCTGGGTCCGGGTGATGTCCCAGGGCTCCAGGCCCAGCCGCGCCAGCACACCGCGCAGTTCCCCGGCGTCCGGCGGGTCATCGAGGTAGCGGCGCACGGTGTAGCGGGCGCCCGCCTCGTCGAGGATCTCGACGGCGGAACGGCACTTGGAGCACGCGGGATTGAGCCAGATCTCCATGCAGGCCACCTTATTGACCCCGCGCCCGCGGGGCGAAGGGGTGCAGACATGCGCCGACCCGTTCCGGACGACGGAAAACCCCAGCCCGTCCGGACTGGGGTTTCCTCATACGAGCGGGCGACGGGAATCGAACCCGCGTAGCCAGTTTGGAAGACTGGGGCTCTACCATTGAGCTACGCCCGCAAGCGCCACAGGTCGCAGGACCTCGGCACGCACTGCATCCTAGCGGGTCGCGGCGGTGCACCGCACATCCCTTCCCGCCAACGGCGCACGCCGTCGTCCTCGCCAGAGGGCCGCCCCCGCCGGGCATCCCGATAACTGGCAGCCGCACCCCCTGCGGCCATGTACCCTACGTGTCGCACCGACGGGGTGTGGCGCAGCTTGGTAGCGCGTCCGCTTTGGGAGCGGAAGGTCGTCGGTTCGAATCCGGCCACCCCGACCAGCAGTAAGCCGGCCCGGCAGTAAGGCGTCGGGCGGAGCCTTTGCCCACCGCGCGGAGCCGCAGGATCGGCGGCTGTTCAAGATCGCGTTGTGGGCGTCATCCTCCTTGCGGTTACTATGCAAGCTGCGTGCCCGTGTGTCTGTGTACCGGGCGTGATCGGCCGGGCCCGGATCAGCCGGGTACCAGCAGATCTCAAGCAGAACCCCAGAAGTCAGCCCCAAGGAGACCGAACCGTGAAGAGCGCCGTGGAGACCCTGAACCCGACTCGGGTTCGGCTCACTGTCGAGGTGCCCTTCGAGGAGCTCAAGGCCAGCCTCGACGCGGCGTACAAGAAGATCAACCAGCAGGTCACGGTGAAGGGCTTCCGTCAGGGCAAGATCCCGGCCCGGGTCATCGACCAGCGGTTCGGCCGCGGTGCCGTGCTGGAGGAGGCCGTCAACGACGCGCTCCCGAAGTTCTACACCGAAGCGGTCAACGAGGGTGAGCTGAACGTCCTCGGCCAGCCCGACGTCGACATCACCGAGCTGAAGGACGGCGAGCTGCTGGCCTTCACCGCCGAGGTCGACATCCGCCCCGCCCTCGAGATCCCGGACTACTCCGGCATCGAGGTCGAGGTCGACGCCGTGGAGGTGTCGGACGAGGACATCGACAAGTCCGTCGAGCAGCTGCGTGAGCGCTTCGCGACGACCAGCCCGGTCGAGCGCGCGGCCCAGGACGGCGACGTCCTGACGCTGAACCTCGAGGCCAAGGTGGACGGCGAGGTCCTGGAGGACGGCGTCGCCCAGGGCGTGTCCTACACCATCGGCTCCGGCGAGCTTCTCGACGGCATCGACGAGGCCGTCACCGGCGTGGAGGCCGGCGGCAGCGCCACCTTCACCTCCGAGCTCAAGGGCGGCTCCGCCGAGGGCAAGGAGGCCGAGGTCACGGTCGAGGTCACCGAGATCAAGTCCCGTGAACTCCCCGAGCTGGACGACGACTTCGCGCAGATGGCGAGCGAGTTCGACACCCTCGAAGAGCTGCGCGCGGACAGCCGCAAGCGCCTTGAGCAGATGAAGAAGTACGACCAGGCCACCCAGGCGCAGGAGAAGGTCCTGGACGAGCTGCTCAAGCTCGTCGAGGTGCCGATGCCGGAGAAGCTGCTCGCGGACGAGATCCAGACCCGCAAGCACAACCTGGAGCACCACCAGCTCGGCCAGATGGGCCTCGACCTCGCGAAGTACCTGGAGATCCAGGGCAAGAGCGAGGAGGAGTTCGACGCCGAGACCAAGGAGCAGGCCGAGAAGGGCATCAAGACCCAGTTCATCCTGGACGAGCTGGTCAACAAGGAGAAGCTGAACGTCAGCCAGGAGGAGCTCACCGAGCACCTCATGCGCCGCGCGCAGTCCTCCGGCATGTCCCCCGACCAGTTCGCCCAGGCCGTCGTCGAGGGCGGCCAGGTGCCGATGCTCGTCGGTGAGGTCGCCCGCGGCAAGGCCCTCGCGGTCGTCGTCGAGGCCGCCACGGTCAAGGACACCACCGGCGAGGTCATCGAGCTCGATGACGAGGACGAGACCGCCGAGACCGTCGAGGTCGCCGAGACCGCCGAGACCGTCGAGGTCGCCGAGACCGTCGAGACCGCCGAGGTCGCGGAGGGCACCGAGGAGCAGCCCGAGGTCTGAGCCCCGGCCGCCTCGCGCCTGCGCGCAGCTCTCCGTTCCACGGGCCCGAACACGCACGTCCGCGTGTTCGGGCCCGTGGTCGTACCGCCCCGTGAGCCTGCGCTCACAGCGAACAGTTATCGATGCGGGATGGCGTTGTCCGACCTGCGCGTTAGGGTCCGTAGATACGAGGGCAGGGGAGTCCCTGAAATCGCGCCGGGGCCACACACGGCGCCGCCTCCCCACGCCCCAGCAGACGACGCTGAGACGGCCTGGAGCCGTCCGACAACGAGCAGGTGGACACGTGACGATCCCGATGCCTTCCGCCGCCGCTGAGCCGACCTTCGGTGGCCTCGGCGACCAGGTCTACAACCGGCTGCTCGGCGAGCGGATCATCTTCCTCGGCCAGCCGGTCGACGACGACATCGCCAACAAGATCACCGCGCAGCTGCTTCTCCTCGCCGCGGACCCGGACAAGGACATCTTCCTCTACATCAACTCCCCGGGCGGCTCGATCTCGGCCGGCTTGGCGATCTACGACACCATGCAGTACATCAAGAACGACGTGGTGACGATCGCGATGGGCCTCGCCGCCTCCATGGGCCAGTTCCTGCTGAGCGCCGGCACCCCCGGCAAGCGCTTCGCGCTGCCGAACGCCGAGATCCTCATCCACCAGCCCTCCGCGGGCCTGGCCGGTTCCGCGTCGGACATCAAGATCCACGCCGAGCGGCTGCTGCACACCAAGAAGCGGATGGCAGAGCTGACGGCCTTCCACACCGGTCAGACCGTCGAGCGGATCACCCAGGACTCCGACCGCGACCGCTGGTTCTCCGCCGATGAGGCCAAGGAGTACGGCCTGATCGACGATGTGATGACCTCCGCCGCCGGCGTTCCGGGCGGGGGCGGCACCGGGGCCTGAGCCCCGTACCACTCGCCCTACAGCCCCCAGCCCACTTGATCGCCACCAGGACGGTGAACACCACGATGAACAACTACCCCGGCAGCGGCCTCTCCCAGGGCGCCGAGTCCGAGTTTTCCGGCCCGCGCTCGCAGTTCTCCGGCCCACAGGCCGAGGCTCGCTACATCATCCCGCGCTTCGTCGAGCGCACCTCGCAGGGCGTGCGCGAGTACGACCCGTACGCGAAGCTGTTCGAGGAGCGCGTGATCTTCCTCGGCGTGCAGATCGACGACGCCTCGGCCAACGACGTCATGGCGCAGCTGCTGTGCCTGGAGTCGATGGACCCGGACCGGGACATCTCGATCTACATCAACAGCCCCGGCGGCTCCTTCACGGCGCTCACGGCCATCTACGACACGATGCAGTTCGTGAAGCCGGACATCCAGACGGTCTGCATGGGCCAGGCGGCCTCCGCCGCGGCCGTGCTGCTCGCCGCCGGCACCCCCGGCAAGCGGATGGCGCTGCCGAACGCCCGGGTGCTGATCCACCAGCCGTACAGCGAGACCGGCCGCGGCCAGGTCTCCGACCTGGAGATCGCCGCCAACGAGATCCTGCGGATGCGCTCGCAGCTGGAGGACCTGCTGGCCAAGCACTCCTCCACGCCGATCGAGAAGATCCGTGACGATATCGAGCGTGACAAGATCCTGACGGCCGAGGAGTCCCTGGCGTACGGTCTGGTCGACCAGATCGTCTCGACGCGGAAGTCGTCCGTCTCGATCGGCTAGCGATCTTCGCGAAGTGAGCCGGAGCGTTGCCCCCTTGGACCGGACCGGGATCGAGTGAACCGAGTCGGTCCAAGGGGGGCCCGTACGGGGGGCCCGGCAAGGTACCGTCGATAGGCAAGCACCCGGGTCCGCGGAACAATGCGGATCCCAGGCGAAGGGGAAGCACCTCGTGGCACGCATCGGTGACGGCGGCGACCTGCTCAAGTGCTCATTCTGCGGAAAGAGTCAGAAGCAGGTGAAGAAGCTCATCGCGGGACCTGGTGTGTACATCTGCGACGAGTGCATCGACCTCTGCAACGAAATCATCGAGGAGGAGCTCGCCGAGACCTCCGAGGTGCGGTGGGAGGAGCTCCCCAAACCGCGGGAGATCTACGAGTTCCTGAACGGCTATGTCGTCGGCCAGGATCCCGCCAAGAAGGCGCTCTCGGTCGCCGTCTACAACCACTACAAGCGGGTGCAGGCGGGCGAGAACGCCCCCGGCCGCGGTGACGAGGGCATCGAGCTCGCCAAGTCGAACATCCTGCTGCTCGGCCCCACCGGCTCTGGCAAGACGCTGCTCGCGCAGACCCTCGCCCGGATGCTCAACGTCCCCTTCGCGTTCGCCGACGCCACGGCGCTCACGGAGGCCGGCTATGTCGGCGAGGACGTCGAGAACATCCTCCTCAAGCTGATCCAGGCCGCGGACTTCGACATCAAGAAGGCCGAGACCGGCATCATCTACATCGACGAGATCGACAAGGTCGCCCGGAAGAGCGAGAACCCGTCGATCACCCGCGATGTCTCCGGCGAGGGCGTCCAGCAGGCGCTGCTGAAGATCCTGGAAGGCACCACCGCTTCCGTCCCGCCCCAGGGCGGCCGCAAGCACCCCCACCAGGAATTCATCCAGATCGACACCACCAACGTCCTCTTCATCGTCGGCGGTGCCTTCGCCGGCCTGGAGAAGATCATCGAGTCCCGGTCCGGCGCCAAGGGCATCGGCTTCGGCGCCACGATCCGCTCCAAGCGGGAGATCGAGTCCAAGGACCAGCTCCAGGACGTCATGCCGGAGGACCTGGTGAAGTTCGGGATGATCCCGGAGTTCATCGGCCGCCTCCCCGTCCTCACCTCGGTCCACAACCTCGACCGCGAGGCCCTGCTGCAGATCCTGGTCGAGCCGCGCAACGCGCTCGTCAAGCAGTACAAGCGCCTCTTCGAACTCGACGGCGTCGAGCTGGACTTCGACCGCCCGGCGCTGGAGGCCATCGCCGACCAGGCGATCCTGCGCGGCACCGGCGCCCGCGGGCTGCGCGCCATCATGGAGGAAGTCCTCCAGGCGGTGATGTACGAGATCCCGTCCCGCAAGGACGTCGCCCGCGTCGTCATCACCGAGGACGTCGTCCACTCGAACGTGAACCCGACCCTGGTACCGCGCACACGCGGCGAGTCGGGGGAGCCGCAGGAGAAGAGCGCGTAGGCGCCTGAGACGCGACACGAGAGCCGCCCGGCAGCAAAGGCTTCCGGGCGGCTCTCGTATGAGCGTGGCCACCGGTGGTGACCGGCCGGGCGGCGCGGACCGGACGGCGGGACCGCTACTTCTCCTTGCGGACCGCTACTTCTCCTTGCGGACCGCTACTTCTCCTTGCGGACCTCGTTGCGGATCTTGGCGGTCTTCTCGGAAAGTTCCTCCGCGCCGGGCGTCGTGGCGGTGGTGCCACCGGTGGGGGACGGTGCGGACGCGACCTGGACGACGCCGATGGCGCTGCTGTCGCCCCAGACACAGGTGGAGGCGGTGACGGGTACCGTCACACCACCCTGCGAGAGCGTGATTTTCTGGGTCCTGCACTTCATCACCGAGCCGTCGAAGTCACTCGGCGAGTACGTGGTCGTCGGGGTGACGTCCTCGATCTTGGCGCCTTTGTCGGTGAAGGCCTTCTTCTGGCCGTCGTCCACCTTGGCGAATACCTGCCCCACGGTTCCGTCAGGGTCGGCGACGTTGCCGTACACGCCGCTGACCGTCAGCTGCAGCCCATCCGCGCTCTTGTAACCGGAGCTGAGGCCCTTGGCGTTCGTGATGCCCAGCGCCTTGGCTTCCTTGTCGTTGGTGAAGTCCTCGACGCCCCCCGAGCTGCCGGGGCGCTGTGCCTTCTCGAACTGCCCGTTCAACAGCGTGCTCGGCAACGAGATCGTGTAGGGCTTCACCTCCCCGCCCGATCCGAAGGCGAAGTACGCCCCCACGCCGATCGCCGCGACGACCGCGACCGCTCCGATGACCAGGCCGATCTTCTTGCCGTTGCCGCCGGTCTCCGGGGGGCCCTGGGGGATCGTGCCGTAGGGGGTCTGCTGGCCGCCGTAGGGAGCCTGCTGGCCGTAGCCGGGCAGGCCGCCCTGGGGGTAGCCGTAGCCCTGCTGAGGGGGCGCCTGCTGCGGGTAGCCGTAGCCCTGCGGGGGCACCTGGCCGCCCTGCTGCGGGTAGCCGTATCCCGGCTGCGGGGCCGGCGGCTGCTGCGGCGGGCCGTACGGGCCCGGCTGCGGTGGCTGCTGGCCGTACGGGCCGGGAGGCGGCTGGTTGAAGCTCATGGAGCGGTTCCCCTCGTGACAACTGAAAACAGTTGAAGTTCTGCGTGTGAAGTTCTGTGCTGCTTATGCGCTGCCGACATCCTGTATGACGCCGCCGGCAGCCGGTGCCCCGGGGGCGAAACCGATTCGAAGCTGCGACATCCGCGCCCGTACACTGTCCGTCGTGACCGAGAACACTCAGCAGAGCAACCACAGCGCCCCCGAACTGCCGACTCAGTACACGCCGGCCGATGTAGAGGGGCCGCTGTACGAGCGCTGGGTAGAGCGGGGTTACTTCGAGGCGGACGAGAAGAGCGACAAGCCGCCCTACACCATCGTCATTCCGCCGCCGAACGTCACCGGCTCCCTGCACCTGGGGCACGCCTTCGAGCACACGCTGATCGACGCGCTCACCCGCCGCAAGCGCATGCAGGGCTACGAGACCCTGTGGCAGCCGGGTATGGACCACGCGGGTATCGCCACCCAGAACGTCGTCGAGCGTGAACTCGCCAAGGAGGGCGTCTCCCGGCACGACCTGGGCCGCGAGGCGTTCGTCGAGCGGGTCTGGCAGTGGAAGAACGAGTCCGGCGGGCAGATCTCCGGCCAGATGCGCCGGCTCGGCGACGGTGTCGCCTGGTCGCGGGAGCGCTTCACCATGGACGAGGGCCTGTCCCGGTCCGTCCAGACGATCTTCAAGCGGCTCTACGAAGACGAGTTGATCTACCGCGCCGAGCGCATCATCAACTGGTGCCCGCGCTGTCTGACCGCCATCTCGGACATCGAGGTGGAGTACCAGGACGACGAGGGCGAGCTGGTCTCCATCCGCTACGGCGAGGGCGACGCCTCGATCGTCGTCGCGACGACGCGGGCCGAGACCATGCTGGGTGATACCGCGGTCGCGGTCCACCCGGGGGACGCGCGCTACGGCCATCTCGTCGGCACCGAGATCGAGTTGCCGCTGACCGGCCGCCGGATCCCGGTCGTCGCCGACGAGCACGTCGACCCGGAGTTCGGCACCGGCGCGGTCAAGGTCACCCCGGCCCACGACCCCAACGACTTCGAGATCGGGCGCCGGCACGACCTGCCCAACCTCGCCGTCCTCGACGAGCGCGGCGTCATCACGGCGCACGGCCCCTTCCAGGGCCTGGACCGCTTCGAGGCCCGTTCCGCGATCGTCGGTGCGCTGCGCGCCGAGGGCCGGATCGTCGCCGAGAAGCGCCCGTACACCCACTCCGTCGGCCACTGCTCGCGCTGCAAGACCACCATCGAGCCGCGGCTGTCGATGCAGTGGTGGGTCAAGGTCGGCCCGCTGGCGAAGTCCGCGGGCGACGCGGTCCGCGAGGGCAAGGTCAAGATCCACCCCAAGGAGATGGAGTCCCGCTACTTCGGCTGGGTCGACAACCTCCACGACTGGTGCATCTCGCGGCAGCTGTGGTGGGGCCACCGGATCCCCGTCTGGTACGGGCCGAACGGCGAGGTCGTCTGCGTCGGACCGGACGACGAGGCGCCCACCGGCGAGGGCTGGACGCAGGACACCGACGTCCTGGACACCTGGTTCTCCTCCGGGCTGTGGCCGTTCTCCACGCTCGGCTGGCCCGAGCAGACCCCCGGCGTCGAGAAGTTCTACCCGAACTCCGTCCTGGTCACCGGCTACGACATCCTCTTCTTCTGGGTCGCCCGGATGATGATGTTCGGGCTGTACGCGATGGACGGCACCCCGCCGTTCCACACCATCGCGCTGCACGGCATGGTCCGTGACCAGTTCGGCAAGAAGATGTCCAAGTCCTTCGGGAACGCGGTCAATCCACTGGACTGGATGGACGCCTACGGCTCGGACGCCGTCCGGTTCACGCTGGCGCGCGGGGCGAACCCGGGTGTCGACGTCCCGATCGGTGAGGACTGGGTCCAGGGGTCCCGCAACTTCGCCAACAAGATCTGGAACGCGACCCGCTTCGCGCTGATGAACGGCGCGACGGTGGAGGGTGGACTCCCGCCCGCCGAGCAGCTGTCGGCGACCGACCGGTGGATCCTGTCCCGGCTGAACTCGGTCGTCGCCGAGGTCGATGCGTACTACGACGACTACCAGTTCGCGAAGCTGTCGGACACCCTCTTCCACTTCGCGTGGGACGAGGTCTTCGACTGGTACGTCGAGCTGTCCAAGACCACGTTCATGGCGGGCGGCCCGGCCGCCGAGGTCTCGCGCCGGGTGCTGGGCGAGGTGCTGGACGTCACGCTGCGGCTGCTGCACCCGGTCGTGCCGTTCGTCACCGAGACCCTGTGGACGACGCTGACCGGCCGTGAGTCGGTCGTCATCGCCGAGTGGCCGGCCGCTGTGGCCGTTCCTGGGGCCGATGCCCCGGGCGGATTCCGGGACGCGGCCGCCGAGCGGGAGATCGAGACCGTTCAGCAGGTCGTCACCGAGGTCCGGCGCTTCCGCTCCGACCAGGGGCTGCAGCCCGGCCAGAAGGTTCCGGCGCAGCTGGAGCTGGGCGGCACGGCACTGGCCGCGCACGAGGCCGCGATGCGCTCACTGCTGCGGCTGCAGCCGGCCGGTGACGGCTTCAGCGCGACCGCGTCGCTGCCGGTCGCGGGTGCGACGGTCGCGCTGGACCTGTCCGGCGTCATCGACGTCGAGGCCGAGCGCAAGCGGCTGACCAAGGACCTCGGTGCTGCGGAGAAGGAGAAGGCGCAGGCCACCGGCAAGCTCGGCAACGAGGCGTTCCTCGCCAAGGCGCCGGAGCAGGTCGTGGACAAGATCCGCGGCCGGCTGGCGGCCGCGGAGGCCGACATCGTCCGGATCACCGCGCAGCTGGCGGCCCTGCCCAAGGCGTAGGCGCGGGAGCGGTCCGCGGTCCGGGATCCGGGCCGCGGCCGGGACCCTCGTAGGCAGGCCCCTCGTCCGTACGGGCGGGGGGCCTGCGCCGTCCCTGCCCCCGCCGGCCCCGTTCGCGTACCGGCCAGAGCAGGACATACGCCGTCGAGACGGCCACGAACGCCAGACGGATCAGGCCCCGGGCGGCATCGTCGGGGACCGCGAAGACGCTGCCGTAGAGGGTGAGCAGGGCCAGCCAGCTCCACCAGGGGACCAGCCGGCGCTGCCCGATGACGTCCCACAGCAGGGTGCCGAGCAGCACCGACGCGGTGTAGTACGTGTAGACGCTGGGGTCGAGGACGATGCGGGCGTTGGCGCCCAGCAGCACCACCGCCGCCCAGCGGCCGCGCCAGACGGCGATCGCCCCCAGGGCCAGGCCGAGGGCGGCCTGGGCGGGGCGGTCCCAGCCCGGGGTCTTCGGGTCGCCCACGCCCAGCCAGCGCAGCGCGGACGCCGGATGGTTGGGAATGGCGAATTTCGCCGCGGCGAAGGACTGCGAGTCGCCGATGAAGAACGGCAGCCAGGCGACCGCCAGCAGACCCGCGCACCACAGTCCGGCACGCAGCCACTTCTCCCTCGGCAGGGCGAGCAGCAGGGGGACGAAGGCCAGCGCGGTGGGCTTGGAGTCCATGGCCAGGGCCAGGCAGGCGCCGGTGAGCGCGGCATTGCCGCGGGTGACGGCACGTACCGCGAGGGCGGTGAAGAACAGCGCGAGGACATCGTCGAGATGCCCGAAGCGGACCCCGACCTCGATCCACATGGGGATGAAGGCCAGCCCGGCGATCAGGACGCGCTGGCGCAGCCGCTGGTGGTTGGTGCCGGTGCCCAGGAAGTGGTGGGCGGCGCTGCGGCCGGCCAGCACCACGATGACCAGGCCGAGCAGCGACATCAGGGCCGCGGCCAGGAACTGTCCGGTGGCCTCGGGGAAGGGGTTGAAGAGGCCGGCCGTCAGAAAGCTGAGCGGGCCCATCTGGAGCTCGGGGTGGTGCGCGTAGAGGTTCAGCCCGCCGGAGCCGTCGCCCGTGGTGCCCTGGTAGATCAGTTCGCCGCCGGTGCGCAGATAGTGCCAGGAGAAACCGCCGTGCGGCTCGACGACGATGAACCACAGCACCGTCCATGCGGTGAGCAGTATCAAATGCATCCGCTGACTGATTGCCGGCACCCTTGCTCAGCTCCTGCCTTCCCGTGCACTGCTTTGGTGATCACCGGGGGCGTACACAGCCCGCCGTCGAAGAGGGTGAAAGACGGCAGAAAGTTGTCCCGGCCGGCCGATCCGGTCGTTCTCATGGCGCTCTCATGAAGCCGAGGCACCGTGGAACGGATTGCCGAGTTCCGGCAAACCGTACGTCCACCAGCGAGGAGCCGCGCCCCATGAACAAGCCCCTGCGCCGGGTCTCGATCTTCTGCCTGGCCCTCATTGTCGCGCTGATGGGCTGGGTCACCTGGATTCAGGGCGCAAAGGCTAGTGACTACAAGGAGGACCCGCACAATCCGCGGGTGGCGATCGGCAAGTACGCGGCGCCGATGGGCAACATCCTCGTCGACGGGGAGCCGGTGACCGGCTCGGCCGCCACCTCCTCCACATACAAGTACAAGCGGACCTACAAGGACGGCCCGCAGTATGCCCCGGTCACCGGCTTCACCTCGCAGATCTACGGCAGCAACCAGCTGGAGAGCCTCTATGGCGACCTCCTCGACGGTTCCGACAGCCGGCTGCAGAGCCCCGCCGACGCGCTGACCCGCACCCGGGCCAAGGGCGGCGACGTGGCCACCACCATCGACGCCAAGGTGCAGCAGGCCGGCTACCGGGCGCTGGACGGCAAGAAGGGCGCCGCCGTCGCCATGGACCCGGCCACGGGCCGGATCCTGGGCATGGTCAGCACCCCGTCGTACGACCCGGGGAAGTTCGCCGGCTCCGACGGCTCCGACCAGCAGGCCTGGAAGAAGCTGTCCGACGACCCGGACCACCCCGAGGTCAACCGGGCGCTGCGGCAGCCGCTGCCGCCCGGCTCCACCTTCAAGCTGGTGGTCGCCGCGGCCGCGCTGGAGAACGGCCTGTACTCCTCGGTGGACGAGCCCACCCACAGCCCCGACCCGTACACCCTGCCGCACACCCGCACCAAGCTCACCAACGAGAACGCCTCCGCGCCCTGCAAGAACGCCAACATCCGCACCGCGCTCCAGTACTCCTGCAACACCGTCTTCGCGAAGATGGCCGTCGACCTGGGCAAGGACAAGGTGAAGGCGCAGGCCGAGAAGTTCGGGTTCAACGACGGCAAGGTGGACACCCCGGTACGGGCGGGCAAGAGCCTCTACCCCTCCGACATGGACGAGGCACAGACCGCGCTGTCCGGGATCGGCCAGTTCAACGACCAGGCGACCCCGCTGCAGATGGCCATGGTCTCCTCGGCCATCGCGAACGGCGGCGAGCTGAAGACCCCGCAGCTGGTCGACAAGCTGACCGACGGCGGCGGCAACACCGTCCAGGACTTCGGCCCCACGACATACGGCGGCGGCCCGGCCATGTCGGCACGCACGGCCCGGCAGCTCCAGTCGGCGATGCAGACGGTCGTGGACAAGGGCACCGGGTCCGGCGCGAAGATCGGCGGACTGACCGTCGGGGGCAAGACGGGCACCGCCCAGCACGGCGTCGACAACAGCGGTACGCCCTACGCCTGGTTCGTCTCCTACGCCCAGGACGGCAAGGGACACAAGGTCGCGGTGGCCGTGATGGTCGAGGACGGGCATGCCGCCCGCAACGAGGTCTCCGGCAACGGGCTGGCCGCCCCGATCGCGCGGGCCATGATGAAGGCCGCACTGCCGTAGCCGAGGGGCGGCTGTGGCGTACGGGCCGGGGCCGGGGGCCGGTCGCGCGGCGGCCGGCCCCCGGGAGTCGGCGCGGTAGCGGGACAGGGCAGCGCAGCGCACCGCTGTCACAGGTGCCTCGTAGACTGGTCGGCGTGAGCGAGCGCCCCCAGAACGACGACCCCGACCCCAACGAAGCCTTCGACGACATGGTCGAGGCGGAGACCGACCGTGACCCCGATCTTGCCCTGATCGAGGCCGGCAGCCGGACCCTGCGCGCCCAGGCCGGGCCGCCGCAGGGGGACGGGGTTCCCGCCCGTCCGGCCGATCCCGAGGTCGACCGTGCGCTGCGCGCCGTCGAGGAGGAGCTGGCCGGCCGCTGGGGCGAGACCAAGCTCGACCCGTCCGTGCAGCGCATCGTGGCCCTGCTGGACATCCTGGGCGAGCCGCAGCGGGCCTATCCGTCCATCCACATCACCGGCACCAACGGCAAGACCAGCACCGCCCGCATGATCGAGTCCCTGCTGTCCGCCTTCGATCTGCGCACCGGCCGCTACACCAGCCCGCATGTCCAGTCGATCACCGAGCGGATCAGCCTGGACGCCGCTCCGATCTCCGCCGAGCAGTTCATCGAGACCTACCGCGACATCGCCCCGTATGTGGAGATGGTCGACGCCCAGCAGGAGTACCGCCTGTCGTTCTTCGAGGTGCTGACGGCGATGGCGTACGCCGCCTTCGCGGACAGCCCTGTGGACGTCGCGGTCGTCGAGGTCGGCATGGGCGGCACCTGGGACGCGACGAACGTCATCGACGGCGATGTCGCCGTGATCACGCCGATCGCGCTGGACCACACCGACCGGCTGGGGGAGACGCCCGAGCAGATCGCCGGTGAGAAGTCCGGGATCATCAAGAAGGACGCCACGGTCGTGCTGGCCCAGCAGCCGGTCGACGCGGCGTCGGTGATGCTCAAGCGCGCGGTCGAGGTGGATGCCACGGTCGCCCGTGAGGGCATGGAGTTCGGGGTGCTCAGCCGCGAGGTCGCGGTCGGCGGGCAGATGCTGGCGCTGCGCGGGCTGGGCGGCGAATATCCCGAGATCTTCCTTCCGCTCTACGGCGCCCATCAGGCGCACAACGCCGCGGTGGCGCTCGCCGCGGTCGAGGCGTTCTTCGGCGTCGGCTCGGACCACGCCCGCACGCTGGACATCGACACCATCCGCTCCGCCTTCGCCGCCGTCAGCTCGCCCGGCCGGATGGAGGTCGTGCGGCGCAGCCCGACGGTCGTGCTGGACGCGGCGCACAACCCGGCGGGTGCGCAGGCGGCGGCCGAGGCGGTCACCGAGGCGTTCGGGTTCAGCCGGCTGGTGGGCGTCGTCGGCGCCAGCGCGGACAAGGACGTACGCGGCTTCCTGGAGGCGTTCGAGCCGATCTTCGCCGAGGTCGTGGTGACCCGTAATTCGAGCCATCGTGCGATGGATCCGGATGAGCTGGCGGCCGTCGCCGTCGAGGTCTTCGGCGCCGAGCGGGTCCAGGTCGAGCCGCGGCTCGACGACGCCCTGGAGGCGGCGATCACCCTCGCCGAGGAAGAGGGCGAGTTCTCCGGGGCCGGTGTGCTGGTGACCGGTTCGGTGATCACGGTCGGCGAGGCCCGGCTGCTGATGGGGAGGAGCTGACCATGCGCACGCTGTGTGCGAGCACCCTGATCGGTGAATTCTTCGTGATCGGCTTCGCCGGCCTGGTCGCGATGCAGATGACCGGACTGCCGGCGGCCACGATCTGGACGGTCAGCGGGATCGCGATGCTGCTGAGCATCCTGCTGTGCGGGATGCTGACCCGTCCGGGTGGTGTCCAGCTCGGCTGGGCGCTGCAGTTCGCCCTGATCGCCGGCGGATTCGTGGTCCCGACGATGTTCTTCCTCGGTGTGGTCTTCGCGGCCCTGTGGTGGGCGTCGGTCCATTTCGGCCGCAAGATCGATGCGGCGAAGGCCCGTTGGGCGGCGCAGGCCGAGGCGCCGGGGGAGCCGGCCCGGAGCCCGTCGTAGCCCGGCCGCGGCGAGGCCCTCGGGGGGCCGTGCGGGCCGCCGGGGGCTGGGCCGCGCAGGGCCTGGTCACCCATGTAGCCTCAGTGCACCCGCTGACCGTTGTTCATATCCAGGGAGTTTCTCCGTGAGCCAGCGCACCCTCGTCCTCCTCAAGCCCGACGCCGTCCAGCGCGGCCTGATCGGCGAGATCATCGGCCGTGTCGAGCGGAAGGCCGGCTGGACGATCAGCGCGCTGGAGCTGCGCAGCCTGGACCGCGAGATCCTGGAGCAGCACTACGCCGAGCACGTCGGCAAGCCGTTCTACGAGCCCCTGGTCGCGTTCATGTCCTCCGGGCCGGTGGTCTCGATGGTCGTCGAGGGCGAGCGGGTGATCGAGGGCGTGCGGATGCTCGCCGGTCCGACTGACCCGATTGCCGCGCCGGGTGGGTCCATTCGTGGGGACTTCGGAACGATCACCCGGGAGAATCTGATCCATGCATCGGATTCCGAAGAGTCCGCCGAGCGCGAGATCAAGATTTTCTTCCCCGGGATTTCCTGACGCCTCGTCAGCCCTACACCCCTCGTGACCAGGGGCGACCGACAAAATCATCGGTCGCCCTTTGGTGTATACAACACGATCGGGGGAACGCATCACCGCGACACGACGTCAGCATTAAGGGGGGCGGGTGCGTGTACGGCTGACAATGGCGGAACAGCCTCCCGACGTGTTCGAGTGGGCGCACTACGAACTACGATGGAGGCTTCCGCGCCGCACAGCGCATCACCTCCTGCCGACCTCCAGTAAGCATTCGCTCCAGTTGGGAAGGCCAGACGTATCCTCATGGGGAACAACATGTCGTTCATCGGCCGTGACATGGCTGTCGACCTCGGGACCGCCAACACGCTGGTGTACGTCAGGGGCCGTGGCATCGTCCTCAACGAGCCGTCGGTCGTGGCCATCAACACCAACACCGGCGGGATCCTCGCGGTAGGTGCTGAGGCGAAGAAGATGATCGGGCGCACGCCCGGCAACATCGTCGCCGTACGGCCCCTGAAAGACGGCGTGATCGCCGATTTCGAGATCACCGAGCGGATGCTCCGCTACTTCATCCTCAAGATCCACAAGCGGCGCTATCTGGCCCGCCCGCGGGTCGTGGTGTGTGTCCCCTCCGGTATCACCGGGGTGGAGCGCCGCGCGGTCATCGAGGCCTCGACCCAGGCCGGCGCCCGCCAGGTCCACATCATCGAGGAGCCGATGGCCGCCGCGATCGGGTCCGGTCTGCCGGTCCACGAGGCCACCGGAAACATGGTCGTGGACATCGGCGGCGGCACGACCGAGGTCGCGGTCATCTCGCTCGGCGGGATCGTCACCGCCCAGTCCATCCGGGTGGCCGGCGACGAGCTCGACAATGCGATCATCCAGCACATCAAGAAGGAGTACAGCCTTCTGCTGGGCGAGCGCACCGCCGAGAGCATCAAGATCACCATCGGCTCGGCATACGACCTCGAACAGGACGAGCACACCGAGATCCGCGGCCGTGACCTGGTCTCCGGCCTGCCGAAGACGGTCGTCATCTCGGCCGCCGAGGTCCGCAAGGCCATCGAGGAGCCGGTCAACTCCATCGTCGACGCGGTCAAGACGACGCTCGACAAGTGCCCGCCGGAGCTGTCCGGTGATGTCATGGACCGCGGCATCGTGCTCACCGGAGGCGGCGCCCTGCTCCGCGGCCTCGACGAGCGGCTGCGCCGCGAGACCGGTATGCCGATCCACATCGCCGAGGACCCGCTCGACTCCGTCGCGCTCGGTTCCGGAAAGTGCGTCGAGGAGTTCGAGGCGCTCCAGCAGGTCCTCGACTCCCAGCCGCGCAGGTAGCACGGCCCGGGTCCCGACCGCGCCGCGGCCGTCGAGCGGCGTCCGCGGCGGTTCGGGAACCCCGGCGACGGCGGCCGATCCGTCCGCCGGATCGCTGATATACAGGCACAACAGCCCGACAGACACGGTGCACTGACGCTTCATCATCCGGCACCGTCATATCAAGGCACAACGCTCAACTCCCGAACGAGACCGGCGGGGCCCGCAGCCGGCCGGTCCTACGAGGAAGGACACGGCCGCCGCACGTGAGGGACACACGAGAGAGCCGGCTGCTGCTGGTGCTGCTGGTCGCGATCGCGTTCGCGCTGATCACGGTCGATATCCGCGGCGGCGAACAGTCCCCGCTCGATGGTGCCCGGCAAGCCGCCGCCTCTGCCTTCGGCCCGGTCGAAAGCGGCGTCGCCCGCGTCGTCAACCCGGTCGGCAACGCCATCGGCGCCGTGCGGGACTCCGGCAGCCGGCACAACCGGATCAGCAAGCTGACGCAGGAGAACGCGGCGCTGAAGGCCAAGCTCGGCTCCTCCGACCGCAACCGCAACCGCGCGGCGGAGCTCGACAAGATCCTCAAGACCGCGGGCACCGGCCAGTACGGCATCAAGGGCGCCCAGGTCATCGCCATCGGCTCGGCCCAGGGCTTCTCCTGGACCGTCACCATCGACGCCGGCAGCCGCGACGGCATCGCCCGCGACATGACCGTGCTCAACGGCGACGGTCTGGTCGGCCGGGTCACCACCGTCGGCGCCGACACCTCCACCGTCCTGCTGGCCGCCGACCCCGACTTCACCGTCGGCACCCGCATGGAGAAGACCAACGAGATCGGCTTCGCCAACGGCCAGGGCGTCCGCTCACTGCGCGTCCAACTGCTCAACGGCAAGGCCAACATCAGGCGGGGCGACCGCCTGGTGACCTTCGGCTCCAGCAAGGACAAGCCGTTCGTGCCCGGCGTGCCCGTCGGCAAGGTCGTCAAGGTCGAGCCGTCCAACGGTGATCTGACCCGCACCCTCCAGGTCCGGCCCTTTGTCTCCTTCTCCCAGCTCGACATCGTCGGCGTCGTCGTCGCACCGCCCCGCGAGGACCCGCGCGACACCGTCCTGCCTCCCCAGCCGGCCAAGCCCAAGCCGACGCCGACGGTCACCGTCACGGCCACCCCCTCCGCGAGCGTCCCTCCCAGGAGCTGACCGATGCGCATCAACCGGATCCTGCTCTCGGCCCCGCTGGTGGTCGTCGCCCTCGTCATCCAGGTCACCATCCTCGCCCGGCTCCAACTGCCCGGCGCGGTACCGGACCTGCTGCTGCTCGTCGTGGTCGGCCTCGCGCTGGTCCACGGCCACGTCGGCGGCGCGCTGGTCGGCTTCTTCGCCGGGCTGCTGGCCGACCTCGCCCCGCCCTCCGACCACGCCATCGGCCGCTATGCGCTGGTGCTCTGCGTCATCGGCTATGCCGCGGGTCTGACCAGGCCGGACTCCGGCCGGCACCGCTCGGCGACCCTGCCGCTGCTGGTCGTCATCGGCGCCGCCATCGGCTCGACGCTGATGTACGCCGGTGTCGGCGCGCTGGTCGGGGACACCGCCGCCCGGCACGTGGGCATCGTCGGACTGCTGCTCAGTGCCACCCTCTACGACCTGCTGCTGGCGCCCTTCACCGTCCCGCTGGTGATGGCGCTGGCGCGGAGAACGGAGCACGATCCGCTGGCGAGCGACAGCTCCGGCAGCCCGAGCGGCGCGGCCGGCGGCCGGGATGCCGGCTACGGCTGGCTCACCACCGGCACGGGGCTCAAGGCCAGCCGCGGCGCCATGAAGTCCCTGCGCACGGGGACCGGCATCGGCAGCCAGCGCGGCAGCCTGCTCGGCAAGTCGGCCCGCGACAAGGTGGGCCGCATCAAGGGGGTCAAGCGACTGTGACGCCCTCCCTCCTGACGACCACCCCCCTTCGTGGAGGCGCTGCGCGCCATGAGTAATCTCCCGGAAACCCGGACCTCCCGGGTCAGCGTCCGGCTCATCGCGATCCAGATCCTGGTCTTCTCCCTGCTGCTCACCCTCGGCGGCCGGCTCTGGTATCTGCAGATCCGCAATGGCCAGGAGTACGCCACCGAGGCGAAGAACAATCACGTCCAGCAGGTCATCGAGCCCGCCACCCGCGGCTCCATCCTCGACGCGCGCGGCGTGCCGCTGGCCGACAACCAGACCCGTCTGGTCGTCTCCGCGAGCCGTACCGACCTGCTGAAGATGAAGGACGACGGCAAGGCCGTGCTCGGCCGGCTCGCCAAGGTGCTCGGCATGTCCGGGAAGGAGATCCGCGACAAGGTCCGGCTGTGTGACGCCAAGACCCCGCAGCCCTGCTGGAACGGCTCGCCGTACCAGCCGATCCCGATCACCGACGAGGCCACCACCCAGCAGGCCCTGCAGATCCGCGAACGCTCCGAGGACTTCCCCGGCATCAGCGCCGAGCCCACCGCCGTGCGCCGCTACGCCGAACCCGGCAGCGCCAACACCGCCCAGGTGCTCGGCTACCTCTCGCCGGTCACCGACGCGGAGATCAACAAGGCCAAGAACACCCACTCCCCGTTCCTGCGCTCCGACCAGATCGGCCGGTCCGGTCTGGAGCGTACGTACGACCGCTATCTGCGCGGCAAGGCCGCCGTCACCCGCTACGAGGTCGACAACCTCGGCCGGGTCATCGGGCAGGCCAAGAGCGAGAAGGGCCAGGGCGGTGCGAGCGTCGTCACCAGCATCGACGCGCGGGTGCAGGCCATAGCGGAGCAGCAGCTCGACCAGGCCATGAAGGACGCCCGTAAGGTCCACGACACGAACACGGGCACCAACTACAAGGCCGACTCGGGTGCCGTGGTCGTCATGGAGGCCAAGACCGGCCGGGTGGTGGCGATGGCCTCCAACCCCACCTACGACCCCAATGCCTGGGTCGGGGGGATCTCCGGCAAGGACTACGCCCACCTCACCGGCAAGGACTCCAACTACCCGCTGCTGAACCGCGCCATCCAGGGCCAGGCCGCCCCCGGCTCGATCTTCAAGGTCATCTCGACCACGGCCGCGGTCAACGCGGGCTACGACTTCAACGGCCACTACCCCTGCACCAGCTCGTACAGCATCGGCGGCCAGGTCTTCAGGAACTTCGAAGGGGAAGGCCACGGCGACATCAGCCTGGGCCGGGCACTGGAGGTCTCCTGCGACACCGTCTTCTACCGGCTCTCGCACGACGAGTGGAAGAAGGACGGCGGGGACAAGCCCAAGAAGGACCCCAACGACTGGTTCTACAAGACCGCCCACCAGTTCGGTCTCGGCAAGGAGACCGGCATCGACCTCCCCAACGAGGTCACCGGCCGGGTCCCCGACCGCAAGTGGAAGAACGCCTTCTGGAAGGCCAACAAGGGCGGCTGGTGCGAGCAGGCCAAGGCCTGGCCCAAGAAGAAGGACTTCGCCACCAAGCTCGCCCGCGAGGGCTGCCTCGAAGGCATGAAGCTGCACGCCTACGACTCCATCAACTACGCCATCGGACAGGGCGACACCCTCGTCACCCCCATCCAGATGGCGACGATCTACGGCGCGATCAGCAACGGCGGCACGCTCTACAACCCGACCGTCGGCAAGGCCGTCGTCAGCCCCGACGGCAAGAAGGTGCAGCAGATCAGGCCCACCTCGCACGGCAAGCTGCCGGACAGCCCCAAGACGCTCCGGCAGATCGACTCCGCGCTGGCGGGTGTGGCCACCCGCGGTACCGCCGCATGGCGCTTCCAGGGCTGGCCGCAGGACAAGATTCCGATGCACGCCAAGACCGGTACGGCCGAGGTCTACGGCAAGCAGACCACCTCGTGGTTCGCGACGTACACCAAGGACTACACGATCGTCATGACGATCTCCCAGGGCGGCACCGGCTCCGGCGCCTCCGGTCCGGCCGTTCGCAACATCTACAACGCCCTGTACGGAGTCGACGAGAAGGGCGGGATCAACCCGAAGGCGGCTCTGCTGCCGAAGCCTCAGGGACCGCTCCCCAAGATCGAGGGTGACGGCACCATCCAGGCCCAGCCCATCAAGCCGTATGCCCCGCCGTCGCCGTCGCCGTCCGCATCGGAGAGCCCACAGTGACGACCAGCCATACCTCCCGGGCGTTCTCGATCCGGCGCTACACCCCCGAACTCGGCACCTGGGGCAAGCTGACGGCGCGCGATTCGGTGCTGCGCAAGCTGGACTGGATACTGCTGCTGTCCTGCCTGGTGCTGTCGCTGATGGGCGCGGTACTGGTCTTCTCCGCCACCCGCAACCGCACCGAGCTGAACCACGGCGACGAGTACCTCTACTTCCTGCACCATCTGCTCAATCTCGGTATCGGCCTGGCGATGGCCGCCGCCACGATCTGGCTCGGGCACCGCACGCTGCGCGGCGCGATCCCGATCCTCTACACCCTGTCGGTCCTGCTGGCGCTGCTGGTGCTGACACCGCTGGGCGCCACCATCAACGGCTCGCGTTCCTGGCTGGCCATCCCCGGCGGCTTCTCGCTCCAGCCCGCCGAGTTCGCGAAGATCACCATCACCCTCGGCATGGCGATGATCCTGGCGTCCCGGGTCGATGCGGGCGACCGCCCGCACCCCGGCCACCGCACCGTCGTCCAGGCCCTCGGCCTGGCCGCCATCCCCGTCGGCGTGATCCTGCTGATGCCCGACCTCGGCTCGGTCATGGTGCTCGGCGCCGTCATCCTGGGCGTCCTGCTCTCCTCGGGCGCCTCGAACCGCTGGATCCTCGGCCTGGCCGGGGCCGGCGTCGTCGGCTGCGTCGCCATCTGGCAGCTCGGTCTGCTCGATGCCTACCAGATCGCCCGGTTCGCCGCGTTCGCCAACCCGAGCCTCGACCCGGCCGGGGTCGGCTACAACACCAACCAGGCCCGGATCGCGATCGGCGGCGGCGGACTGACCGGCTCCGGTCTCTTCCACGGCAGCCAGACCACCGGACAGTTCGTCCCCGAACAGCAGACGGACTTCATCTTCACCGTCGCCGGCGAGGAACTCGGCTTCCTGGGCGCGGGCCTGATCATCGTGCTGCTCGGTGTTGTCCTGTGGCGGGCCTGCCGGATCGCCCGTGAGTCCACCGAGCTCTACGGCACGATCGTTGCCTGCGGCATCATCGCCTGGTTCGCCTTCCAGTCCTTCGAGAACATCGGTATGACCCTCGGCATCATGCCCGTCACCGGTCTCCCCCTGCCGTTCGTCTCCTACGGCGGCACCTCCATGTTCGCGGTCTGGATCGCGATCGGGCTGCTCCAGTCGATCCGCGTACAGCGTCCGCTGTCGGCCTCGCGCTGACGTCGCGTCACGACCCGAGGCGCAGCTCGAACCACAGTGAGGTGGACCGCGGCAGGCCCTCGAACGGCGTCGTGCCCCAGTCGTGGGCGAGGTGGCCGGTCAGCAGCTGCCCGTAGTCCGTGGTCTGCTCGCCGGCCGTCGGCGCCGGCCGCGGAATCCGGGCCGGCGCCTCGTCGTGCACGCTGATCCGCAGTCCGTGCCCGGCGGTCAGCATCCGCAGCAGGATGTCCGCGGACCGCGGCGTGCGCAGATGGGAGCGGGTCACCGCCTCCGAGGTGAGCAGCACCGCGGTGTCGAGGAGCGGCGCGAGGTCTGTGCGGCGCAGTACGGCGCGGACGAAATCGCGGGCGGCCTTCGGGGCGGTGGGAGTGCTCGGCGCGGTCAGCACGTACGGGCGGGCGCCTGCCGAGATGCGGATGGGTGTGGGGGTGACGGGTGCGGTTGGGGGGTGCACGGGTGTCTCCCTCCCCGAGGGGGTCGAGTGAGCATGGATGGCACTCTGTGTATGCAAAACGTCACACAGCGTAAGTCATGCCGTGCGGCGCGTGCCACCCGCTGCTCCGGATCCCGCCAGGCAGCTGCTGTCGCGCTCGGGTGGGTGGTACCGGCCGGGGCGGGTGACTAGCCTCGATGCATGGCGGAAACCGTGCGGGAAATCGAGCGGAAGTACGAGATCGACGGCGATGTGCAGCTGCCCGATCTGGCCGGTATTGACCGGGTCGCGGACGTGGCCGAGGCGGGCGTGGAGGACCTTGACGCCCTCTACTACGACACCGCCGGCCACCGCCTCGCCGCCGCGGGCATCACGCTGCGCCGGCGCACCGGCGGCAGGGACGCGGGCTGGCATCTGAAACTCCCGGTCGCGCCGGGGGTGCGGGACGAGGTGCGGGCACCGCTGTCCGATGCGCCACCCCCGGAGTTGACCGCGCTCGTCCGGTCACGGGTGCTGGACCAGGAGCTGATCCCCGTCGTACGGCTGCGGACCCGGCGCAGGGTGCGGGTGCTGCGGGACGCCGCGGGCGCACCGCTCGCGGAGGTGGCGGTGGACGCGGTGCGCGCGCAGCCGGCGCGGAAGGGTGCGGGCGCCGGAGCCGACGCCACCGAGGCCCGGTGGCGCGAGATCGAGGCGGAGCTGACCGGGGGCGGCGACACCGCACTGCTCGACGAGGTCGGCCGGGCGCTGCTCGCGGCGGGCGCGCGCCCCGCCGGGGCGCAGTCGAAGCTGGCGCGGGCACTGGCCGAGACGGGCCTGGAGCGCGACGGGTCCGCACCGGGCGGCGGCGACGGGCCGGGCGGCGGCGACGGGCCGGGCACGCGCCGCACCGACGGCTCCGCCGGGCGCAGAGGTAAGGGCGCCGGGAAGAAGCGCGGGAACAAGGGCGCCGGGAAGGAGAAGGAGCGGCGCACCGCCGGGGACGTGGTGCTGGATTACGTCCGCGAGCAGGTGCGGGTGATCATCGAGCTGGATCCGGCGGTACGGCGCGATCTGCCCGACTCCGTCCATCAGATGCGGGTCGCCACCCGCCGGCTGCGCAGCGCCTTCCGCTCGTACACCAAGGTGCTCGACCGCTCCGCCACCCAGCCCATCGGCCTCGAACTCCAATGGCTGGCAGCGGAGTTGGGAGTGGACCGGGACCGTGAGGTGCTGACCGCGCGGCTGCGGCAGGCGCTGGCGGAGGTGCCCCGGACGCTGCGGCTCGGTCCGGTGGCCGCCCGGCTGCGCATCTGGTCCGAGCGGCGCCGGACCGGCTCCCGGCAGGAGGTGCTCGCCGTATTGGACGGGTCCCGTTACCTGTCGCTGCTGAAGACGCTGCATGCGCTCCTGGCGGCGCCGCCGCTGCTCCCGGCCGCCGCCCGGCCGGCGCCCGAGGTGGCGGCCGGGGCCGTGCTGAAGGACTACCGCAGGCTGGCCCGCCGCGTGGAGGCCGCGCTGGCGGCACCGGCCGGGCGGGAGCGGGACGAGGCCCTGCACGGCGCCCGCAAGGCCGCCAAGCGCGCGCGGTACGCGGCGGAGGCCGCGCGCCCGGCGCTCGGCCGGCCGGCGAAGAAGTTCGCCGGCCGGATCAAGCGGGTGCAGCAGCTGCTCGGCGACCACCAGGACAGCGTCGTGGCGCGCGGCGCCCTGCGCGAACTGGCGGTCCAGGCGCAGCGGGCCGGTGAGGGCGGCTTCACGTTCGGTCTGCTCCACGGGCGCGAGGAGGCCCTCGCGGCGGACCGGGAACGGGAGCTGCCGGGCCTGTGGAAGAAGGTCTCGCGGCCCCGGCACCGGGCCGCGCTCCGGCCGTGACCGTACGGTGAGCGAGCGCGCGGCCCCGGTGCACGGCAGCTCCCGCCGGCGCGGAACGCACCCGCCCCGCGGGACGGGCGCGCGGTGCGCCGGGTCCGGTGCTCCCCGCCGCCGCGGGGTGTCCGGTCGCCGGGTGAGGGGGGCGGCTGCGAGCAGTTACGCTTGAGAGTCGCCCCCGCCAGCTCACGAAGGTTCGAGATGTCTGCCGAGTCGGTCTTCCCGCAGCTCGAGGCCCTGCTCCCGCATGTGCAGAAGCCCATTCAGTACGTCGGCGGTGAGCTGAACTCCACCGTCAAGGACTGGGACTCCTGTGACGTGCGGTGGGCGCTCATGTACCCCGACGCCTACGAGGTCGGTCTGCCCAATCAGGGCGTCATGATCCTTTACGAGGTCCTCAACGAACGCGAGGGCGTGCTGGCCGAGCGCACGTACAGCGTCTGGCCGGACCTCGAAGCGCTGATGCGTGAGCACGACGTCCCGCAGTTCACGGTCGATGCGCACCGCCCCGTCGGCGCCTTCGACGTCCTCGGTGTCTCCTTCTCGACCGAGCTGGGGTACACCAACCTCCTCACGGCCCTGGACCTGGCCGGCATCCCGATGGAGGCCAAGGACCGTACGGAAGACCACCCGATCGTCCTCGCCGGCGGCCATGCGGCCTTCAACCCCGAGCCGATCGCGGACTTCCTCGACTGCGCGGTCGTGGGCGACGGTGAGCAGGCGGTCCTGGAGATCACCGAGATCATCCGCGCCTGGAAGGCCGAGGACCGGCCCGGCGGGCGCGACGAACTGCTGCTGCGCCTCGCCAAGACGGGCAGCGTCTACGTCCCCCGGTTCTACGACGTCGAGTATCTGGCCGACGGCCGGATCTCCCGCGTCGTGCCGAACCGCTCCGGCGTCCCGTGGCGGGTGTCCAAGCACACCGTCATGGACCTGGACGAGTGGCCCTACCCCAAGCAGCCGCTCGTCCCCCTGGCCGAGACCGTCCATGAGCGGATGTCGGTCGAGATCTTCCGTGGCTGCACCCGCGGCTGCCGTTTCTGCCAGGCCGGCATGATCACGCGCCCTGTACGGGAGCGAAGCATCACCGGCATCGGCGACATGGTGGACAAGGGGCTGAAGGCCACGGGATTCGAGGAGGTCGGCCTGCTGTCGCTGTCCTCCGCGGACCACACCGAGATCGGCGACATCGCCAAGGGCCTCGCCGACCGGTACGAGAAGGACAAGATCGGCCTGTCGCTGCCGTCGACCCGCGTCGACGCCTTCAACGTCGATCTCGCCAACGAGCTGACGCGCAACGGCCGTCGCTCCGGTCTGACCTTCGCGCCCGAGGGCGGCTCGGAGCGGATGCGCAAGGTCATCAACAAGATGGTCTCCGAAGAGGACCTGATCAGGACCGTCTCCACGGCCTACGGCAACGGCTGGCGGCAGGTGAAGCTCTACTTCATGTGCGGTCTGCCGACCGAGACCGACGAGGACGTGCTCCAGATCGGCGACATGGCGGTCAGGGTCATCGCCGAGGGCCGCAAGGTCTCCGGACAGAACGACATCCGCTGCACGGTCTCCATCGGCGGCTTCGTCCCCAAGCCGCACACCCCGTTCCAGTGGGCGCCCCAGCTGTCGGCGGAGGAGACGGACGCCCGTCTCGAAAAGCTCCGCGACAAGATCCGCGGCGACAAGAAGTACGGCCGCTCCATCGGCTTCCGCTACCACGACGGCAAGCCCGGCATCGTCGAGGGCCTGCTCTCGCGCGGTGACCGCCGCGTCGGCTCGGTCATCCGCGCCGTCCACGAGGGCGGCGGCCGCTTCGACGGCTGGCGCGAGCACTTCTCCTACGAGCGCTGGATGAAGGCCGCCGAGGAGACGCTGCCCGGCTTCGGTGTGGACGTCGCCTGGTACACCACCCGTGAGCGGGAGTACGAGGAGGTCCTGCCCTGGGACCACCTGGACTCCGGTCTGGACAAGGACTGGCTCTGGGAGGACTGGCAGGACGCCCTCGACGAGACCGAGGTCGAGGACTGCCGCTGGACCCCGTGCTTCGACTGCGGGGTGTGTCCGCAGATGGACACCGAAATCCAGATCGGCCCGACCGGCAAGAAGCTGCTGCCGCTGACGGTCGTCAAGTAGCGCCCTGCCTACGCCTCTTCGGCCCGGCCCCGCACCCCGCGGTGGCCGGGCCGTGGTGTGTTCCCGCACAATGAGGCGATGCCGCCGCAGCTCGTCGCCCCGACCGTCGCCGTCCACGCCTCGTTCCTCGCCGCGATGGACGAATTCCGTGCCAACGGTGCGGAGGGTGTCCCGCACTCCCGCCTGGCCCAGGAACTGACGACCTGGCACAGCCGCTGGCCGACCGCCGAAGGCTTCGCCGAGTACGTCGAGTTGGCCGCCGGCGTCCTCCGCGACGAACGCGTCGACGGTGTGGTGCCCATGACCACGCGCTGGTGGGCGGACGGCGACACCTACCTGGGGCGGGTCACCTTCCGGCACCACCTCACCCCCTCCCTCCTCACCTGGGGCGGCCATATCGGCTACGCCGTACGCCCCGGCGCCCGCCGCCGCGGCCATGCCACCGCGATCCTGCGCGCCGCGCTGCCGGTCGCCCATCATGAGCTGGGCATCGACCCCGTGCTGGTGACCTGCGACAACACCAACGCCGGCTCCCGTAAGGTCATCGAGGCCTGCGGCGGTGTCTTCGAGGACCAGCGGGACGAGAGGCTGCGCTACTGGTTCTCCGCGGAAACCACGGCCGGGCAGGGCCCGCACCGGCCCGCCTGAGGCTTCCGCCGGGGCGGGCAGCGCAAGGGCAGCAGGAAGCAAGAGGGAGGGCCGGCGAGATCCGGCGGGCGCTGTCCGGCGCACCCGGCGAGCCGCTGGGGGCCGCCGCTGCGCCGCCCCGCCGGGAACCGGGAGCCCCCGGGGCACGTACTCTAGGTAGCAGTACGACCGCACTCACGAAGGACTGAACGACACTGGGCAAGCGACAGCCCGAAGGCCCGCCGCCCGCACCGGCGGTGCAGCGCATCCGACTGCGCTACACCAAGCGCGGCCGCCTCCGGTTCACCAGCCACCGCGACTTCCAGCGCGCTTTCGAGCGGGCGCTGCGCCGCGCCGAGGTCCCTATGGCCTATTCGGCGGGCTTCACCCCGCACCCCAAGGTGTCGTACGCCAACGCCGCCCCGACCGGTACGGGCAGCGAGGCCGAGTATCTGGAGATCCAGCTCGCCGAGCGCCGCGATCCGGATATTCTGCGCGCCCTGCTCGACGAGTCGCTGCCCGACGGGCTCGATGTGACCGACGCCGTGGAGGCCCACACGAGCGGTCTCGCCGACCGGCTCCAGGCCTCGGTGTGGGAGATCCGGCTCGACGGGGTCGGCGCGGAAGCGGCCGGGCGCGCGGTCGAGGCGTTCCTCACCGCGGAAGAGGTTCAGGTCCAGCGGCGGACGAAAAACGGCATGCGTTCCTTTGACGCGCGGGCCGCGGTGGCGCGTCTGGAGGCCGCTGCCGGGGACAGCGATAGGCCCGGCGGCAATGCCTGTGCGATACTGCGGCTGGTTGTTCGGCATCTGACACCTGCCGTTCGACCCGACGACGTCCTGTCCGGCCTCCGAGCTACGGCCGACCTGGCGCCGCCGGTCCCCGCAGCGGTGACCAGGCTGGCGCAGGGGCTGCTCGATGAGGAGACCGGCGCGGTGACCGACCCGCTCACGCCCGACCGCGACGCTGCCACGGCCGCCCCATCCACGGCCGCCGGGCTGAGTGCCGCGAAGGCGACGAGTGGGGCCTCCCCGGCAGCCGGGGAAGGTACTGCGTAGGACTGCCGTCGTCGCGTCGCCGATCAGCCAGGGAGCCACCCCGGTCCGGCAGACGCACTGACCAGGAGACTTTCGCCGGTCCCTGCCCTACGGGGATCGGTGAGCGAGACGACAGCTCCCGTGCGGCGCCCACGCCCCGGACAGCGGGACCGCGCTCATCACGCGGACCGCGGCCGGAATCAGGCGCGGCGCCCGGGAGCGTGACGGGAGAACCGCCCGCATGCTCGAGCCCATTGAGCCCACCAGCTCCACGCCGTCCCAGGACCGTGGTGCCGACGACAACCACTCACCCAGCGACACGCTGCCGCCCCGCCGCAGGCGCCGTGCGGCCTCCCGGCCGGCCGGTCCGCCGGTGGCCGGCGCCGCCGAAACTGCGGTGGTGAGCACCGACACCGACACCGCTGCCGCGGCCGATCCGGCCCTGGCCGAGGAGGCCACCGCCTCCGCGGTCACCACCGGGGACGAGGCCAAGCCGGCCCGGACCCGCCGCCGGGCGACCCGTAAGGTCACCTCCCCGTCGGGAGCCCCGCAGCCGGCCGTCGCCGAGCAGCCCGAGGCAGCGGCCGAACCGGCCGTCGCCGAGACGCCCGCCGAGGCACCCGCTGAGGCACCGCAGACCGAGGACGCCGCGCCGCGCCGTTCCCGTCGCCGGGCGACCCGTAAGGTCACCGCTCCGGCCGGCGCCCCACAGGCCGAGGAGGGCCAGGAGCCGGCCGCCGCCGAGGCGCCCGCGCCCGCCGCCCGGCCCGTCGAGGCCCCCGCGGAGAGCGCCCCCGCGGAGAGCGCCCCCGCCGCCGAGGAGACCGAGGACGCCGCGCCGCGCCGTTCCCGTCGCCGGGCGACCCGCAAGGTCACCGCTCCGGCCGGTGCCCCGCAGGCGGGCGACGCCGGCACGGAGGCCGCCCCCGTCGAGGCCGCCGCCCCGGTCGAGAGCACCACTGCGGACGCCCCCGCCGCCGAGGAGGAGGCCCCGGCCCCCGCCGAGGACGCCAAGCCGGCCCGGACGCGCCGGCGTGCCACCCGTAAGGTCACCGCCCCCGCGGGTGCGCCGCAGGCCGCCGAGGAGGCCCCGGAGCCTGCGGAAGCGGAGGCCGAGGAGGCACCGGCCGCCGCGGCCGGGACCGACGAGACCCCCCGTCGCCGGGCCCGCCGCCGTGGCGAGCGTGCCGCGGAGCCGGCCGCCGAGGCGCCCCGCGCCGAGGAGGAGCCCGCGCAGGAGGCGCCGCAGCGCGGCCGCCGCCGGGCGCAGCGGCCGCCGACCGCCGTCTTCCAGGCGCCGGTCTTCACCGAGCCGATGTTCCAGACTCCGGAGAGCGCGGCCGCCGCCCATGCCGCGGCGCGCCAGGAGGAGACCGTCACCGAGCAGGTCGTGGAGGAGCAGCCCGCCGCCGGTGCCCGCCGCCGTCGCCGTCGTGGCGCCCCGGAAGCGCCCGAGCAGGTGTCCGCCGCCCCGGCCGAGGAGCCGGAGACCGAGGAAGCCACCGAAGCGGAGGCCGAGCAGGCCGACAGCGGCCACGGCGAGGACGAGTCCGCCGACCGCCCCTCGCGCCGCCGCCGCCGTGGTGGCCGTCGCCGCCGTCGTGGTGAGTCCGCCGAGGGCGGCGAGGAGCAGCCCGCCGAGGGTGCCGGGGAGCACGAGAGTGCCCAGCCGGAGTCCGAGGAGGACGACGAGCAGGCCGCCGGGCACGAGGCGCAGGAGGAGGCCGACGAGCAGTCGGGCGGCGGCTCCAGCAGCAGCCGCCGGCGCCGTCGCCGCCGTCGTCGTACCGGTGACACGGGCGAGGACGGGACCGGTGGCACCGACGACCCGGAGCGCACGGTCGTCAAGGTCCGTGAGCCCCGCAAGAAGGACGAGAGCACCAGCGCCGACGAGGTGCAGTCGATCAAGGGGTCGACGCGCCTGGAGGCCAAGAAGCAGCGCCGCCGCGAGGGGCGCGAGCAGGGCCGCCGCCGGGTGCCGATCATCACCGAGGCGGAGTTCCTCGCCCGTCGTGAGGCCGTCGAGCGGGTGATGGTCGTCCGCCAGAGCGGCGAGCGCACCCAGATCGGCGTCCTCGAGGACAACGTGCTCGTGGAGCACTTCGTCAACAAGGAGCAGGCGACCTCGTACGTCGGCAATGTCTACCTCGGCAAGGTGCAGAACGTCCTGCCGTCGATGGAGGCCGCCTTCGTCGACATCGGCAAGGGCCGCAACGCCGTGCTGTACGCCGGTGAGGTCAACTTCGAGGCGCTCGGGATGTCCAACGGCCCGCGCCGCATCGAGACCGCGCTGAAGTCCGGCCAGTCCGTGCTGGTGCAGGTCACCAAGGACCCGATCGGCCACAAGGGCGCCCGGCTCACCAGCCAGGTCTCGCTTCCCGGCCGCTACCTGGTCTATGTGCCCGAGGGCTCGATGACGGGTATCAGCCGTAAGCTCCCCGACACCGAGCGGGCGCGGCTGAAGCAGATCCTCAAGAAGATCGTTCCCGAGGACGCGGGCGTCATCGTCCGCACCGCGGCGGAGGGCGCGAGCGAGGACGAGCTGGCGCGCGACGTCCAGCGGCTGCAGGCGCAGTGGGAAGAGATCCAGAAGAAGGCCAAGAGCGGCGGCAGCGCCAACGCGCCGAGCCTGCTCTACGGCGAGCCGGACATGACCGTCCGGGTCGTCCGGGACATCTTCAACGAGGACTTCTCCAAGGTCATCGTCAGCGGTGACGACGCCTGGGAGACCATCCACGGCTATGTCGCGCATGTCGCCCCGGACCTCACCGACCGTCTGCAGAAGTGGACTTCGGACGTCGACGTCTTCGCGACGTACCGCATCGACGAGCAGCTGATGAAGGCGCTGGACCGCAAGGTCTGGCTGCCCAGCGGCGGTTCGCTGGTGATCGACAAGACCGAAGCGATGGTCGTGATCGACGTCAACACCGGGAAGTTCACCGGTCAGGGCGGCAATCTCGAAGAGACGGTCACCAGGAACAACCTGGAGGCGGCCGAGGAGATCGTGCGCCAGCTGCGGCTGCGCGACCTCGGCGGCATCGTCGTCATCGACTTCATCGACATGGTGCTGGAGTCCAACCGGGATCTGGTGCTGCGGCGGATGCTGGAGTGCCTGGGCCGCGACCGGACGAAGCACCAGGTCGCCGAGGTCACCTCGCTCGGCCTGGTGCAGATGACCCGTAAGCGGGTCGGCCAGGGCCTGCTGGAGTCCTTCTCCGAGTCGTGTGTGCACTGCAACGGCCGCGGCGTCATCGTCCACATGGACCAGCCGACGACGGCCGGCGGCGGTGGCAAGCGCAAGAAGAAGGGCAAGGGCACCCAGCCCGAGCCGCATGTCCACGAGGCCGAGGCCGAGGCCGTCGAGGCGGCCCCGGACGGCGGCGCGCCGGAGCTGGAGCCCGCCCCCGTCACAGAGGCCGAGCTGCAGCCCGCGGTGGACGGGACCGACGAGTGGTTCGGCAGCCCGGCCGAGGCCGAGGCGGCAGCCGGGCGCGGCCGTGGCCGTCGCCGGGCGAGCCGTAAGGTGTCCGCTCCGGCGGGTGCCCCCAAGGCCGCCGAGGAGGCCGCCGCGATCGTCGTGCCCGCCGAGCCCGCGCCGGCCGCCGAGCCGGAGCCGGCCCCGGAGCCGGCCGAGGTCACGGAGCCCGTCGGGGGCGCCGGGGCGGAGGCGGAGCCCGCGGCGAAGAAGGCCACGGCCAAGAAGGCGGCGGCGAAGAAGACCACCACCGCCAAGAAGACCGCGGCGAAGAAGACCACGGCCAAGAAGGCGGCGGCGAAGAAGACCACCACCGCCAAGAAGGCCACGGCGAAGAAGACCACCACGAAGAAGGCCACGACCAAGAAGGCGGCGGCCAAGAAGACCGCCGCCGCCGAGCAGGCTCCGGCCGCGTCGGTGTCCGCTTCCACGGAGGACTGAGCAGTACGGCCGTGCCCCGGGCCGTCGTTGGTCCGGGGCCGGTTTGACCCCCTGGTCAAGGCCCCGTAACCTTGACCGTCGGTGTCTGTGACACCAAACCCCTGAGCAAACACCTCTCGGTCCGCCGAGGGAGGCCGCTCGTCCCTTCGGATTCCACGGGCCCCATCCCGAGCCCGTGTGAGCGGCTGGCATCAGAGGATCCGTTCCTAGCGAAAGAGAGTTCCGCGTGTACGCGATCGTGCGCACCGGCGGACGCCAGCAGAAGGTTGCTGTTGGCGACGTCATCGAGGTAGACCGCATTTCCACCAGCAAGGTCGGCGACACCGTCGAGCTCTCCACGCTGCTGGTCGTCGACGGTGACTCGGTTACCAGTGACCCGTGGGTCCTGGCCGGCGTGAAGGTCCAGAGCGAGGTCGTGGACCACCACAAGGGCGACAAGATCCGGATCCAGAAGTACAAGAACAAGACCGGTTACAAGAAGCGGATCGGCCACCGCCAGCTCCACACGGCGCTGAAGATCACCGGCATCGACGCTCCGGCGAAGTAAGGGACTGAGGAGACATGGCACACAAGAAGGGCGCATCGTCCACTCGGAACGGTCGCGATTCCAATGCTCAGCGGCTCGGCGTGAAGCGCTTCGGCGGTCAGGCCGTCCTCGCCGGTGAGATCCTGGTCCGCCAGCGTGGCACCCACTTCCACCCGGGCACGGGCGTCGGCCGCGGCGGCGACGACACCCTGTTCGCCCTGGCTGCGGGCGCGGTGCAGTTCGGCACCCACCGTGGTCGCAAGGTCGTGAACATCGTCCCGGTCGCCGAGTAATTCCGGCCTGACCGAGCGATAGCTCAGCATCAGCATCACTCAGGGGCGGACCGCCTTTTCCCGCGAGAGCGGGAAGGCCGGTCCGCCCCTGCGTGTTAGTACAGACACATGTGCGCAGGACAGAGACATGCGCGCAGTACAGCGACATACCCGTAGTTATCTGGAGGCACCCCCACCATGACCACCTTCGTGGACCGCGTCGAGCTGCACGTCGCCGCGGGTAACGGAGGCCACGGCGTGGCCTCCGTGATGCGGGAGAAGTTCAAGCCGCTGGGCGGCCCGGACGGCGGCAACGGCGGCCGTGGCGGTGATGTGATCCTGGTCGTCGACCAGGACGTCACCACCCTTCTCGAATACCACCACCACCCGCACCGCAAGGCCACCAACGGCCAGCCGGGCGCGGGCGACAACCGCGCGGGCAAGAACGGCCAGGACCTGGTCCTGCCGGTCCCCGACGGCACCGTCATCCTGGACCGCGCGGGCAATGTGCTCGCCGACCTCGTCGGCCAGGGCACCACTTTCGTCGCCGGCCAGGGCGGCCGCGGCGGCCTCGGCAACGCCGCGCTGGCCTCCGCCCGCCGCAAGGCCCCCGGTTTCGCGCTGCTCGGCGAGCCCGGCGAGGCCCGCGACATCGTGCTGGAGCTCAAGACCGTCGCGGATGTCGCGCTGGTCGGCTACCCGAGCGCCGGCAAGTCCTCGCTGATCTCGGTGCTCTCCGCCGCCAAGCCCAAGATCGCCGACTACCCGTTCACCACCCTGGTGCCCAACCTCGGTGTGGTGACGGCCGGTTCGACCGTCTACACGATCGCGGACGTCCCCGGTCTGATCCCCGGCGCGAGCCAGGGCAAGGGCCTGGGCCTGGAGTTCCTGCGGCACGTCGAGCGCTGCGAGGTGCTCGTGCACGTCCTGGACACCGCGACCCTGGAGGCCGACCGTGACCCGGTCTCCGACCTCGACACCATCGAGGAGGAGCTCAAGCAGTACGGCGGCCTGGAGAACCGGCCCCGGATGGTCGTCCTCAACAAGATCGACGTTCCGGACGGCAAGGACCTCGCCGACATCATCCGCCCCGACCTGGAGGAGCGCGGATACCGCGTGTTCGAGGTCTCCGCGGTCGCCCACATGGGCCTGAAGGAACTGTCCTTCGCGCTCGCCGATGTCGTCGCCAAGGCCCGTGCCGCCAAGCCCGTACAGGAAGCCACCCGTATCGTCATCCGGCCCAAGGCCGTGGACGACGCCGGCTTCACGGTCACGGAGGAGGGCGAGAACTTCTTCCGCGTGCGCGGCGAGAAGCCCGAGCGCTGGGTCCGCCAGACCGACTTCAACAACGACGAGGCCGTCGGCTACCTCGCCGACCGCCTCAACCGTCTCGGTGTCGAGGACGCGCTGCGCAAGGCGGGCGCGCACGCCGGCGACGGCATCGCCATCGGCCCCGAGGACAACGCCGTCGTCTTCGACTGGGAGCCGATGATGGCGGCCGGCGCGGAGATGCTGGGACGCCGTGGCGAGGACCACCGCCTGGAGGCGCCCCGGCCGGCCGCGCAGCGCCGCAGGGACCGCGACGAGGCGCGGGACGAGGCCGACCAGGAGTACGAGGGCTTCCGGCCCTTCTGACGGCCTTCTGACGGTCCGTCTGACGGAGCCGCCCGGCGGCCCCGGGCACGCAGCGAACGGGGAAGGTCCCCGGGAGGAGAACTCCCGGGGACCTTCCCCGTTCGCGCTGCGCCGGGACGGCGGCCGTGTGCGGCCCGCTGCGGCCTAGACGGCGGCCGCGGTGTCCGAGGCGCCGTTGGCCTCGTGCTCGGCCGTCTCGGAGGCGTCCACGTCCTCCTGCGAGCGCTGACCGGGGATACCGGACAACCGGTTCTCCATCCGGACGCGCCGCTCGTCGGCCTTCGCGGCCAGATCCAGCGCGGCCTGGTTGAAGCGGACCGACGACGGCGGGTCCGACGGGCCCAGCAGATGTTCCTTGAGCCCGGCCCGCTCGGCGGCCAGGGTGTCCTGCTCCGGGTTGCGGACCGCGTCGAGGAGAGCGGCCACACCGTCTGCCCGGGGCGTGAGGATCGCCGCCGCCCGCACGGTCGGGAAGTTCGCCCGGAAGTCGTCCTCGCTCATCCCCGAGGTGTTGGCGACCGCGTACGGCTTCTCACTGGTCAGGTAGTCCGAGACGACGCTGGAGACATCGCTGATCAGCACATCGGCCTGGTTGAAGCAGCTGAAGATGCCGGGGCGGGCGGTGGTGATGATGCGGTGCTCCCACCGCGGGAAGGACTTCCAGTACGCCTCCTCCCAGGCGGTGACGGCCGCGGCGACGGCGGCGGCGCGGCCCTCCTGCGGGGTGCCCTGCAGCCGCATCCGCTCCAGCTCGTCCGCGCTCTTGCGGAACGCGGACGTGGTCAGCGCATCGAGTTCCTCGGTGCGGCGGGCCAGCTCGGCGGCGGCCTCGGGGCCGGGCTGCGCCCCGCTGCGCCGGGTGTTCGCCTCCGTGATCATCGCCTGGATACGGGTGTTGGCGGCGCCCGCGCGCGGGTCCACCGAACCGGTCATCGGGTGCGGCTTGTACAGGAGTTGCACGTTCTCGTCGGCGAGCAGCTCGCGGACGATGTTCTCGCCCGCCAGGATCACCGAGGTGTTGCCCGGGTTGCCGTCCCAGCCCTCCCAGGTAGGGGCGTACAGCACCGTCGTCATCCGGCCGGCCGGGGCGCCCGCGTACGGCTGGATCGGGGCCAGCTGGGGGCGGCCGACCTCGATGACGTCCTTGTCCTCGACGCCGATGTCGGCGAGCTGGTAGCGGTCACGGGCCGCCGGGCCCGCCACCCACACCTCGTCGTACGCCTTCGCGTACGGGTTGCAGGAGGACAGCTTGTCGCTCTCGCCGTGGTTGGTGAAGGCGTGCTTGATGGAGGGGATGCGCAGGATCTGCGAGGTCTTGCCGGAATTCGCCGGGTGCAGCAGGACCTTGAGCGTGGAGTGCTCCAGGCGCATCAGGTTGGCGACCTTGGGGATGCAGACGATCGGCACGTCCGTGGCCTCGATCTTCTGCACCATGAAGCGCTCGCGGAGCACGATGATCGGGTTGCCGTCCAGGGCGGCCAGCGTGCTCAGCCACATGTTGGCCTGGTAGGCGGAGGAGGAGCCGCCGGAGAAGTACATGCCGACCGTCGGCCGGTACGCGGCCAGCCAGTTGTCCAGCCACGCCAGGGCCTGCTTCTCGCCGGCCACCCGCTTCTTGGGCAGCAGCCAGGTGCCCAGGTAGAGGGTGCCGCCGGCGGACAGGGCCAGGGAGACGGCCAGGCCGATGCCGCCCCAGTACGCGTCCGTGGTGATCGACGTGAGCATCATGCCGACCGTGGTGGGCACCGAGAAGCGCAGCAGCCGCCGGCCCGTCTGGCGGGAGAGGATGCGCGGCGGGGCGTCGCACAGCCGCAGCGCGCTCGCATCGATGTTGCGGGTCACGAACGGCAGGCTGCGGGTCCTGCGGACCAGCACCGCGACCGCCTGGCACACGAAGTGGGTGCCGTAGAAGAGGAGCAGCGTGATGGTGAGAGGCGCCTGCTCCTCGAGCGGGTTGATGCCGTCGATGTGCAGCAGGCCGACCAGTATCAGCATGTCGCGCAGCAACTGGCGCACCGTGACATCGAACCGGATCCGGCCGAGCACCGCGAGCAGGCCGGGCTGCTTGTGCTGGAGGACCAGGTCGAGACCCAGGTTGACCACGGATGCGGCGATGAACAGCGGGATGACGGGCAGCAGCGCACCGACCAACTGGGCGGTGAACGCGACCATCATCGCGAAGAGTGCCGCGAGCTGGACGGCTCGGCGGGGGGCGATTCCGGCGGAAGGCACGGGGGAGGGCTCCTGGCAGCACGAATGGTCAAAGGGGAGGCCGAGGGGGGCGGCCGGGTCCCGCGCTGCGACGCCGCCGGAGCGGCGAAACGGGACCGATGGACACCCGACCGTATGACCTTGTTGGCCTTGGTGACAATCTGCTGTGGCTCTCATCACCGCGAAAGCGGACCAATCGAACGCAACCCCTTGGACCCGGCTTCCGTCTTAAGGAAAACCGCGCGGGGGCGAAAAAGCCCGGAGGCACGGCCCGGATCACGGTCCCTGTTCTGCGCTTTCCGCCGCGCGCCGGGGCCGGCCGGTCCGCCCCGTGCGGGGCGTCCGCCAGGCGGTATCACCAAGCGCCCGCGGGCCGCCCTGCCGTAGATTGCGCCCGTAGGGCCGTGGTGCGGGCCGGACAGTGATCCCCCGTACGGCGGTGGGATCGGCGAGTACAGGGGTATGCAGGTGGCAGGCGCAAGGCAGGACGTGAAGGACGCTCGCCGGATCGTGGTCAAGGTCGGCTCGTCCTCGCTGACCACGGCCGCCGGGGGACTGGACGCGGACCGTGTGGACGCGCTGGTGGACGTGCTGGCCAAGCACCAGGACAAGGAGATCGTGCTGGTCTCCTCCGGAGCCATCGCGGCCGGTCTGGCACCCCTGGGGCTCGCGAAGCGGCCCCGCGACCTCGCCCGGCAGCAGGCCGCCGCGAGCGTGGGCCAGGGCCTGCTGGTCGCCCGCTACACCGCGTCCTTCGCCCGCTACGGCCGGCGCGTCGGCCAGGTCCTGCTGACCTCCGACGACACCAGCCGCCGGGCCCACTACCGCAACGCCTACCGGACCCTCGACCAGCTGCTGGCCATGGGCGCCGTACCGATCGTCAACGAGAACGACACCGTCGCCACCGACGAGATCCGCTTCGGCGACAACGACCGGCTGGCGGCGCTGGTCGCCCATCTCGTCCGCGCCGACCTGCTGATCCTGCTCTCGGACGTGGACGGCCTCTACGACGGCGACCCGGCGACCCCCGGCACCTCCCGGATAGCCGAGGTGCACGGGCCCGAGGACCTGGCGGGCGTCTCCATCGGCAGCGCGGGCAAGGCCGGCGTCGGCACCGGCGGCATGGTCACCAAGGTCGAGGCGGCCCGGATCGCGGCCGCGGCCGGCATCCCGGTCGTCCTGACCTCCGCCGTGCACGCCGCGGACGCGCTGGCCGGCGGCTCGACCGGCACCCACTTCCTGCGCACCGGCCGCCGCTCCGCCGACCGGCTGCTGTGGCTGGCGCACGCCTCCACACCGCGCGGCGCCCTCGTCCTGGATGACGGAGCCGTACGGGCCGTCGTCGAACGGCGCTCCTCCCTGCTGCCGGCCGGCATCGCCTCCGTGGACGGCGAGTTCTCCGCCGGGGACCCGGTCGAGCTGCGCGACGCCGACGGCCGCGCGGTCGCCCGCGGACTCGTCAATTTCGATGCCCGGGAAATCCCCCGATTGATGGGCCGTTCGACCCGCGATCTCGCCCGCGAGCTGGGTCCCGCCTACGAGCGGGAGGTCGTGCACCGTGACGATCTGGTGCTGCTGCACCACTGAGGCGGCCCCAGGGGACCGGGATCGTCACGGTCCGTGCACACTCCCCACCGCGCGGTGCGGAGACCGGCCTTTCCGCGCAGACCTTGGTGAAAACGCCCCCGCGACGGGCCGCGGGCTGGTCAACTTTGTTGCGGGGACGCCGTAGGGGAGCGGCGCCCGCAGCGCGTCAGCGCATCCGCCGACGTACGACGGCTCCGCACCCCCGAGGGCGGAGCGATTCGCATCACAGGAGGCCGCCGGTGAGACGAGGGCGCCCAGGGGCGCTGCCCCGAGGGACGGCGGAGCGCACACTGACCAGCGTCGGAACCGGCCAGGACACCGGCGGGCCGGATGACGGGAGAGCGGAGCGGGACAGGACGGCGCGGCAGGGGCCGGAGGGCGGGAGCCGGGAGGCGTCCCGGCTGTGGCACATCACCCTCAGTGTCTCGGGCGCCGAGGCCCCGCTGAAGGAGGTCCGGCGGGCGCTGGAACAGCTCGCCCACGACCATCCCTTCCTGCTGACCAGCCGCTACGCCAACGACCACGCGGAGATCCGCTACTGGGAGGAGGCGCGCGACCTGCACGACGCCGCGGCCGTCGCGCTGCGGCTGTGGGGCGAGCACCGCTCGACGGCCAGGCTGCCGCCGTGGGAGATCGTCGGCCTGGAAGTCATCGACCGCGAGACCTACCACCAGCGCCTCGCGGAGGGGTACGGGCCGCCCCCGGCCTCACCGGTCGGCGTCCATCCCTTCTGACCCATGGTCGTCCGCGTCCCGCGCTGTGAGATACGGCGGGGCCGCGGCCTGCCGCCCCGCTAGGCTGCGGCCATGACCAGCAGCGCACCGCAGTCCACGCCCGTCCTCGACACCGCCCGCCGCGCGCGGGAGGCCGCCGCCGTGCTGGCGCCGCTGCCGCGTACGGCCCGTGACGCAGCGCTGCTCGCCATCGCCGAGGCCCTGGTGGCCGAAACCGATGCCCTCCTCGCCGCCAACGCCGAGGACACCGCCAAGGCGCGCGCCGCCGGCACCGCCGAGTCGGTCGTGGACCGCCTCACCCTCACCCCGGAGCGGATCGCGGCCATCGCCGCGGACGTCCGCCAGGTCGTGGCGCTGCCCGACCCGGTGGGCGAGGTGGTGCGCGGCTCGACCCTGCCCAACGGCCTCGACCTGCGGCAGGTCCGGGTCCCGCTCGGTGTGATCGGCATCATCTACGAGGCCCGGCCCAATGTGACGGTGGATGCCGCGGCGCTGTGCCTGAAGTCCGGCAACGCCGTGCTGCTGCGCGGCTCGTCCTCCGCGTACGCCTCCAACAGCGCCCTGGTGAACGTGCTGCGCGCCGCGGTGGGGAGCGCCGGGCTGCCCGCCGACGCGGTGCAGCTGGTGCCCGGCGAGAGCCGCGACTCGGTGCGTGAGCTGATGCGCGCCCGCGGCCTGGTCGATGTGCTGATCCCGCGGGGTGGCGCCGCCCTGATCCGTACGGTCGTCGAGGAGTCCACCGTCCCGGTCATCGAGACCGGTACCGGCAACTGCCACGTCTACATCGACGAGGCCGCCGACCTCGACATGGCCGTCGACATCCTCATCAACTCCAAGGCCCAGCGGCCCAGCGTCTGCAACGCCGCCGAGACGGTGCTCGTACACGCAGGGATCGCCGAGAAGTTCCTGCCGCGCGCCCTGGAAGCGCTGACCCAGGCCGGGGTGATCGTGCACGGTGACGCCGCCTGGCAGCAGGCGGGCCCCGGGCTGGTCGCCCCCGCCACCGACGAGGACTGGGCGACGGAGTACCTCTCGTACGACATCGCGGCCGCCGTGGTGCCCGACCTGGACGCGGCGGTGGCGCACATCCGGCGCTGGACCTCCGGCCACACCGAGGCGATCGTCACCACCTCGCAGGCCGCCGCCCGCCGCTTCACCCAGTTGGTCGATTCCACCACCGTCACGGTCAACGCCTCGACCCGTTTCACCGACGGCGGCCAGTTCGGTTTCGGTGCGGAGATCGGCATCTCGACGCAGAAGCTGCACGCCCGCGGCCCCATGGGACTGCCCGAGCTGACGTCCACCAAGTACATCCTCACCGGCGACGGCCACACCCGCTGAAGCGTCCCCCGGATTCCCTGTTCTCTCTGCCCAAAATGACCGCCCGGGGCTAACCTGGACGGGTGCCGGACGACGTGGGGGGCAAGCCGTTCCCGGACGGTGAGGAGCCCGACGAGCACCACCACGGGAGCCACGGAAAAGCGGACGAAGAATTCGCCTCCGTGGTCTTCGACGAGGAATTCGTCCGGTCCGCGCAGATTCACGAACCCTCGGCGGTCGAACGGATGCTGGCCGCCGCCGAGGCACGCGCCGAGGCCGAGGCGGCCCGCTCCGGACCCGGCTTCGGCCCCGAGGGCGACGACCCGGACGAGCCCGGCCTCCGCGGCCACCGCCGCACGCGGGGAGCCGACGAATACGACGGGTACGGCGACTACGCGGAGTACGAGGACGACGGCGAGTACGGCGACTACCCGCCCTACGGCCCGTACGGCCCCTACGGCGGTGCCCTGCGCCCCTACCGCGGCAGCACCCGCTGGCACCGCCCGGTCGCCTGGGTACTGGCCGTGGTGATGGGCATCGGGCTGGTCGCCCTGGCCTTCAGCGCCGTCTACCGCGGCTCCTCGGGGCGGACCCAGAGCCCGGCGCCGGCGCCCACGTCCAGCGGGGCGGACGCCCCCGCCACGGCCGGCGTGGACAGTGTCCGTACGGCCGGTCCCGGCCTGCCGTCGCTGCCGTCGGCCGAGCCCCTGCGCCCGTCGTTCCCGGCGGTGCCCAGACCGCACTGACGCCGTGGCGGCTGCCCGCAAAACGGTTTTCCGAAACGGAATCGCGGCTTGCGAAGTTGTCCGGCGCCCCGGCGTTTACCTTCCTCTCGGCAGACCTACTCTTGTTGTATGACCGGGCCTGGTGACCCTCCCGAAGGGACGCCCAACGGCGCCCCGGGAGGCGGTGAGGACGAATACCGATCCGTCGTCTTCGACGAATCGTTTGTTCGGGCTGCGCGGCTGCAGGAATTCTCCGCCGACGAGCGGCTGGGCGAGCACCATTCGCCGGCTGTCAAGACCCGGCGCGCCTGGATACGGCTGGGCGGCTCCCGGCAGGCCGTCCTGCTGGTGCTGCTGATCGTCCTGGCCTTCGGCACCGCCGTCTACATGGGCATCCGGCACCCCTACAAAACCCCGGAGACGGTCCGGGCGCAGGCGTTGCGGTCCGCGGTGGTGCCGCTCGCCCCGGCCGGGGCGGTACCCGGCGCGACGCCCGGGGATCTCTTCGCCCACAGCCCCGCCGCCGACTACCGGATCGGTGCCGCGGGCGTCAATCTGCCCGCCGTCACCCGCACCGAGCACTTCTCCGACGGCCAGATCGTCTCCGCCCTGACCGTCGCGAAGGACTACATCGTCCGCTCCTCACTGGACCCGGGCACCCTCACCGGCGGATCCGTCCGGCCGGTGCGGCTGCTGCTCGACACCGGTCAACTCGACCAGTTCGACCGCAGCCTGGCCCACCCCGACGACAACGGCCGCGATGCGGCGACCGGTTGGCTGGTCCGTTTCGACCCGAAGCAGACCCGGCTCGCCGACCGGAACGTACGGGTCAACGGCACCCTCTCGGCCTCGGAGCTGAGCCCGGACGCGCTCGACGTGACCGCCGACTACACCTTCGTCTATGCCGTACGGCCCGCCCCCGGCGCGCAGGACGCCGCCCGGGGCCAGGGCGCCGGCAAGGCCACACCGGGCGCCGCCTCGCTGGTCACCGTCCGGCGGGAGATGCACTTCCGGCTGAGCCGGGAGAACCTCAACGACCACCGGCTGGAGGTCGTGCAGAGCAGTCTGCAGGCCGGGCCGCTGGCCTGCTCCTCGCAGCCGGCCGACGCGCTGCGCCCGCTGTTCGCGGGACAGCACGCCGGCCAGGACCGGCCCACGGGCACCGACCCCTATGCCAGGGACCGCGCCAACCCCTCGCTCTGCGGTGAGCTGGCGCCCTCCGCCGAGCCGAAGCCGGGCCACCCGCTGCGTTAGGAGCCCTCCGCGCCGGTTCCACCGGCACCGTTGCTGCCGCCTGCGCCGCCCGAGCCGTCGGGACGCGAGCCGCCGCCACGGAAGACGGTGTCGCGCAGCTTGCCGCCCAGATCGCCCGCGCCGCCCGCGATGTCGCGCACCAGACCCATCAGGGGGTCCTTGCTGTTGCGCACCGAGTCGGCGTAGTGCGCCGCGGAGTCCCGGAAGGAGTCGGAGACCGAGGTGTCCTGGTCCTCGTCCCGGCGCGGGTAGTGGCCGTCCATGATCCGCTGGTAGTCGCGGCTGGCCGCCCACTTCTTGAGCTCGGCCGCCCGCACGGTCGTGAACGGGTGGCTGCGCGGCAGCAGGTTGAGGATCTTCAGCACGGAGTCGCGCAGATCGCCGCCGGACTCGTAGTCGTCCGCCTGCGCGAGGAAGGCGTCGACATTCATCTCGTGCAGATGATTGCCACCGGCCAGCTTCATCAGGCCGCGCATCGAGGCCTGCAGATCCTGTCCGACCAGCAGCCCGGCGCGGTCCGCCGACAGCTCCGACTTGCGGAACCACTCGCGCAGCGCAGTCACGATCGCCATGACCGCGACATTGCCCAGCGGGATCCAGGCGACCTTCATGGCCAGGTTCGTCAGGAACAGCAGGATCGTGCGGTAGACGGCGTGCCCGGACAGCGCGTGCCCGACCTCATGGCCGATGACCGCGCGCATCTCCTCCTCGTCCAGCAGCTCGACCAGACCGGTCGTCACCACGATGATCGGCTCGTCCAGACCGATGCACATGGCATTGGGCTGCGGGTCCTGATTGACGTACATCGGCGGGACCTTCTCCAGGTCCAGGATGTAGCAGGCGTCGCGCAGCATGTCGTTGAGGTGCGCGAACTGCTGCTCGCTCACCCGCACCGAGTCCGACAGGAACAGCAGCCGCAGGCTGCGCTCGGGCAGCAGGCCGCTGAGTGTCTTGAAGACGGTGTCGAACCCGCTCAGCTTGCGCAGCGCCACCAGCGCCGAGCGGTCCGCGGGGTGTTCGTACGACCGCGAGGAGATTCCGGGGAACCGCCGCCGGTCCCGGCTCGGAACGTGCGCGCTGCCGTCTGGGCTCTCCGTCATTGGGGCCTCCCCCTGTTCGACTGCGTGTGTTTCAGACTAGAGGACGCCACCGACAGGCGAATGGATGCTCGGGCGTACGCTGGCGATCGCACCAATGACCGCACAGGCCCGCACACCTACCGCACGGGCCGTACCAGAGGAGCGCTCCGTCATGTCGTATCCGAGCGTGCTGCTCGCCGCCGCCCAGGAGACCGCCAGGGACGGCGGGCCCGGGTGGATCCTGCGCACCGTGATCGTCGTCGGCTTCGTGGGCGCGGGCCTGCTCGCGTGGCTCCTGCTGCGCGGCTACGGCCGGGACTGACCCTCCCGGGCTCCCCGCCGGAGGCATCGGGGTGGAGTCGCCGTGGGCCCGCAGTGAGGCGGCGCTTACGATGTGGTGGAAGTCTCTGCCCGACCCCAGCCCGGATTGGTCCTGCTGACGATGAGCCTGCACCCCACCGCACAGTCCCTGGTTTCCCTCGCCGCCGACCCCGGACACGAGGGCGGTCACGCCAGCCTCAGCCCCTTCGTGACCGGCGGCGGCGCCCTGATTGTCCTGCTCCTCCTGCTCTGGATCACGACCCGCTTCAACCGGGACCGCTGAGCCCCGGCACCCGGCCCCCGGCATCGCGCGCCGCCCAGTAGGGTCTGCACGCATGGGAGAGCACACAGGGCCCGTGAAGCGGCGACTCGGAGTGATGGGCGGCACGTTCGACCCGATCCATCACGGACACCTGGTCGCCGCCAGCGAGGTGGCCAGCCAGTTCCACCTCGACGAGGTCATCTTCGTACCGACGGGGCAGCCGTGGCAGAAGAGCCACAAGAAGGTGTCCCCGGCCGAGGACCGGTATCTGATGACGGTCATCGCGACCGCGTCGAATCCGCAGTTCTCCGTCAGCCGTATCGACATCGACCGCGGCGGCAAGACGTACACGATAGACACGCTGCGTGATCTGCACATGGAGCACCGTGACGCGGATCTGTTCTTCATCACCGGCGCCGATGCGCTCAGTCAGATCCTGACCTGGCACGATGCCGCGGAGCTGGTCTCGCTCGCCCACTTCATCGGGGTGACCAGGCCCGGCCATGTTCTCGCGGACCCCGGGCTGCCCGAGGGGGCGGTGTCCCTGGTCGAGGTGCCGGCGCTGTCCATCTCCTCGACCGACTGCCGGGCGCGCGTCGCCCAGGGGGATCCGGTCTGGTACCTGGTGCCGGACGGTGTGGTGCGCTACATCGACAAAAAAGAGCTGTACCGCAACGACCGCTGACGGGGCTGACGGAAAGGGGCACCGGTGAGCGACCGACAGGATCCGTACGGGCCGCAGGACCCGTATGCCCACGACCCGTATGCCCAGGAGCGGCAGGCACATACGGGCTACACCTACGACGCCTACGGGCGGCCGGTGTACCACGACGCCGCACAGCCGTCGTACGAGCAGTACCACGACCCCTACGGGCAGCACACCGCCCCGTCCGCCTACGAGGGCTATGACCCGTACGGCGGCCAACAGGGCGGCGGCCAGGCCGCGCAGGGGCAGCAGGGTCACCCGGCGGCGTACCAGGGGCAGCCGGGGTACGGCTACGACCCGTACGGCGGCCGGCAGGTGCAGGCGCAGCCCGGCTACTCCCCGCAGTATGACCCGTACGCCCAGCCCCCGCAGCAGTCCCCCCAGCAGCAGTCGCAGCAGCAGGAGTGGATCCCGCAGCAGGCCCAGCAGTCCCCCTACGAGCAGGTTTCCTACGCGGAGCAGCCGCGCTACGACGAGCCCGTCCCGCAGCGCTACGACGAGCCCGTCCCGCAGCGCCAGGACCAGCAGCCCCGGCCGCCGGGCCGGCGCCGCGCCCCGGCGGACGACGACGCGCGGCAGCCGGCCGCGAGCGGCCCCTCCGCCCCGTCCGCCGAGGACCCGGAGTACCACACCGGGCAGTTCTCCTTCATCGAGGAGCCGGACGAGGACTCCGAAGACGTCATCGACTGGCTGAAGTTCACCGAGAGCCGCACCGAGCGGCGCGAGGAGGCCAAGCGGCGCGGCCGCAGCCGGATCGTCGCGCTGTCCGTGGTGCTGGCCCTGCTGGTCGCCGGCGGCGTCGGCTATCTGTGGTGGGCGGGCAAGCTCCCCGGCCTGGCCGGGCCCGGCGCCGGCCCGGCGGCCGCGGCCGGCGGCCAGAAGCGCGATGTCCTCGTCGTCCATCTGCGGGACACCGGGACGGGCAACAGCTCGACGGCGCTGCTGGTGGACAACGAGACCACCCACAAGGGCACCACTGTCCTCCTGCCCAACAGCCTCCTCGTCTCCAAGGACGACGGGACCACCACGACGCTCGGCAAGTCCGTCAAGGACGACGGCACGGAGCCGACCCGGGACTCCCTCAACAGCCTCCTGGGCGCCGACCTCAAGGCCAGCTGGCGGCTGGACACCCCGTATCTGGAGAACCTCGTCGAGACGGTCGGCGGGATCACCCTCGACACCGACGCCACCGTGCCCGGCAAGAAGGGCGCCTCCCCGGTCGTCAAGCAGGGCAGCGCCCAGGACCTGGGCGGCCAGGCCGCCGTCGCCTACGCCACCTACCAGGCGCCGGGCGAGCCCCAGACCCGGCAGCTGCAGCGGTTCGGCCAGGTCATGCAGGCGACTTTGAAAAAGGTCTCCAGCGACGCCGGCGGCGCCACCGCCACCGTGAAGTCGCTGCTGCAGGTGCTGGACCCGCCGCTCACCGAAGGCCAGCTCGGCAGCTCGCTGGCGCAGCGGGCGGAGCTGGCGAAGACGGGCGCTTACAGCACGGCCCTGCTGCCCGTACAGGCGAACGGCACACTCAGCCAGACCGCCGCGGCCGACGTGGTCAAGAACGTACTCGGCGGCACGGTCAAGAAGACCGCCCCCGACGCGACCGCCCGGGTCGCGGTCCGCAACGCCACCGGCAACAAGGCGGCCACCAACAAGGCACAGGTGGCGCTGCTCAATGGCGGCTACAGCTTCGTCGACGACGGCACCGGCAGTGCGGCGGCCACGTCCCGGATCACCTACGCGGACGCCGCCCGGAAGGCCAAGGCCGCGGAGGTCGCCAAGACCCTGGGCCTGCCGGCGGGCGCGGTCCAGCAGGGCAAGGGTGCCGCGAACGCCGACATCACCGTGGTCCTGGGTCAGGACTACAAGGGCTGACGGGCCGGACGCGCCCGGCCCCGCCGATGAAGACCGGTGGGGCCGGACGGTCGCGGCGATGAAGACCGGTGGGGCCCGATGGTCCCGCCGACGAGAACCGGGGCGGCCGGATGGTCCCGCCCCGGCGCTGACCAGCCCGAACACCGAAACCGACCCGCTGGTTGGAAAACCCAGTCGGGAGTGTCGGTGGTCCGTGAGACCCTTGAGGGGTACTTGACCGCCGATCCGGTCGCCCATGGGGAGTGCGGCGCGCGCCGCGGCTCAGCAGTGAGCCAGCTGCCCCCGCCCGGCCGGAGAGGCTGCCCCCGAACCGGAAAGCCGCTTGTGACCGCCACGGACCGTTCCCTCGAGCTCATCAACGCCGCCGCCCAGGCCGCGGCCGACAAGCTCGCGCACGACATCATCGCGTACGACGTCAGTGACGTCCTCTCGATCACCGATGCCTTCCTGCTGGCCTCGGCCCCCAGCGACCGCCAGGTCAAGTCGATCGTCGACGAGATCGAGGAACGGCTCAACAAGGACCTCGGCGCCAAGCCGGTCCGCCGTGAGGGCGACCGCGAGGCCCGCTGGGTGCTGCTGGACTACGTCGACATCGTGGTGCACGTCCAGCACAGCGAGGAGCGTGTCTTCTACGCCCTCGAGCGCCTGTGGAAGGACTGCCCCGAGATCGACCTCCCCGAAGAGGCCAAGGCCACCCGCGGCAAGGCCGCGGAGCACGCCGACGCCACGGCGGGCGGACAGGACGGAGAGCTGCTCTGAACGGCACCACGGGCGGCCGGGGCCGCCGCATCGTCCTCTGGCGCCACGGCCAGACGGCCTGGAATCTGGAGCGCCGCTTCCAGGGGTCGACGGACATCGAGCTGACCGAGGAGGGCCTCGCCCAGGCCCGCCGCGCCGCCCGGCTGCTCGCCGCCCTCGGGCCGGACGCCGTCGTCGCCTCCGACCTGCAACGGGCTTCGGCGACCGCCGGCGAACTGGCCGCGCTCACCCGGCTCGACGTGACGCATGACGCGGCCCTGCGGGAGACCTACGCGGGCTCGTGGCAGGGGCTGACGCACGACGAGATCCTCGCGCAGTACGGCGAGCAGTACACCGCCTGGAAGCGCGGTGAGCCGGTGCGCCGCGGCGGCGGCGAACTGGAGACCGAGGTCGCCGACCGCGCCGCCCCCGTCGTGCTCAACCACGCCGACAAACTGCCCGAGAACGGCACCCTGGTCGTCGTCAGCCACGGCGGCACGATCCGCACCACCATCGGCCGGCTGCTCGGTCTGGAGGCCCACCACTGGGAGGGCCTGGGGGGCCTGTCGAACTGCTGCTGGTCCGTGCTGGGCGAGGGCGCACGCGGCTGGCGCCTGCTGGAGCACAATGCCGGGACCCTGCCGGAGCCCGTGCTCGGCGACGACGACTGAGCCCGCGGGGCGGCCCCGGCCGTCCGGATTTCACATCTGGGCAGGTCGCAGGCTAAAGTTCTTCTTGTTCGCGGCGCCGCCGGGGGAGACCCGGGGGAGCGGAACAAGACCCGGGGCTATAGCTCAGTTGGTAGAGCGCCTGCATGGCATGCAGGAGGTCAGGAGTTCAATTCTCCTTAGCTCCACAGCCCGGATGATCCCGCCTCCAGACGGAGGCGGGATTTCTGCGTTTCACATGGCTGCGTTTCACGTCGCTGCGTCCCGCTTTTCTGCGTTCCGCCTTCTGCCTTCCGCATCTTTGCCTTCCACATCTGTGTTCCGCGGAGTATCCGCGCGGCCGGGGGCATTCGGTCAGCGGGTCATGGATGCCGCACAGCGCCGCCGTCAGCTCCCGGGTCTCCTCTTCGGCCGGGATGCGGACCATGATCCGGCTCGCGGCTCGCGGCTCGCGGCTCGCGGCTCGCGGCTCGCGGCTCTCCGGGGCTCCGGGCCTCCCACCCACCGCTCAACCGCCGCCGACGTCGAGATCGGCCGTATCTCTCCGGCCGGGGGCATGCCGGACCACCTTCATGTGGTCCCGGCGGCTTCGTTCCGACGGCGCTCGCCCACGGGTCGGTGGGCAGGCTCGCCGGGATGGCGGGATGGCGAGATGGCGGACCTGACCCGGTCCGTGGTCCGTGGCAGAATCGGACGGCGCCGGCAGGGGAGGAGAGATCACGATGCCCACGAGCATCCTCGAGAAGGTCAATGACCTGCTCGAAGTGGCCGAGGCGCAGGGTGATGACTGGCTGCCGGAGTACGCGCTCCGTTTCACCTGCCCCGTTGACGGTCCCCTCCCCGTGGGCAGTTGCAGCGACGGTTCCGCTCTGCAGTGCCCCTCCTGCAGCTCCTCCCATGTGGCACAGGTGCTGGGTGACAACGGGGGCATTTCCTTCGTTTGTACGGCCTGCGGCCACAGTTGGAGCTGATGGATGGGCGCCCACAGCAGGAAATGTGACTGGTGCGGCAGCGGTACGCCGATCGTCCGCGACATGGAACCGGTCAACACCGACTACCAGTACTGGTGCGAGGAATGCGCCCGTGCCCTGGTCATAAAGGGCGACCCCATCGAGACCTACCGGGAGCTCGAGGGGGAGCCGATCTACGGGCGGCTGCTGGACGAGCACTGCACGCTGAAGCGTTTCTACTCGTTCGCGACGGCCTGAACGGGGCGTGAGCGGGGCCGCCCCCCTGGGGCCGCCCCCTGCTGAGGCGGAGGGAGGCATCGCCCGATCCGTCTGCCTTCGCTTCCTGAGGCCGTCTCAGGAAGGCCTCGCAGGGCACGAGACGGTCCCGGTCGGAAAGGGGCAGTGCTCGATCACCGCTGCGCGGTCTCGGGGCGGTTCCGGTCGGTCGCAGGCGGTTCCGGTCCGTCCCGGGCGGTTTCTTTCAGGTGGAACTGCCGTCAGGTGCCACGGCGTTGCCACACATGTGCGACTCCCACCTCTCAATTCCGCAGCGTGGACACCCGGTTCACGCACCACCACCGCCGGCCTCCACCGGCCGGGGCTCGCTGCCGTGCCCCGGTTGCCTTCGGAGCTGCCACAGCCGGACACCGGTCAGTGCCAGCAGCGCAAGACCGGCGAGCGGATACGCGTCGGAGAGCAGCATCTGGACGGCGTTCTGGTGCAGTTCCTCGTGATGGTGCCAGCGGTGCGGCACCCACCACAGCGCGAACGAGCAGAACAGCAGGCCCAGCGCGGCGGTCGCCACCCACCAGCGGCGGGCGACGGTGCCGCTCGGCCGTAGCGCCTCGGAGCCCAGCAGGATCACCATCGGTACGCACCACACCCAGTGGTGGGACCAGGAGATCGGGCTGACCAGCAGAGCGGTCGCCGCGCAGGCGACGGCCGCCCAGGCGCGCTGTCCGCGCAGCAGCGCCCCGGCCGCCAGTGCCAGACCGAGGGCGGCGGCCGAACCGGCGGCCAGGATCCAGGCGGTGCCCGGATCGTGGGTGTGCAGCAGCCGGGCGAGGGCGCCGCGCAGCGACTGGTTCGCGGTGATCTCCACCTCGCCGACCCGGTCGGCGGCGAAGACGATCTCGGTCCAGAAGCGGTACGAGTCCCGCGGCAGCGCGAGCGCGGAGAGGAGGGCGGTGGCCAGGAAGGCGGTGGTGGCGACGGTGGCCTGCCGCAGCCAGGGGTTCCAGGCGGCGCGTGCCCCCGCGCCGGAGCGGAGCAGCTGTCCGGCACGGACGGCGCCGGCCAGGGCGAGGAAAACGGCGAACAGTGCCGGGGTCAGCTTCAGACCGGCCGCGAGACCGATGCCGGTGCCCGCGAGCCGGTGGGTGTCCTTGCGGGTCAGGTCCCACAGCACGAGCGCGGCGAGCAGCAGGTTGATCTGCCCGTAGCGCAGCGTGGTCCATACCGGCTCGCACCACACCAGCAGCGCCGAGACCGTGAGGGCCGCGGCGGGCCCGGGGAGCCGGCGGGGGAGGCCGGTCAGGCGGAGCGAGAGGTGGACGACGGCGACGAGCAGCAGGAGGTTGCCGACGGTGGCGAGGGTGCGCATCGCCGGGACATCGAGGAGGGTGAGCGGGGTGAACAGCAGCGCCGCGAAGGGCGGGTAGGTGTTCGGCAGATGCGCCGAGGTCGCCACCATGTCGTAGAGGGACCCGCCGTGGCGGACGGTGAAGCCCTCGGCGCGGTAGACCATGAGGTCGAGCATCGTCACGTGCGCGAGGCGCTGCGCGATCCAGAAGACGGTGAACGAGACCAGGCAGGCGAGGGCCGCCGCCCGGGTCGGATACCGGCGGACGATGCCCCCGCCGGGGCGGGCGCCGCCGGGATCGGTGAGCGCTTCCAGCTTCAGCGCGGTCACGGCGTACGGCCCCCCAGGACGAATCGGACACGGCTCGCTGACAGTACCGCGCGTCGCGCCGAGGGGCCGGTCCGGAGCGATTTGGCAGAAGCCGGGGAGGTCCGTGTAATGTAGGCGATGCCGCAGCGGGGAACCGCGCGGGAACAGAATACGGGGCTATAGCTCAGTTGGTAGAGCGCCTGCATGGCATGCAGGAGGTCAGGAGTTCAATTCTCCTTAGCTCCACAGTGAACGGAGCGGGCCGTCCGATGTGGACGGCCCGCTCCGTTGCGTGTCCGAGGCCGGAGTGTCCCGGCAGTCGTCCGCGTCCGGCGAGGGTTCGTCCGGATTGCGCTGAAATCCGGTCAATAGGCCGTCCGTTATGGCGAGTTGACTGTTCGCTCCATGTCTATTCCTGGCCGGTCCTTGCCATTCCTTGCCCTCTTCTTGGTGATCGCATGTCCCTGACATGAACGGTTCACCGAAAGAGTGGCGAATCGCGCGAGCGTCACATCCCGCGCATTCACCGCTCGTGCGGTGCCGTGCGTCTGCGCACCGGCGCAGCGTGGCACCCCGTAGCGCACCGCATCGCCACAGCAGGGGGTTACATGAGATCCAGCCGCACCAGATCACTGCGCGCCCGCGCCGGTCTGGCCTGGGCAGCGACGCTGCCGCTGGTCGCCGGCGCGCTCGCGCTCGGCGCGCCCGCCGCCGACGCCGCGGGCCACGACGGCGGTCGGCACGCGCTGCAGGGCACCAAGCCCCTGTGGGCCACCCGGCAGGCCGACCAGGGCGCCACCTCCGCCTCCGCGGCCGTCACCGCCCGTGTCTACCTGGCCGGCCGTGACGCCAAGGGGCTCGCGGACTACGCCAGGGCCGTGTCCGACCCGCACTCCGCCACGTACGGGAAGTACCTGAGCCCCGCCCAGGTGCGGGCCCGGTACGGCGCCACGCGCGACCAGATAGCCAAGGTGACCGACTGGCTGAAGACGTCCGGCCTGACGGTCACCGGCACCACCAACCGGTATGTGACGGTCAAGGGCGACGCGGCGGCCGCCGAGCGCGCCTTCGCCACCGACCTGCACAACTACCGCAAGAGCGGCCACACTTACCACGCCCCGTCGACCACCGCCTCCGCGCCCGCGTCGCTGGCCGGCGCGGTGCTGACCGTCACCGGCCTGGACAACGCGCCGCGGTTCGCCAAGCGCCACTCCAGCGAACTCCCGCCGCCGGAAGGGGTCTTCCGCAACTCCGGCCCCTTCTCGTCGTACTACGGCTCCAAGACGGACAAGACGCTGCCGTCCGCCTACGGGGGCAAGGCGCCGTACGCGATCAAGGGCTACACCGGCAAGCAGCTGCGCGCCGCCTACGGGGCGAAGAAGTGGACCGGCAAGAACGTCACCGTCGCGATCACCGACGCCTACGCCTCGCCGACCATCGCCCAGGACGCGGACAAGTACGCCGCCCGCAACGGTGACCCCCGCTACCGCCGCGGCCAGCTCTCCCAGGTGCTGCCCAAGGACTACACGCACATCGACGAGTGCGGCGCGGCCGGCTGGTACGGCGAGGAGACCCTCGACGTCGAGGCCGTCCACGCGGTGGCCCCCGACGCCGGCATCGTCTACGTCGGCGCCGCCTCCTGCATGGACGACGACCTGATCGACTCGCTCGGCAAGGTCGTCGACGGTCACCTCGCCGACATGGTCTCCAACTCCTGGGGCGACCTGGAGGCCAACGAGACCCCGGACGCGGCAGCCGCCTACGACCAGCTCTTCCAGCAGGGCGCGGTACAGGGCATCGGCTTCTACTTCTCCTCCGGCGACGACGGTGACGAGGTCGCCAAGACCGGCACCAAGCAGGTCGACAGCCCGGCGAACTCCGCCTGGGTGACCACGGTCGGCGGCACCTCGCTGGCCGTCGGCAAGCACGACGCGTACCAGTGGGAGACCGGCTGGGGCACCCAGAAGGCGCTGCTGTCCAAGGACGGCAACGACTGGACCGGCTTCCCCGGAGCCTTCGGCGGCGGCGCCGGCGGCGGCACCAGCAAGACCGTCGCGCAGCCCTACTACCAGCGCGGAGTCGTCCCGGACGGGCTCGCGAAGGCGAACGGCGGCGGCGCGATGCGCACCGTCCCGGACATCGCCGCGGTCGCCGACCCCAACACCGGCTTCCTCGTCGGCCAGACCCAGACCCTGCCGGACGGAACGCTCGGCTACGACGAGTACCGCATCGGCGGCACCTCGCTGGCCGCACCCGTGATCGCGGGCGTCCAGGCGCTCGCCCAGCAGGCCCGGCACGGCGTCGCCATCGGCTTCGCCAACCCCGGCATCTACCAGCGCTACGGCACCGGCGCGTACCACGACGTCACCGACCACCCGCTGGGCGCCGGCCGTGACCTGGCCGTCGTCCGCATCGACTACGTCAACGGCGCCGACGGCAGCAAGGGCACCACGACCTCGCTGCGCAGCCTGGGCAAGGACAGCTCCCTGCACGCCGTCGTCGGCTACGACGACGTCACGGGCGTCGGCTCGCCGGGCGCCGGATACGTCAGCTCCTACCGCCCCTGACGCAGGGGCGCGGCACCGCCTCCCTGCACCGTCCGTGACCCGGTGACCCGGCGGCAGGAGCAAGGGGCGACGGGGGCGGGGCCCGCGCGGGGGGAATCCTCAGCGCGGGCCCCGCACGCCCTGCGGTACCCTGACGCCATGCGTGCCGTACGCCTTCTGCTTAGCGGGCCGCGCTGATCAGTACCGACGGATGACAGACCCGTCGGCATCGGCGCGGCGTCCCCTCCTGTGCGAGGGGTCTTTTTGTTTCCGGCGTGCCGGGGACGTGATGTGTTTCCGCTGGCAGAGACGATCGATGGAGCTTTGAGGACGATGAGCGAGACGACCAACTCCCCCGCTGCCGAAAGCGCGGGAGGTGCCCCCGCAGAGACGGCGGCACCGCACCGCTACACGGCCGCGCTGGCCGCCGACATCGAGGCACGCTGGCAGGACTTCTGGGAGGCGAACGGGACCTACGAGGCCCCCAACCCCGGCGGGCAGCAGGCCGGCGACGACGGGCCGGTGGCCCGCCCCAAGAAGTTCATCATGGACATGTTCCCCTACCCGTCGGGCGCCGGCCTGCACGTCGGCCACCCGCTGGGCTTCATCGCCACCGACGTCTACGCCCGCCACCAGCGCATGACGGGCCACAACGTCCTGCACACCCTGGGCTTCGACGCCTTCGGCCTGCCCGCCGAGCAGTACGCGGTGCAGACCGGCACTCACCCGCGGGTCTCCACCGAGGCCAACATCGTGAACATGCGGCGCCAGCTGCGCCGTCTGGGCCTGGGCCACGACCAGCGCCGTTCGGTCGAGACGATCGACCCGGCGTACTACAAGTGGACCCAGTGGATCTTCCTGCAGATCTTCAACTCCTGGTACGACCCGGAGGCGGACGCGGCCCGCCCGATCGGCACCCTGGTCGCCCAGTTCGAGGCCGGCACCCGCCCGACGCCCGACGGCCGGGCCTGGAGCGAGCTGAGCCCCATCGAGCGCGCCAACGTCCTGGGTGACCACCGCCTGGCGTACGCCTCGGAGGCGCCGGTCAACTGGTGCCCCGGCCTGGGCACGGTGCTGGCCAACGAGGAAGTCACCGCCGACGGCCGCTCCGAGCGCGGCAACTACCCGGTCTTCAAGGCCAAGCTGCGCCAGTGGAACATGCGCATCACCGCCTACGCCGACCGGCTGCTGAACGACCTGGACGCGCTGGACTGGCCCGAGGCCATCAAGCTGCAGCAGCGCAACTGGATCGGCCGTTCCGAGGGCGCCCGGGTCGACTTCCCCGTCGGTGACTCCGACAAGATCACGGTCTTCACCACCCGCCAGGACACCCTGTTCGGCGCGACGTACATGGTGCTGGCGCCCGAGCACCCGCTGGTCGCCGGCTCCGACAACGGCGGCACCGGCTCCCTCGTCCCCGACGCCTGGCCCGAGGGCACCCACGACGTCTGGACCGGCGGGCACGCCACCCCGGCCGACGCCGTCGCCGCGTACCGCAAGCAGGCCGCCTCCAAGTCGGACGTCGAGCGGCAGGCCGAGGCCAAGGACAAAACCGGTGTCTTCACCGGCGCCTTCGCGACCAACCCGGTCAGCGGCGAGCAGGTCCCCGTCTTCATCGCCGACTACGTCCTCATGGGCTACGGCACCGGCGCGATCATGGCCGTCCCCGCGCACGACAGCCGCGACTTCGCCTTCGCCCGCGCCTTCGAGCTGCCGATGCGCTGTGTCGTCGAGCCCTCCGATGACCGCGGCACCGACCCCTCGGCCTGGGACGGCGCCTTCGCTTCGTACGACGCCAAGATCGTCAACTCGTCGAACGCGGCGATCTCGCTGGACGGCCTGGGCGTCACCGAGGGCAAGGCGAAGATCACCGGCTGGCTGGCCGCCGAGGGGATCGGCGAGGGCACCGTCAACTTCCGGCTGCGCGACTGGCTGTTCAGCCGCCAGCGCTACTGGGGCGAGCCGTTCCCGATCGTCTACGACGAGGACGGTGTGGCGCACGCGCTGCCCGAGTCGATGCTGCCGCTGGAGCTGCCCGAGGTCGAGGACTACTCCCCGCGCACCTTCGACCCGGACGACGCCGACACCCAGCCGGAGACCCCGCTGTCCCGCAACGAGGACTGGGTCCACGTCGACCTGGACCTGGGCGACGGCAACGGCATCAAGCGCTACCGCCGCGAGACCAACACCATGCCCAACTGGGCGGGTTCGTGCTGGTACGAGATGCGCTACCTGGACCCCGGCAACGCCGACGCGCTGGTCGCCCCGGAGATCGAGCAGTACTGGATGGGACCGCGCGAGGGGCAGCCGGCCGGCGGCGTCGACCTGTACGTGGGCGGCGCGGAGCACGCCGTCCTGCACCTGCTGTACGCCCGCTTCTGGTCCAAGGTGCTGCACGACCTGGGGCACGTCTCGTCCTCCGAGCCGTTCCACAAGCTGTACAACCAGGGCATGATCCAGGCCTTCGTCTACCGGGACAGCCGCGGTATCGCCGTCCCGGCCGCCGAGGTCGAGGAGCGCGACGGTGGCTACTACTACCAGGGCGAGAAGGTCAGCCGCGTCCTGGGCAAGATGGGCAAGTCCCTGAAGAACGCCGTCACCCCCGACGAGATCTGTGCCGAGTACGGCGCGGACACCCTGCGCCTGTACGAGATGGCGATGGGCCCGCTGGACGTCTCGCGCCCGTGGGACACCCGGGCCGTCGTCGGCCAGTACCGCCTGCTGCAGCGACTGTGGCGCAATGTCATCGACGAGGCGACCGGTGAGGTCACCGTCGTCGACGCCGAGCCGGACGAGGCCACGCTGCGGGCCCTGCACAAGGCGATCGACGGTGTCACCCAGGACCTGGCGAACCTGCGGTTCAACACCGCCATCGCCAAGGTGACCGAGCTGAACAACCACCTGACCAAGGCGGGCGGATCCGTTCCGCGCACGGTCGCGGAGCAGCTGGTGCTGCTGATCGCCCCGCTGGCCCCGCACATCGCCGAGGAGCTGTGGCGCAAGCTGGGCCACACCGGCACCGTGGTGTATGCGGACTTCCCGGTGGCCGACCCGGCGTATGTCGTCGACGAGACCGTGACCTGCGTCGTGCAGATCAAGGGCAAGGTCAAGGCGCGCCTGGAGGTCGCCCCGTCGATCACCGACGCGGACCTGGAGGCGACGGCGCTGGCCGAGCCCGCGGTGGTCGCGGCGCTGAACGGCGCGGGCATCCGCAAGGTCATCGTCCGGGCGCCGAAACTGGTGAACATCGTCCCGGCGTAGGTCGCAGGCGGGCGCCCGGGGACGGTCCCGGGCGTTTCGGGGACGGCGCCGGGTGTTTCGGGGACGGTGCCGGGTGTTCGCGGTGCCGGCCGTTCGGGGACGATGCCGGGCGCTCGGCCAGGCGGCTTCGGCGGTCGGCGGGTGCTGCTCCGCCGGGCCGGGGTGCTCCGCGGGGACGGTGCCGGCGACGCCTCGGGCGCGCGGTTCCGGTGCTCGGCGGGCGCCATGGGGGGTTTCCCCTACGGGCAGGTTGGGGGTTCTTCCGGAACCCGTGACCTGCCCGAGCCGTTTACCGTGGAGGTACAGGGCGCGGGCGAGGAACCGGCGCCGCCGACACGTCTGGGGAGAGCCCATGGAAGCTGCTGTCGCCATCCTCGGACTGCTCTTTGTGCTCTTCGTCCTGGCCGGGGTGCTCGTCACGGTCAAGGCCGTAAAGGCGGCCAAGCGCGGTGTGGACCGCACGGTCGCCCAGGCCCGCAGAACCGTCGAGGACACCACCCTGCGGGCCCGGCAGCTCGCCCAGCCCGGCGTGGTCGGCGAACTGGCACAGCTGCGGCTCTCCCTGCGCACGTCCATGCGCGCCACCCAGGAGGTGCTCTCCGGCGCGTCCTCCGACGATGCCTCCCTCAGCGAGGCGATCGGGCTCTTCGAGCGGCTGAGCGCCCATGGCCATGAGCTCGACGACGAGCTCAAGCGGCTCGAACGTGAGCCTGACCGGGACACCATCGGCGCCCGCCTCCCGGAACTCAGGGAGCGCCTGGAGCGGATCACGCACTCCGCGGAGTCACTGCGCTGGGCCGCGCGCGACCGCGCCCGCAAGTTCGCGGACGACGATCTGGCATCGCTGACCGGCCAGATCGACGTGGAGGCGGGGGCGCTGCGCCACTGGACCCGCGCCGAGGGCGGTGCGGACCCGCTGCACGAGCCCGCACCGGAGCGCCGTCCCGGGCAGGGCCGGAGGCCGTCCGGAGAACCGCGCGGCTCCGCGGGGAAACCGCCGTCGGAAGGGCACGCGGGGGCGCGTGGCGCCGGTGCCCCTTCAGGCGCCGGCGTCCGACCGGGCCGCGCTCCGGCAGACGAGGCCGGCCACTCCTGGGGCCCGGCGCCCGAGGACCCGCCGGCGATCACCGCCCGGGACCCGCGTACCCAGCCGTCCTACCCGTGGCAGAAGGCACCACGCACGGAGGGGACGACGACATGAGGCGGTGAGACGGCAACACATCGGCGAGGCGAGGCGGGGGCGGGGCGGGGCGGGGCCCCGGGGGAGAGGTGGTGGAATCCCCGGAGCGTCGGCGATCCATGACGATCCCGCGGCGGGGAGGCGGCCGTCTTCCGCGTGGGCTTACGGCGGCAGTCTTCCGGGGCTTGGCAGAGCCTTGGTGAAACCTGGAAGATCTTGGGGAGGGACCCGCACTGTGCGGCGTCGGGATCCCCGGATAACCTCCCAGTCATGTCCCGCCATGTCGCGATCGTCACCGATTCCACGGCCTACTTGCCGCGGACGGCTGTCGAGCGTCACCGCATCACGGCCGTGCCGCTGACCGTCGTCCTGGGGGACCAGGCCCTGGAAGAGGGCACCGAGATCTCCGCGAGATCCGTCGCCCAGGCGCTCCAGAAGCGCCGGTCCGTGACGACCTCCCGGCCCAGCCCCACGGTGTTCGCGGACACCTACCGCAAGGTGGCGGCGGCCGGCGCGAGCGGCATCGTCTCGCTCCATCTGTCCTCGGAGTTCTCCGGCACCTATGACGCGGCGGTGCTGGCGGCCAAGGAAGCCCCGGTACCGGTACGTGTCGTGGACACCGGAATGGTGGCGATGGCTCTCGGATTCTGTGCGCTCGCCGCCGCGGAGACGGCCGAGGCGGGCGGGGACATCGACGAAGCGGTTGCCGCCGCGGAGAAGCGTGCCGCGGGGACCTCCGCCTACTTCTACGTCGACACCCTCGACTATCTGCGCCGTGGCGGCCGTATCGGCGCTGCCCAGGCGCTGCTCGGCTCCGCACTCGCCGTCAAACCGCTCCTTCAGCTGGCCGATGGGCGGATTGAGCTGCTGGAGAAGGTCCGTACGGCGTCCAAGGCCATCGCACGGCTCGAGGAGATCGCGGCCGAGCGGGCGGGCGAGGGCCAGGTCGATATCGCGGTCCACCATCTCGACGCGGCGGAGCGCGCGGATGCCCTGGCCCAGCGACTCCGGGAGCGGGTGCCGGGGCTCAATGAACTCCATGTGAGTGAGGTCGGCGCGGTGATCGGCGCGCATACGGGTCCGGGGCTGCTGGGAGCAGTGGTTTCGCCGAGGTGAGAGGGGTGGGGCAGGTGCCCTGTGGGTGACGGAGTTCTCGACAACTGGGCTGTCATCCACCGGATTTGCGGCAGCTCGGCGAGATCTGCGCGAGGTGCTTAGCGTCGGTCGGTATGAACTCGTCCCGATCTGTGTGGGCCGCTTCCGCGGCCTCCTCGTCACCTGCTTCCGGCCCGTCGGCTGCGTGGGGTTTGTCGGCCCCGCCGCCTCCGGGGTTCTTCGCCGGCCCTTCGGGCTCCGTCATGTCTTCGGGCTCCGCCAGGCCTTCGCTCTCCTTCGGGCCTTTGTGCTCCGCTGCCTCTTCGGTCTCCTCCGACCCATCAGTCTCCTCCGACCCATCAGTCTCCTCCGACCCATCGGGCTCCTCCGGCCCTTCGGTCTCCTCCGGCACGCCGGCTTCCTCGGCTTCGGCTGTTGCGTCGGATCTCTACGAATCCTCCGGTTCCCCGGCTCCATCCGGGGCGGCGGAGCGGCGGGAGCGGGAGCGCGAGCGGGTGCGGGCCCGGGTGGCGACGATCTTCGGCGATCCGGGGGCAGTGGGCGGGGCGGGTCCGCCGGGGCCTGGGCACGATCCGCCGGACCCTGGGCACGATCCGCCGGGACCCAGCCGTCGGGAGCGGGCATGGCTTGCCGTGCGCGAACGGCTCCCGCTCTGGGTGCAGTTACGGTGCGGTACCGACCCGAAGGCGCTCGGCGCACTGGTCCTGGTGCTCGTGGTGGCCGTGGGTTTCGCCGTGCAGCACTTCTGGGCCGGCCGCCCCGAGCCGGTACGGGCCCCGACCGCCGAACGGTCCGCAGCGGCCGGCGGCCCCGCACCGCGCTCACCGTCACTTCCGCCATCGTCATCGTCCGCCGCTGCGGTCGCGCATGGTTCGCCGGGCGGTGCGGGGCGGCAGGTGGTCGTCGATGTCGCGGGCAAGGTCCGGCACCCCGGGATTCACCGGATGCCGCCGGGGTCGCGAGTGATCGATGCGCTGGAGGCCGCGGGCGGAGTGCTGCGCGGGGTGAGCACCGGTGGGCTGAACCGGGCGCGTCTGCTGACCGACGGCGAACAGATCGTGGTGGCCGGGGCCGGGGCCGGGGCGGCCGGGGCCGGGGGTGGTGCGGGTTCCGCCGGCGCGGGGGCCGCCGGGCCGGGGAGCGGGGCGCCGAGTGCCGGCGGCGGCGGTGGTGGTGGTCCGGCCGGTCCGGTCAGCCTCAGCACGGCGACCGAGCAGCAGCTCGATTCCCTCCCCGGAGTGGGGCCCGTCCTGGCCCGCCACATTGTCGAATTCCGCACCCAGCACGGCGGGTTCACCTCGGTGGAGCAGCTCCGCCAGGTGACCGGTATCGGGGACCGCCGTTTCGCCGATCTGCGCCCCTTGGTGCAGCCATGACCGGTGCCCGCGCCACCGTGCACGCCACGGCTGAGTCGCCGCACGGCGCCTCGGACCCGCATCAGGAGGGCCCGGCCGATCTGCGGCTGGTCGTGCCTGCGCTGGGGGCCTGGGCAGGGGCGGTGATCAGCCTGGGTGCGCCCGGCGGGGGAGTGGCGGTGGCCTGTTGTGTGGCCGTAGCGCTCGCGGTGTTCGTGTTACGGGTGGCGATGGTGCGACGCAGGGCGGAGCGAGTCCCGGAGGAGGCCGAGGGGCCCGTCGCCGGGCCTTCGGATGCCGGGTCCTCGGCCGCCGGACCTCGTGCCGACGCCGTCCGGCGAGGGGCGGGGCCGCCCCGCCTCCGCGCTCCCCGCCGCTGGTCCGCCGGGGCGTCCGTGGCCCTGGCCGCGGTGCTGCTGTGTGCCGCGGCGGGGGCCGCATCCGCGGGGCTGCATGCGTCGGATGTGCGGCGCGGGCCGCTGCCGGCCTTGGCGGAGCGCTACGCGGGGGTCACGGCGGAGCTGGAGGTGACCGGCGATCCACGGCTGACCCGTCCCAGGGTGCGAGGTTCCCAACGGACGCCCCCGGTGCTGGTGTTCACCGCCGATGCCGTCCATGTCACGGCGCCGGACGGAGCGGTCACCGCCGTACGGACGCCGGTGCTGGTGGTCGTGCAGCAGCACGGCAGGAGTGGTGAGGAGCACGGCCCCGAAGCTCGCGGGAGCCTCTCTTCGGCATGGCGCGGGCTGCTGCCGTCGACGCGTATCCGGGTGGCGGCGCGCACCGCACCGCCGCTGTCGTCGACCGACCAGGTCGCCGCGGTGCTGCGGGTCACCGGCGATGCGCCGCCGGTCAAGACGGCTGCGCCGTCCCCCCTTCAGCGGCTGGCGGGACACCTGCGCGCCGGGCTGCGGGAGGCCACCGACGGACTGCGTCCCGATGCCCGCGCGCTGCTGCCGGGTCTGGTCGTGGGCGACACCTCGCGCGTGCCGCCGGATCTCGACGATGCCTTTCGGGCCACCGATCTGACGCATCTGCTGGCCGTCTCCGGCAGCAATCTGACGATGGTGCTCGCCCTGCTGATCGGGCCACCCCACCTCGCGACGCGCGCCGAGCGCCGCGGGCTGGCACCGCGCCTGGGGCTGTCGCTCCGCGGCACGGCCGTCCTCGGGGGCGCGCTCGCCCTCGGCTTCGTCGTGGTGTGCCGCCCGGACCCGAGCGTGCTGCGGGCCGCTGTCTGCGGCCTGGTCACCCTGCTGGCGATCGGCACCGGCCGCCGCCGCTCGCTGGTCCCCGCCCTCGCAGCCGCGGTCCTGCTGCTGGTCCTCTACGACCCCTGGCTCGCCCGCAGCTATGGCTTTTTGCTGTCGGTCCTGGCCACCGGCGCGCTACTGCTGCTCGCGCCGCGCTGGAGCGCCGCACTCCAGCGGCGTGGGGTGCCGCCCAGGATCGCCGAGGTGATCGCCGCCGCGGCCGCTGCCCAGGCGGTCTGTGCACCGGTCGTCGCCGTGCTGGCGGCCCGGGTGGGCCTGGTCGCGGTGCCCTGCAATCTGCTGGCCGAATTGGCCGTGGCCCCCGCGACGGTGCTGGGCTTCGCCGCGCTTGCCGCCGCCCCGGTCGCGTTGCCCGTCGCCCAGGCGCTGACGTGGTGCGCGGGCTGGCCGGCCGAGTGGATCGCCGGCGTCGCCCGTACGGGGGCGGCGCTGCCCGGGGCGGAGTTCGACTGGCCGGGCGGCTGGGCCGGCGGGCTGTTGCTGGCGGCTGTCACGGCGGCCCTGGTACCGGTCGCCCGCAGGGTGCTGCGCCGCCCCTGGCTGTGCGTGCTCTGTGCGCTGGCGGTGATTCTGGCGGTGTGCCGCCCTGTCCCGATCACCCGTGTGCTCACCGGCTGGCCGCCGCCGGGGTGGCGGGCCGTGGTGTGCGACGTGGGGCAGGGGGACGGCCTGGTGCTGGCGGCCGGGGACGGTACGGCGCTGGTGGTGGACACCGGGCCCGAGCCCCACGCCATCGACCGCTGCCTCACCACCCTCGGTATCCACCGCATCCCGCTCCTCGTTCTGACACATTTCCACGCCGACCATGTGGACGGGCTCCCGGGAGCGCTCCGCGGCCGCTCGGTCGGCGCGATCGAGACCACGACGCTGCAAGACCCTCCGGGGCAGGTGCAGTTCGTGCGCGCTCTGGCTGCCGAGGCCCGCATCCCGGTTATCCGCGCCGAACCGGGGGAGCGGCGCCATCTGGGCCCACTCACCTGGGAGGTCCTCTGGCCACCCGCTCCGCCACCAACCCTCCCCGGCCCCGGCAGCCCTGCTGACCCCACCAGTCCTACTGACGCCACCAGCCCTGCTGCCCCCACCAGCTCTGCCGACCTCACTGGCCCCGGCAGCCAACCGGCCGGCTCTGATGCCCTCGACGGCCCCAACGACGCCAGCGTCACCCTTCTCGTGCGTACGAGCGGGCTGACCCTCCTGCTGCTCGGCGATCTTGAACCGCCCGCACAAAGGGCGCTGCTGGCGGCCCACCCGGAGCTGGGCGCCATCGACGTCCTGAAGGTGGCGCACCACGGCTCCGCCCATCAGGACCCGCCACTGATGCACCGGCTGGCGCCGCGCCTGGCGCTGATCTCCTGCGGCGCCGACAATCCGTACGGCCACCCGGCGCCGCGCACCATCGCAGCGCTGCACGCCCAGGGCGCCCGGGTGCTGCGAACCGACACCGACGGAGCCATCGCGATCCTGGGCACCACGGCCGGACTGTCGGCAACGGTCAGCGGCCACCGGATCAAGGTCCGCCTGCTCGGCAACCGGAGCACCCGAACCCGTCCGGCCGGCGGGCGTCGGACCGGCGGCCGCCCCTCCGACGCCCGCCCAGCCGGGCCACGCACACTCGGCGCCCGTGGCCGTGGCCGTGGCCGTGGCTGTGGCCGTGGCCGGCCCCGCTCCGCAGGCCGGGCGGCACATCGGGGAAGGGGGGAATCCGGATCTGTAAACTCCAGATTATGAGGATGAGTGAAGGCGTCGAGTGGGGCCTGCACTGCTGTGTGACGTTGGCCTGGCTCGATGAGGAAGGGCCCGTGTCCACCGCTCGGCTGGCGGCTTCGTTCGAGTTGCCGGCGGCCTACTTGAACAAGCGGCTCCAGGCGCTGGTCCGGGCCGGGATCCTGACCTCCACCCCCGGTGCGCGGGGTGGCTTCCAGCTGGCCCGGTCGCCGGAGCGGATCACTCTCATGGACGTCGTCGCCGCGATCGAGGGCACGGAAGATGCCTTCCGGTGTACCGAGATCCGGCAGCGGGGAGCAGGTATCGAGGCGTCCGGCAGGGAGTTCGGCCGGCCCTGCGGAATCTCCACGGCGATGCGCAGGGCCGAGCTGGCCTGGCGGCGTGAGCTGGCCGCTCAGACCATCGCCGATGTGATCGCCACGACGCCTGCCTCGGTGGTCGACCGGACCCGACGCTGGTTCGCTTCGGAGAGGACACCCACCTGATGGACACGGCTGCCGCCGACGCCTATCTCGACCGGATCGGTGTTACCCGTCCCGCGTCCCCCGATGCCGACGCCCTGCATGCGCTGCACCTCGGCCATCTGCGTAGCGTCCCCTTCGAGAACCTCTCCATCCACCTCGGTGAAGAGATCGTGCTCGCGGAGCAGCCGCTGCTGAACAAGATCGTCGGCGCTCGGCGGGGCGGCTTCTGCTATGAACTCAACGGCGCTTTCGCGATGCTCCTGGGCGCACTCGGTTACGAGGCCGAGCTGCTCTCCGGCCGCGTGTTCGGCGCCGACGGGCTCGGGATTCCGTATGACCACCTTGCCCTGCGTGTACAGACGCCGAGCGGGCCATGGCTTGCGGGCGTCGGCTTCGGCAGGCACAGCCACTTCCCGCTGCGCGGGGACAGCCGGGACGAGCAGTCCGATCCCGGTGGTGTGTTCCGGATCGAGGAGACGGGTGAGGGAGATCTCGATGTCCTGAGGGACGGCGATCCGCAGTACCGCCTCGAACAACGTCCGCGTGCCTACACGGACTTCGAGGCCGGCTGCTGGTGGCACCGGACCTCGCCCAAGTCGCACTTCACCCGGTCCCTGGTGTGCTCACGGCTGACAGAGACCGGCCGGGTCACGCTCTCCGGCCGTACGCTCGTGATCACCGGGGCGGACGGGGCGGAAGGGGTGCATGGGGTACGGGATGAGCGTGAGGTGGGCGAGGATGAGGTGCTTGCCGTCTACCGGGAGTACTTCGGGATTGTGCTGGGGCGGGAGCCCGTGGTCGGCGAGATGCGGGCACCCGGGAGGAACGCCTGAGGACCCGCCCTACGCCGCGGTCCGTCTTACATCCGCGATCCGTCCTACGCCGCCCACAGCACGTATTACGTCCACGACCCGTCCCATGCCGCCCGCAGCACGTCTTGCGTCCGCGGTCCGTTCTACGTCTGCGGCCCGTCCTATGTCTGCGGCCCGTCCTACGTCCGCGGTCCGTCGCTAATCGGCCTCGCGCCAGCCCTCGTATTCCGTCGCGAGGTCGTGCAGCCGCGCCGGGTCATGGGTGGCGTCCGGGTCTTCGACCACCACCAGCCACTGCGCATCCTCGGCGTCGTCCTCACCGGCCAGGGCGTCCCGTACGAGCTGCGGCTCCTCGGCGACACCGAAGCGCTCGGTCAGCTCCTCGGCCACCTCCTGTGCCGCATCGCGGTCGGGCAGGACCAGTACATGCCGTACGTGTGGGGGGTGTGGGGCAGCATCATTCACCCGGCCATTGTCCGACAGGGGGACGGTGATCCTCCCGGGCAGGGGGGCCGAGAGAACTCCGGGGCGGGTTGTCAGTGAGGCGTGGGATGCTGGACGCGATGGCCAGGAAGACAGCTCAAGACGACCCGCTCGCCCCCGTCACGATCGCGGTGGGCCAGGAAGACCTGCTGCTGGATCGTGCGGTGCAGCAGGTGGTGGCGGCTGCCCGGGTGTCCGATGCGGACACCGATGTGCGCGACCTCACTCCCGAACAGCTCCAGCCCGGCACCTTGGCCGAGCTGACCAGCCCCTCGCTCTTCGCCGAGCGCAAGGTCGTCGTGGTGCGGGCCGCCCAGGATCTGTCCGCGGACACCATCAAGGACGTCAAGGCGTACCTCGGCTCGCCCGCCGAGGAGATCACTCTGGTGCTGCTGCATGCCGGCGGTGCCAAGGGGAAGGGCCTGCTGGACGCGGCCCGTAAGGCCGGGGCGCGGGAGGTGGCCTGTCCCAAGATGACCAAGCCGGCCGACCGGCTGGCCTTTGTGCGGGGCGAGTTCCGTGCGGTCGGGCGTTCGGCGACGCCCGAGGCCTGCCAGTCGCTGGTCGATGCGATCGGCAGCGATCTGCGCGAGCTGGCCTCGGCCTGTTCGCAGCTGACCGCCGATGTCGAAGGCACGATCGACGAGGCCATCGTCGCGCGCTATTACACGGGCCGGGCCGAGGCTTCGAGTTTCACCGTCGCGGACCGTGCCGTCGAGGGCCGGGCCGCCGAGGCGCTGGAGGCACTGCGCTGGGCGATCGCCACCGGCGTCGCCCCCGTCATGATCACCAGCGCACTTGCCCAGGGCGTCCGTGCCATCGGCAAGCTGGCCTCCGCCCCGCGCGGCGCCCGCCCCGGCGACCTCGCCCGCGAACTGGGCATGCCGCCCTGGAAGATCGACCGCGTGCGGCAGCAGATGCGCGGCTGGTCGGCGGACGGTGTGGCCACGGCGTTGCGCGCGGTGGCGGCGGCCGACGCCGGGGTGAAGGGCGGCGGGGACGATCCGGAGTACGCCTTGGAGAAGGCCGTCGTGGTGATTGCCCGAGCGGCCCGCTCGCGGTGAAGTAGCGGGCCGGTGCCCGTCAGTGGCAGGCACCGGTGCGACTGGCGCGGCAGCGAACAGGCCGTCGTCGCGCTGCCTCGCCACGGCCTCTGCCCTCAGCGCGCCGACCGGCACGGCAGCCCACCGCCATGGCGATCAACCGCGAGGGGCAACCGCCACGGTGGTGAACCGTTACGGCGGTCAACGGCCGTGACAGGTGTTGTGCTGGCCATGAGGTCGGTGGCGCCGCTCGTCGGTGTTGACCTTCGAGTTGGTTGAAGCTCGATGATGGCGAGGTGCCAAATTTTGAGCTGATGCCGATCGGGGTCTTTGCCCAGCGCAGTGGGCTGACCTCCAGCGCGTTGCGGTTCTACGCCGACTCCGGGCTGCTGGCCCCTGCCGAAGTCGACCCGATCTCGGGCTACCGCTACTACAGCGCTGACCAGGTTGCGCGGGCGACCGTGCTGCGTCAGCTCCGTGAGATTGCTATGCCCCTCGCTGGTGTCGAGGCGGTACTGGGTTCCGGGGCTGACGAGGCATCCCGGCTGCTCGACGAGCATGTGTCGAAGGTCGTTGGAGACGCGGCGGCGGCACAGCAGAAGGCTGCTGTCATCAAGTCTGCGCTCGGCGATGTGCCAGGTCTTCCGATGACGGTGCTGAAGGGGCCTGTGCTGGCGGATGCGGTTGAGCAGGTCCTGACCGCGACCGCACATGAGCCCGAGATGCCGGTTCTTGCTGGCCTGCGCATCGAGGCAAGCCATGAGGCGGTCACCCTGACCGCGACTGACCGATACCGGCTCTCCACCCGAACCCTGGTGCCGACGCAACCACCGAGGCAGACCTGGACCGGCACGGTCAACGGCGACGAGCTGCGGGCCGCGGTCGCCGAGATCCGCCGCAGCGCGCTGGTGCGACTCGAAGCGGCGCCGCACGGGATCTGGCTCCGCGTGGCCGACCGGGGAGACCGGCATTGCCGGTTGATGCCCGAGGAATTCCCCGACTATCGGCTGATGCTCGCGTCACTGGGCGAGGTCACCACCCGTGTGACGGTCTCGAAGGATCTGCTCCTGCGCGCCCTGGAAGAACATCCCGGCGAGCGCATCGCGCTGCACGTTGCCGACCACGGAGTGAACGTCGTGTCAGCGGATGACGAACACCCCGACATCCCGCTGCCGGCTACCGCGACGGGTCAGGCCCTCCAGATCTGCTTCGAGCTGACCACGCTCTATCCCGCCGTGAGCACCGCGATCGGCCCCGACGTGATGCTCGACCTGCGGGGAAACGACCAGCCCGTCACGATCCGCTCCGCCGACCGCGGCGATCTCACCACCCTGGCCATGCCCATCAAGTCCGACCACTCCGCCTGAGAAAGACGACGAGGAACATCCATGACCACCGCACCCGCCAGCCCCGACCCGACCATGGAAGCCATCGGCCAAGCCGTCACCGAAGGCCGAGCCGGTGACATCGCTGCCGCCCGCCAACAGCTCCTGAGCCTGTGGTCCGCGATCGGTGTCACCGGCGACCCGCTGCACCGCTGCTCTCTCGCTCACTACCTCGCAGATCTCTACGAAGATCCGGCCCAGGCCCTGGCCTGGGACGTCCGGGCCCTGGACGCTGCCGACGCCGTGACCGAGCAGCGCGTCCAGGAACACCACGCCAGCCTCCACATTGCCGGCTTCTACCCTTCCCTACACCTCAACCTTGCCGACAACTACCGCCGACTCGGCTCCTTCGAAGCCGCCACCGAGCACATCAACGCCGCCAAAGAGCACGCCCCCAACCTTCCTCAGGATCCCTACGGTGACCTGCTTCGTGGCGCCATCCAAGACGTTGCCGAGGCAATCGGCGGGCGGGACCGCACACGGCGAGCCTCGGCACCCGGCTCCCCTGCGTAACGCACAAGAACGCACCCCTCACCGTGGAGGGGCGGCGTCGCCTCATCGAGCGCTGCCGCACGAGGCCCATCGCCCACGTCGCAGCCGAGATGGGGATCTCCCGGGAGTGCGCATCGAAGTGGGTCAACCGATACCGGCGCCACGGCGAACTCGGGCTCGAGGACCGCTCTTCCACACCGCACCACCAGCCCACCGCGACACCATCCGAGGTACTCGAACTCATGGAGAAGCTGCGTCGCACCCACAAGTGGTCCGCGGTCAGGGTCGCCTTCGAGCTCACGCAGGCCGGAACGCCGATCGGCCGAAGGACCGTGAGCAGGCACTTGGTCGCGATCGGCCTCAACCGACGCCGATTCATCGACCCCGACGGTGAGGCCAACCGACAGCCGCGGAGAATCGACGCCCGACGGCCCGGCCACATGATCCACGTCGATGTGAAGAAGGTAGGCCGCTATCTGGTTGCTGCCGCGTCCGTGCGCGCGTCGGCCTCCGTCCTCGGGGGCCAAAGCCGTGGACCGGCGGAAGAAGAAGACCGAGCGTGGCGGCTACGTCCACCAGTTCCCCCACCCTCACCGAGACCGTGAGTTCTGCAGTCGCTTGAGTGTCTCCGTCGCGCTGGTCTTCAGCATCGTGGCGACCTCGGTGGCCGTCGGCGGCGTGCCGCTGCTGCTCGACGCGTAGCTCGACCACGTCGACTGGTACGTCATCCAGCCGTCCCGGATGCCGAGGATCACATACGAGCTGCTGCTCGTGCTGCCCTCGTCCTTGCGGGTCACCAGATAGGCCTCGTCGCCGAGCCCCGGTACGGCTTCGACCTTGTAGCCGACCGAGGTGTCCTGCTTCTCGTACGAGCGGTAGCCGTCGGCGAACTCCGGAGCCGGGTCGGTCTCCCGGTGCAGGGTGACGGTGTTGTAGAGCCAGGTCGAGGAGTAGGCGGAGCTGCTTGCGTTCTCCTGCTCCAACGAGACGTTGCACGACATCGTGTCGAGGGATTTCAGCTGGGCGCCGGTGTGCTGGGGGTTGGCGTCCTTCGAGGTCGTTCCGGTGGTCGCCTTGGTCTTGAAGTGGGCGTCCTCGAAAGGGGTCATCGAGGTGTCCGCACAGAGGTCGCCGGTGTAGGCGTAGCCCGCGAGATCGGGGTTGGGGTGGGAGGAGAAACCACCGGTGGCGAACAGCACGGAGCCCCAGATCGCGGATGCCGCCACCGCCCCGCCGATCGCCCAGAGCCAGCCGGACACGCCTCGGCCCGCGCCACCACCCGGTGCCGCCATGGGCGCGCCGACGGTGGGTGCCCCTATGGGTGGGACGGGTACGCCGGGTGCCGGATAGCCGTATCCGCCGCCCGGCCCCTGCGGCATGGCCTGTTGTGCGTAGGGATTCTGCGGTGCGGGTGCCGGATTCTGGGGCGCGGGCACCTGGCCGTATGGATGGGGCTCCGGCTGGGCGTATGGATTGTTCTGATCCCCCGAAATAGACATGGCCGCAGCGTAGCGGAAACCGCCGAAAGGGAAACCGGTTCTGCGGCACGGAATTCCCTCACGGCCGACGGCCGACGGCCGACGGTCGACGGCCCGAGCCTCGGCCGCACCGTCCCCACCCGGCCCACGACACACGGGCGCCACCACCGTCCCATGGCAGGAGGGTCCATGGCAGGAACCAATAAGGCCCATGGAGAGGGCCTGCCGATAGGCCTGCCGCCAGATCCTCACAGCAGCGCTACACAACAGAGGCGCCACACCAAGGACACATTCCCAAGGCGCCACACCAAGGACCCACGCAAACGCCCCGCAATGAAATCCCCGTGGCCAAATCCCTGCAACAAAAACCCCATGCAAAGAGCGCTCCGCAACAAAACCCAACGAAAGCCTCGCGGGAAAAGGCAACAACGGGAAAGCCCCAGCAAGAGACCCCAACAAAAGACCCCGCCTCGCCCCTGGGGAAGGGGTGAGGCGGGGTCTTCATATCAAGCTTTGCGGCTTGGTCGGCGGTGTATGCCGAGTGAGCCGGGTGCGCCGCACCCGCGTGGCGAACGCAGGCCGTGTGCGGCGCGGTGGTGCATCGGTCAGGGAGCGGAGAGAGGGGCCGCTGGGTCCCTGCCGACAGGGGTACTACAGGTGCTGCGGTGGAGGAGGACCAGGCCTGAACGGGCCGGTGATCTCCTCCGGAAGGAAGGTCAGGCCTTGAGGGCCGCGACCTTCTTCGCCATCGCCGACTTCTTGTTGGCGGCGGCGTTCTTGTGGATGACACCCTTGCTGACGGCCTTGTCGAGCTTCTTGGCAGCCTCGGCCTGGGCGGTGGCGGCCTTCTGCAGGTCGCCGGCCTCCACGGCCTCGCGGGTGCGGCGGATCGCAGTCTTCAGAGTGGACTTGACAGCCTTGTTGCGCTGACGAGCCTTCTCGTTGGTCTTGATCCGCTTCATCTGGGACTTGATGTTCGCCACGAAAGAGCCTTTTCAGGTTCGTTGGAGTTTCGAGTGGCGCCTCGTACGAGAGAGGGCACGAAGCGCAGTGGACCAGGCTACCAGCAGGGTCCACGGCCTCCCAAACCGGACCGGACCCGCCCCCTGACCGCCGCGCGCGCCGCCCCCGCGGCGGCCCGCCGCGGCAGGTCCCGCGCCCCCTCTGAAGCCCCCGGACCCCACCCCGCACCGCCCAAACCGGACCGAGCCCCTCGCTCATGGGACGATGGGGGTGACGTCACATACCCGAGTCCCGCCTACCCGCGTTCACTGAATGGACCCTGCGTGCCCGCGACCCCTACGAACGTGCCGGAGCCGAGCCGTACCGATCCGGCCCTCCTCCGTAACTTCTGCATCATCGCGCACATCGACCACGGCAAGTCGACGCTCGCCGACCGGATGCTCCAGCTCACCGGTGTCGTCGACCAGCGGCAGATGCGCGCGCAGTACCTCGACCGCATGGACATCGAGCGCGAGCGCGGCATCACGATCAAGTCCCAGGCGGTCCGGCTGCCCTGGGACCCCACCGAGGGTGAAGAGGGAAGTGGTACGACCCACATCCTCAACATGATCGACACCCCGGGCCACGTCGACTTCACCTACGAGGTCTCCCGCTCGCTCGCCGCCTGCGAGGGCTGCATCCTCCTCGTTGACGCCGCCCAGGGCATCGAGGCCCAGACCCTCGCCAACCTCTACCTGGCGATGGAGCACGACCTCACGATCATCCCCGTCCTCAACAAGATCGACCTGCCGGCCGCGCAGCCCGAGAAGTTCGCCGCCGAGCTGGCCAACCTGGTCGGCTGTGAGCCCGAGGACGTCCTGAAGGTCTCCGCCAAGACCGGCGTCGGCGTGCCCGAGCTGCTGGACAAGGTCGTCCGCGAGGTGCCGGCCCCGGTCGGCGTCAAGGACGCCCCCGCCCGCGCGATGATCTTCGACTCGGTCTACGACGCCTACCGCGGCGTCGTGACCTACGTGAAGGTCGTCGACGGCACGCTCGGCAAGCGCGAGCGCATCCGGATGATGTCCACCGGCGCCGCGCACGAGCTGCTGGAGATCGGCACCAACTCCCCGGAGATGAAGTCGGCCGACGGTCTGTCCGTCGGTGAGGTGGGCTATCTGATCACCGGTGTGAAGGATGTCCGGCAGTCCAAGGTGGGTGACACGATCACCCAGCTCAACAAGGGAGCCGTGGAGCCGCTGGGCGGCTACAAGGACCCCAAGCCGATGGTGTTCTCGGGGCTGTACCCCCTGGACGGCTCGGACTACCCGGAGCTGCGCGACGCGCTGGACAAGCTGCAGCTCAACGACGCCGCGCTGGTCTACGAACCGGAGACCTCCGCGGCCCTGGGCTTCGGCTTCCGCGTCGGCTTCCTGGGCCTGCTGCACCTGGAGGTCATCCGCGAGCGCCTGGAGCGCGAGTTCGGCCTCGACCTGATCGCCACCGCGCCGAACGTGGTCTACCGCGTCGACATGGAGGACGGGGACGAGCACGAGGTCACCAACCCGAGCGAGTTCCCGACGGGCAAGATCGACAAGGTGCACGAGCCGGTCGTCCGGGCCACGATTCTGGCGCCCAGCGAGTTCATCGGCGCGATCATGGAGCTGTGCCAGAACCGCCGCGGCAACCTGCTCGGCATGGACTACCTCTCCGAGGACCGGGTCGAGATCCGCTACACCCTCCCGCTCGCCGAGGTCGTCTTCGACTTCTTCGACCAGCTCAAGTCCAAGACCCGGGGCTATGCCTCGCTGGACTACGAGCCCACCGGCGAGCAGGCCGCCGACCTGGTGAAGGTCGACATCCTGCTGCACGGGGACAAGGTCGACGCGTTCTCCGCGATCTGCCACAAGGACAAGGCGTACGCCTACGGCGTGCGGCTGGTCGCCAAGCTGCGCGAGCTGATCCCGCGGCAGAGCTTCGAGGTGCCGATCCAGGCCGCCATCGGCAGCCGGGTCATCGCCCGTGAGACGGTCCGCGCCATCCGCAAGGACGTCCTCGCCAAGTGCTACGGCGGTGACATCTCCCGTAAGCGGAAGCTGCTGGAGAAGCAGAAGGAAGGCAAGAAGCGGATGAAGATGGTCGGCAGCGTGGAGGTCCCGCAGGAGGCCTTCATCGCGGTGCTGTCCTCGGACTCCGACGGCGACGCGAAGGCGAAGAAGTAGGAAGTAGAAGTGGAAAGTAGAAGTAGGAAGTAGAAGTGGAAAGTAGAAGTAGGAAGTAGAAGTGGAAAGTAGAAGTAGGAAGTAGAAGTGGGAAGTAGGGCGAAGAAGTAGGGCGAAGTACGGCCCGGAGAGGCCGGCGGCCGCCCGCGTACGGCGCCCGCGTACGCCGCCCCGTTCGACGGAACGGCGTCGCGGGCCGGGCGGCCGCAAAGTGGTCAAGCCGTGCGGCTGAGCGGCCATGAGGTACGAGCATGAGGCACGAAGCAGGGCGCCGGTTCCCGTCGAGGGGGGCGGTGCCCTGTCCGTTTGCCCTGCTCACCGGCGCTCATCGGCGTGGGTGAGCAGGGCGGCGGTCCGGATGGTGTGATCCGGCCCACTCCCGACGCCGTACGGTGGGGATGAGTGGCGGACCTCGCTGTCGGGCGTTGTGCGTGCTACGTACACCTATCGCACTGGTCACATCGTGAACCAGTGGGTCGTAGCCCCTTACGCGCTGGAGCATCGGGCTCTACTCTGATCACTGCTCAAAGGTTACTCGCGAGTCACCAGCAACGAAGCGGGCCCCGGAGGACGCCGTGACGGACACCCACACGCTGATCGAAAACCGGCCGCCTTCGGTGGCACACCTCTTCCTGGAGCGGGTCGCGGCCACGCCCGACATCGAGGCCTATCGCTATCCGGTCCTGCCTTCCCCCAAGCTCTCGGCTTCGCTCGAGCAGGGAGGTGCCCCCACCGGGCAGGGGGCGGACGGCTGGAAGGCGATCAGCTGGGCCCAGGCCGCCGAACGCGTCTACGCCGTGGCCGCCGGGCTCATCGCGCTCGGCATACTGCCCGAGGAACGGGTGGCGCTGGCCGCCAACACCCGCGTCGAATGGATCCTCGCGGACCTCGGGGTGCTCTGCTCCGGTGCCGCCACGACGACGGTCTACCCCAGCACCAACACCGAGGAGACCGCCTACATCCTGGCCGACTCCGGCAGCCGGGTGCTGATCGCGGAGGACGCCGGACAGCTCGCCAAGGCGCGTGAGCGGCGCGCGGAGCTGCCCGAGCTGGCGCATGTCGTCGTCATCGACGAGGCGGGCGCGGAGCCCGCCGAGGGCGATCCGGAGGGCTGGGTGCTCACCCTGGCCGAGCTGGAGAAGCGCGGCACCGCCTATCTGGAGGACCACCCGGAGTGCATCAAGGAGCGGGTGGCCGCACTGCGCGCCGACCAGCTGGCGACGCTCATCTACACCTCCGGGACCACCGGCCGCCCCAAGGGCGTACAGCTGCCGCACGACTGCTGGGCGTACATGGCCCGCGCGATCCCGGCGACCGGCATGGTCACCGAGGAGGACGTGCAGTACCTCTGGCTGCCGCTGGCGCATGTCTTCGGCAAAGTGCTCACCACGGGCCAGATCGCGGTCGGCCATGTGATCGCCGTCGACGGCCGGGTCGACAAGATCATCGAAAACCTTCCGGTGGTCCGGCCCACGTACATGGCGGCCGTGCCGCGGATCTTCGAGAAGGTCTACAACGGTGTCGCGGCCAAGGCCCGCGCGGGCGGCGGCGCCAAGTACAAGATCTTCCAGTGGGCGGCCGAGGTGGCCCGCGAGTACGCCAAGGTCTCGCAGGACAACTTCCGCCGCACCGGCAACGCCTCGGTGCCGTTCGCGCTCGCCGCCAAGCACAAGGTCGCCGACGTGCTCGTCTACGCCAAGCTGCGGGACGCGTTCGGCGGCCGGCTGCGCGCCGCGGTCTCCGGCTCGGCCGCACTCTCACCGGAGATCGGCTACTTCTTCTCCGGCGCCGGCATCCACATCCTGGAGGGCTACGGCCTGACGGAGTCCAGCGCCGCCAGCTTCGTCAACCCCGGCGAGGCCTACCGCACCGGGACGGTCGGCAAGCCGCTGCCCGGCACCGAGGTGCGGATCGCCGAGGACGGCGAGATCCTGCTGCGCGGCCCCGGCATCATGCAGGGCTACCACGGCCTGCCGGACAAGACCGCCGAAGTCCTGGAGGACGACGGCTGGTTCCACACCGGTGACATCGGTGAGCTCTCCCCGGACGGCTACCTGCGGATCACCGACCGCAAGAAGGACCTGATCAAGACCTCGGGCGGGAAGTACATCGCGCCGGCGGAGGTGGAGGGCCAGTTCAAGGCGGTCTGCCCGTTCGTCTCCAATGTGCTGGTGCACGGCGCCAACCGGAACTTCTGCACCGCGCTGATCGCCCTCGACGAGCCGACGATCATGGCCTGGGCCAAGGAGCACGGCCTGGAGGGCAAGACGTATGCCGAGGTCGTCGCGACCGGTCAGGCCCGCGAGCTGATCGACGGCTATGTCGAGCGGGTCAACGAGGGGCTGCAGCGCTGGCAGCAGATCCGTAAGTTCCGGCTGCTGCCGCGTGACCTGGACATCGAGCACGGCGAGGTGACCCCCAGTCTCAAGGTCAAGCGGCCGGTGGTGGAGCGGGCGTTCAAGGAACTGCTCGACGACATGTATGCGGGGACGCGCGAGGCGTAGCCGTACGGGCGCGGCGGCAGGGCGCGGGCCGGGCGGTACGGGGCGGGCCGGGGCGGCGCGCCCCCGTACCGCCCCCGTACCGGTGCGTCCGTGCGGGTGAATGCGGCTGCCGGCGGGAACTGCGGCTGCCGCTGAAGTGGTCCGTACGGGTTCCCCGGGCACCCCTGTGTGCGCGCCGGCCAACTCCCGCGGCGCGTCAGCCGAATTGACCGCTGTGACCACGGTCTTCTGTGACTCGGTGCTTATGTCTGCGCTCGTTCTGTCACTCTGTCGTTGGCGCATCCGGCGCTGTAGCGGAGCTGCTCGGGAGTTGCTCAATGCGGACGACAACTTCGTCTCAACGGGACGACGACGTCACGGCGTCGCGCATGACGAGGGCGGGAGGGCCCCGTGGCGGACCCGCGTCGTCGGCGCCCTCCATGGCCCCGGCCGGGCCTGCCGACGGGCCCGCGGCCCGGTCCCGGTGGGCCAGCCTGCCCGGTGATCCGCAGGCCGCTGCCGCCGCCCGCCGGTTCGTCCGGGCCGCGTTCGCCGACTGGGCCGGCCAGCGGCTGCCCGGCGCGGAGCGGCTGGTCGGCCGGCTCGCGGACGAAGCGGAGCTGCTGGTCAGCGAGTTGGTGACGAATGCGGTGGTGCACGCGGGCACCACCGTCGAGCTGCGCTGCCGGCTGGAGCCCGAGCGGGAGCCGGGCGTGGAGCCCTACGGGGGCCGTGGCACGGAGCCCTACGGGGGAGGGGGCGCGAAGCCGTACGGGGGAGGGGGCGCGCAGCCGTACCCGGCGCCCTGCGCGGAAGCCCCCGTCACCCCTGGAGCGGGCCCGGACGGCGCACCGGGGCCCGGCCTCGTCATCGAGGTTTCCGACCACCACCCCACCCAGCCGGTCCGCGCTCACGAGGACGGCGCCGCATCCGAGAACGGCGGCCACGGCCTCCAGCTGATCAGCGCGGTCGCCGAGTCCTGGGGCATCACCTACCGCCGGGCCATGAAGACCGTCTGGTTCCGGCTGCCCGTGGGGGCCCGGGACGGCGCCGGGCCCGAGCCCGAGCTCACCTTCGACGACCAGCTGCTGCAGTGTGGTCTGCGGGCCGCCGAGCTGCTCGCCCCGGGGCCGCGCCGGTCCGCCCGGCCGGAACACGAGGCCGACCGGGTCGACAACGGCGCCCTCTCCTTCCTCGCCGAAGCCTCCGATCTGCTCTCCGGCCAGCTCGACGCCGATCAGGTCGCCGCGCTCGCCGCCCAGTTGATCGTCCCGAGGCTCGCCGAATGGTGCGCGGTGTGGCTCTGCGACGGCGACAGCGGCGCCCCCGGCCGGGGCATCGCGCCCGACGGCGAGGAGCAGCGGCTCGCCCGCGTCTGGCACACCAGCGAGAGCCGGATCGATGCGCTGCGTACGGCGCTGGAGAAGCAGCCGCCCCACCTTCCGGGCAGCGGCTCGCCCACCGGTGCGCCCGGCGCGGTCCCCTGGCCCTGGCCGTACGAACCGGGCGGCTACGGGCCGGGCGGCGCCGCACTCGCCTGCCCCCTGGTCGCCGGCGGGCGCCGGCTCGGCACCCTCCTGCTCGGCCGGGGCGGACTGCCGCGCTTCCCCGACGAGGTGGTCGGGCTGGTCGAGGACCTGTGCCGCCGGGTCGCCCGCGCGGTGGCCACCGCCCGCGCCTACAGCCGCCAGGAGCGCATCAGCCAGGTCCTGCAGCGCCGGCTGCTGCCGCGGGGACGGGCGCAGGTGCCCGGCGTGGAGTCCGCGGTGGTCTACGAACCACGCGAGGGCGCCTGGGCGGGCGGCGACTTCTGGGACCTCTTCGACGCCGGGGACGGCCGCTGGTGCTTCGCCCTCGGCGATGTCTGCGGCAGCGGCCCCGAGGCGGCCGCGGTGACCGGGCTGGCCCGGCCGGTGCTGCGGCTGCTGGCCCGGGACGGCTTCGGGGTGGCGGCGGTGCTCGACCGGCTCAACAAGACCATGGCACGGGAGGCCGCGGACTCGGTCGCGGCGGTCGCGGCGGCGGTGGCGGCGGCCGGCGCCGGGGCGGAGGCGCCGGTCGAGATCCGCGAGGAGGGCGAACAGGCCCGTTTCCTGTCCCTGCTCTACGGCGAGATCGTCCCGTACCCCGGCGGCTCCGGCGGCGCCCGCTGCACCCTCGCCAGCGCCGGCCACCCGCTGCCACTGGTGCTGGGCGCGGACGGCACGGTCCGGGTCGTCGCGGCGCCGCAGATGCTGCTGGGGGTGGTGGAGGACGCGGCGTACGTCAGCGAATCGTTCGACCTCTGCCCTGGCGAAACGCTTCTGTGCGTCACCGACGGCGTGACCGAGCGGCGCTCGGGACGGCGGCTCTTCGACGACGAGGACGGGCTGGCCACCGCCCTCGCCGACGGTGCCGGCCTCGGCGCGACCGCCCTCGCCGGCCACATCCGCAACACCGTCCACGCCTTCGGCCCGGTCCCGCCCGACGACGACCTGGCGCTGCTGGTCCTCCAGGCAGCGGGGCACGGGGTGCCGTAGGGCACATCGCCGCCCGGACCGGCGCCGCCCCGCCATGACGGACAATGTGTCCATGCCTTCCGCACTGCCTGATGGTGAGCCGATGCCCGAGGACGGGGCGCTGCCCGGTCATACGCCGGCCGCTGCCGCCGGCCGGCCCCTCGGCTTCTATCTGCACGTGCCGTACTGCGCGACCCGCTGCGGCTACTGCGACTTCAACACCTACACCGCGAGCGAGCTGCGCGGCTCCGGCGGCGCCCTGGCCTCCCGTGACAACTACGCCGACACCGTCGTCGACGAGATCCGGCTGGCCCGCAAGGTGCTGGGCGACGACCCGCGCCCGGTCGAGACGGTCTTCGTCGGCGGCGGCACCCCGACCCTGCTGCCCGCCGCCGATCTCTCGCGGATGCTGGCGGCGATCCGCGAGGAGTTCGGCCTGGCGCCCGGCGCGGAGATCACCACCGAGGCCAACCCGGAGTCCGTCGACCCCCGCTACCTCGCCGAACTACGCGCGGGCGGCTTCAACCGCGTCTCCTTCGGCATGCAGAGCGCCCGGCAGCACGTCCTGAAGATCCTCGACCGCACGCACACCCCCGGCCGCCCCGAGGCCTGCGTCGCCGAGGCCCGCGCGGCCGGGTTCGAGCACGTCAACCTCGATCTGATCTACGGCACCCCGGGCGAGAGCGACGACGACTGGCGGGCCTCCCTCGACGCCGCGGTCGGCGCCGGGCCCGACCACGTCTCCGCCTACGCTCTGATCGTCGAGGAGGGCACCCAGCTGGCCCGCCGGATCCGCCGCGGCGAGGTCCCGATGACCGACGACGACGTCCACGCCGACCGCTACCTCATCGCCGAGGAATGCCTCACCGCGGCCGGTTTCCGCTGGTACGAGGTCTCCAACTGGGCCACCACCGACGCCGCCCGCTGCCGCCACAACGAGCTGTACTGGACCGGCGCCGACTGGTGGGGCGCGGGCCCCGGTGCCCACAGCCATGTCGGCGGCGTCCGCTGGTGGAACGTCAAACACCCCGGCGCCTACGCCCAGGCCCTCGCCGAAGGCCGCTCCCCGGGCGCCGGCCGCGAGATCCTGGCGGACGAGGACCGGCGGGTGGAGCGCATCCTCCTGGAACTGCGGCTCGCGGACGGCTGCCCGCTGGACCTGCTCGCCCCGGCGGGCGCACGGGCGGCGGCCCGCGCCTTGGCCGACGGGCTCCTGCAGCGGGCGCCGTACGAGGCCGGCCGGGCTGTCCTGACACTCCGGGGACGGCTGCTGGCTGACGCGGTGGTGCGGGATCTGGTGGACTGATCCTCGAACGAGTGAACCGATGTGGCGGGCCTGCGGGGCCGCCTAGGCTGTTCCTGGCCTGTGCCGTAGACACGGCGAACAGGAAACGGAGGCCACGGAGATGACCACTGTGGATGAACGCCGGATGACGGAGCTCTTCGAGAACCTTGAGGTTCCCGAGGGCATCAAGGTGGAGCTCCTCCGGGGGGAAATTGTGATGATGGCGGGACCGGATCTGGTCCACAACCTGATCGTTGAGGCGGTCTTCGACCAGATTCCGCGTCAGAAGTGGCACCGGCTTCAGACGCAGGACATCGACATCCTGAGCGAGAACAGTGAACCGCAGCCCGATCTCGTGGTTCTGGAACGCGATGTCGTGCCGGAGTCCGGGCGGCTCATGCCGGCCGGAGTGGTCACGATGCTGATCGAGGTCGTCTCCAAGACCAGCGTCGACCGGGACTACGGCATCAAGCGCTCGATCTATGCCGCGGGCAAGGCTCCGGCCTACCTGATCATCGACCCCGTCATGGCCCAGTGCGTCCTGCTCACCGAACCTGTCGGAGAGGGCGAGGAGGCCGATTACCGCGTGCAGCGCATCACGAAGTTCGGCGACCCCGTGCCCCTGACACTGCTCGGCATCGACCTGGACACCAGCGAATTCGGCACTCTCAAGGACATCAGGCCCCACCGCCACCCGTGACGAAGTCGATCAGTTCCTCGACCCTTCCCAGCAGCGCCGGCTCCAGGTCCTTGTAGGAGCGCACGCACGACAGGATGCGCTGCCAGGCCGCCCCGGTGTTCTCCGGCCAGCCCAGCGCGCGGCACACGCCCGTCTTCCAGTCCTGCCCGCGCGGCACGGTGGGCCAGGCCGGGATCCCCACGGACGACGGCTTCACCGCCTCCCACACGTCGATGTACGGGTGGCCCACGACCAGGGCGTCGGCGCCGGTCACCCCGGCCGCGATCCGGGACTCCTTCGAGCCGGGCACGAGGTGGTCGACGAGGACGCCGAGACGGGCGTCCGGCCCGGGGGAGAAGGCGCGGACGATCGCCGGGAGGTCGTCGATGCCCTCCAGGTACTCCACGACGACGCCCTCGATGCGCAGATCGTCGCCCCACACCCGCTCGACGAGCTCGGCGTCGTGCCGGCCCTCCACATAGATGCGCCCGGCGCGGGCGACCCGGGCGCGGGCGCCGGGGACGGCGAGCGAGCCGGAGGCCGTACGAGCCGGAGCGCCCGGCGCCGGACGGCCCTGGGGGCGTACGAGGGTGACGACCTTGCCCTCCAGGAGGAAGCCGCGCGGGGTCATCGGAAAGACACGGTGCTTGCCGAAGCGGTCCTCCAGGGTGACCGTCGGGCCCTCGGCGGTCTTCTCGCAGCGGATCACCGCGCCGCAGAAGCCCGTGGTGACCTCCTCGACGACGAGATCCGGGTCGGCCGGTACCTCGGGGGCGGGGCGCTGCTTCTTCCAGGACGGGGTCAGATCGGGGCTGTAACGCTTGCTCTGCATGGGCCTGTTCTGTTCGGGAGAGGGACGCGAAGAGGGGGACGGAGGGTCGGGGCAGGGGTCAGGAGGCGGGAGCGACGCCGAAGCGGGCCGCCAGGGCGTCCCGCTGGGCGCGCACGAAGGCGGCGTCCACCACGGCGCCGTGGCCGGGGACGTAGACCGCGTCCTCGCCGCCGAGGGCCAGCAGTCGGTCCAGCGCGCCGGGCCACTGCTGCGGCAGCGCGTCCGGGCCCGCCTGCGGCTCGCCGGACTCCTCGACCAGATCGCCGCAGAAGACGATCTCGGGGGAGCCCTGCCGGCCCGGGACCAGCACCGCGAGATCGTGGGCGGTGTGCCCGGGGCCGACGTTGGCGAGCAGCACCGGCCGGCCGCCGAGCTCGACGGTCAGCCGGCCGTGTACGTGGTGGTGCGGGGCGACGAGCAGATCGGCGGCCTCCGCGGCGGCGTCCGCGCCGACGCCGTGGCGCACCGCGCTCCGCCGCAGCTCGTCCTTCTCGCGCCGGAACAGCTCCTCCAGGCCGGTCGCGCCGAACACCTCGACCCCCGCGAAGGCGGCGGTGCCCAGGACATGATCGAAATGTGGATGGGTGAGCGCGACATGCGTCACTTCCCGGCCCAGTACGCCGCGGACCGACCGGCGCAGATCGGCGCCGTCGCGCAGGGTCGCGCCGGTGTCGACGATCATGACCCCGGTGGCCCCCGCGATCACCCCGATCGTCTCGTCCCAGCCCGGCATCCGGCGCCTGGCGACACCGTCACCGAGTCGTTCCCAACCGGCCTCTTCCCAAGCAGTGTGCATACCGAGACGCTAGCGCCATCGCGATAGCGTTGCCCGACAGATCGGCCGAACACGGTCATCCGGCGAGTGCTCCGCGCGGCTGCCCTTGCCGTGGCCGTGCTACCCGGCCGTACACTGGCTCAGGGTCTGGCACTCGGCCCGTGTGAGTGCCAGGAGACACAAGACGGCGGACGGCCGGACTGGAGGTGCGCGGGATGCTCAGTGAACGCAGGCTGGAGGTGCTGCGCGCCATCGTCCAGGACTATGTCGGCACGGAGGAGCCGGTCGGCTCCAAGGCGCTCACCGAACGCCATCAGCTCGGCGTCTCCCCGGCCACCGTCCGCAATGACATGGCGGCCCTGGAGGACGAGGGATTCATCGCCCAGCCGCACACCAGCGCCGGGCGCATCCCGACCGACAAGGGCTACCGCCTGTTCGTCGACAAGCTGGCCGGCGTCAAGCCGCTGTCCAGCCCGGAGCGGCGGGCGATCCAGAATTTCCTGGACGGCGCCGTCGACCTCGACGACGTGGTGGGCCGCACGGTCCGGCTGCTGGCGCAGCTGACCCGGCAGGTCGCAGTCGTGCAGTATCCGTCCCTGACCCGGTCCACGGTCCGCCATGTCGAGCTGCTGGCGCTGGCCCCGGCCCGGCTGATGCTCGTGCTGATCACGGACACCGGACGGGTCGAGCAGCGGCTCATCGACTGCCAGGCGCCGTTCGGTGAGACGTCCCTGGCGGATCTGCGGGCGCGGCTCAACAGCCGGGTCGTCGGCCGCCGGTTCGCGGATGTGCCGCAGTTGGTGCAGGATCTCCCGGAGTCCTTCGAGCAGGACGACCGCGGCACGGTCTCGACAGTGCTGTCGGTGTTGCTGGAGACTTTGGTGGAAGAGACCGAGGAACGGCTGATGATCGGCGGCACCGCCAATCTCACCCGCTTCGGGCACGACTTCCCCCTGACCATTCGGCCGGTTCTGGAGGCCCTTGAGGAGCATGTGGTGATGCTCAAGCTGCTCGGGGAAGCCAAGGACTCGGGCATGACCGTACGTATCGGGCATGAGAATGCCCATGAAGGCCTGGCGTCCACATCGGTCGTCACGGTCGGCTACGGTTCGGGCGACGAGGCAGTCGCCAAACTCGGCGTGGTCGGACCGACCCGCATGGACTACCCCGGAACGATGGGAGCGGTACGCGCAGTGGCACGTTACGTCGGACAAATCCTCGCGGAGTCGTAAGTGGCCACGGATTACTATTCGGTCCTCGGCGTCGGCCGCGACGCCTCGCAGGACCAGATCAAGAAGGCCTTCCGCCGGCTGGCGCGCGAGCTGCACCCGGATGTGAACCCGGACCCCAAGACCCAAGAGCGGTTCAAGGAGATCAACGCCGCTTACGAGGTCCTGTCGGATCCGCAGAAGAAGCAGGTCTACGACCTCGGCGGCGACCCCCTCTCGCAGGCCGGCGGCGGCCAGGGCGCGGGCGGCTTCGGTGCGGGCTTCGGCAACTTCTCCGACATCATGGACGCCTTCTTCGGCACCGCATCGCAGCGCGGGCCGCGTTCGCGCACCCGCCGCGGCCAGGACGCCATGATCCGGCTCGACATCGAGCTGAACGAAGCGGCCTTCGGCACGACCAAGGACATCCAGGTCGACACCGCCGTCGTCTGTACGACGTGCAGCGGTGAGGGCGCGGCGCCCGGCACCTCGGCGCAGACCTGTGACATGTGCCGCGGCCGCGGTGAGGTCTCGCAGGTCACCCGGTCCTTCCTCGGCCAGGTCATGACGTCCCGGCCGTGCCCGCAGTGCCAGGGCTTCGGCACGGTCGTGCCGACTCCGTGCCCCGAGTGCGCCGGCGACGGCCGGATCCGCTCCCGCCGCACGCTGACCGTCAAGATCCCGGCCGGCGTCGACAACGGCACCCGCATCCAGCTCGCGGGCGAGGGCGAGGTCGGCCCCGGCGGCGGCCCCGCCGGAGATCTCTATGTGGAGATCCACGAGCTGGCGCATTCGGTCTTCCAGCGGCGCGGCGACGATCTGCACTGCACGGTCACCATCCCGATGACAGCGGCGGCGCTGGGCACGAAGTGTCCGCTGGAGACGCTGGACGGGGTGGAGGAGATCGACGTCCGGCCCGGCACCCAGTCCGGCCAGTCGATCCCGCTGCACCAGCGCGGGGTGACCCATCTGCGCGGTGGCGGCCGCGGCGATCTGATCGTCCACGTCGAGGTGCAGACGCCGTCCAAGCTCGACCCCGACCAGGAAGAGCTGCTGCGGCGGCTGGCGAAGCTGCGCGGAGAGGAACGGCCCACGGGGCAGTTCCAGCCGGGGCAGCAGGGGCTGTTCTCGCGTCTGAAGGATGCGTTCAACGGCCGATAGCCCAGGTGGGCCCGGGGGCCGAAGCCGCTCCCCGGGCTCGCGCGGCGGCCACGGCCCCGGTTCGGAACGCGGCGGTGGGCGTGACACGATGTGCTCATGCCCACCGCACTGACCGATCTCTGCCGCTACCCGATCGTGCAGGCGCCGATGGCGGGAGGCGGCTCCGGACCCGAGCTGGCCGCCGCCGTCTGCGGCGCCGGCGGTCTCGGCTTCCTCGCCGCCGGTTACAAAACCGCCGATGGCATGTACCAGGAGATCAAACAGCTGCGGTCGCTGACCGACCGGCCCTTCGGCGTCAATCTCTTCATGCCGCAGCCCTCGCTCGCCGACGGCTCCGTCGTCGAGGTCTACCGCGAGCAACTCGCGGGCGAGGCCACCTGGTACGAGACCGAACTCGGCGACACCGACGGGCCCGTCGACGACGGCTACGAGGCCAAGCTCGCGATCCTGCGGGACGACCCGGTGCCGGTGGTCTCCTTCACCTTCGGCTGCCCCTCGCGCGCCGTCCTCGACGCCTTCGCCAAGGTCGGTACGTACACGGTCGTCACGGCCACCACCGCCGCCGAGGCCCAGGCCGCGCAGTGGTCGGGCGCCGATGCGGTGTGTGTGCAGGGCGTGGAGGCCGGCGGCCACCAGGGCACCCACCGCGACGATCCGCACGCCGACGGGACCGGCTCGGGGCTGGGCCTGCTGGCGCTGCTCGGCCAGGTCCGCGAGGCCGTGCAGATCCCGGTGATCGCCGCGGGCGGGCTGATGCGCGGGGCGCAGATCGCGTCGGTGCTGGCCGCCGGGGCGACCATGGCGCAGCTGGGCACCGCTTTCCTCGCGACCCCCGAGTCGGGCGCCAACCCGCTGCACAAGCAGGCACTGACCAACCCGCTGTTCACACATACGGAGTTGACCCGGGCCTTCTCCGGCCGTCCGGCCCGCGGGCTGGTCAACCGCTTCCTGCGCGAGCACGGCCCGTACGCCCCGGCCGCCTACCCCGCCGTCCACTACCTCACCTCCACGGTGCGCAAGGCCGCGGCCAAGGCGGGCGACGCGCAGGGCATGAACCTGTGGGCGGGGCAGGGGCACCGGCTGGCGCGGGAGATGCCCGCCGGGCGGCTCGTGGACGTTCTGGCGGTCGAACTGGACGCGGCGCGCGCCGCGTTGACCCTGCCGGGCGCCGGCCGCACCTCATGACCGCGCCGGTTTTCCTCGTCGACTCGCTCGCGGACGTACGGGCCGGCGGCACGCTGACCCTGGACGGCCCCGAGGGCCGGCACGCGGTGTCGGTGCGCCGGCTGCGGGCCGGTGAGGAGGTCGTCCTGACGGACGGCCACGGCGCCGGTGCGTACGGCACGGTCGCCGCCGTCGAGGGCAAGGACCGGCTCACCGTCGCGGTCACCGGGCTGCGCACCGAGGACCCGCCGCACCCCACGATCACCGTCGTCCAGGCGCTCCCCAAGGGTGACCGCGGCGAGCTGGCCGTCGAGACGATGACCGAGACCGGTGTGGACGCCATCGTGCCCTGGGCGGCGGCGCGTTGCGTCACCCAGTGGAAGGGCGAGCGGGCTGCCAAATCGCTGGGCAAATGGCGCGCCACGGCCCGCGAGGCGGGCAAGCAGTCACGCCGGCTGACCTTCCCCGAGGTCGCCGACCCGCTGACGACCCGGCAGGTGGCCGCCCTGCTCGCCGGCGCCGACTTCGCGGCCGTCCTCCACGAGGAGGGCAGCTCCCCGCTCGCCACCGCCGAACTCCCCGCCGAGGGGCGGATCGTGCTCGTCGTCGGGCCGGAGGGCGGGGTCTCCCCGGAGGAACTCACCCTCTTCGCCGAGGCCGGCGCCAAGCCCTACCGGCTGGGGACGACCGTGCTGCGGACCTCCACGGCGGGCACCGCGGCGACGGCGCTGCTGCTGGGGCGTACCGGGCGCTGGAACTAGGACCTGTCTTCCACGGTCCGGTCTGCCGGCCGGCTTCCACGGTCCGGTCTGCCGGCCGGTTCACGGAAGCCCGGACCGCCGTTGCACCCCGCCCCCAGGTCCCTGCGACTCCCCGTGGGTGCCGCCCGGTAGCATCCGAGGGCCGTACGCACCGTGTGTACGGCGGATGACCCGGGAGGAGCCACCGGTGGCGGGAGAACCGCAGGCCGATTGCCTGTTCTGCAAGATCGTGGCGGGGGAGGTGCCGGCGACCATCGTCCGTGAGACCGAGACCACCGTCGCGTTCCGCGACATCAATCCCCAGGCCCCTACGCACATCCTGGTGATCCCCAAGGTGCACTACGCCAACGCCAGGGAGCTGGCCGCGGCCGAACCGGCGATCGCCGGCGATGTGCTGCGTGAGGCGGGCGTGGTCGCAGCGGAGGAGAAGGTCGACTCGACCGGCTACCGCATCGTGTTCAACACTGGGCCCGGTGCCGGCCAGACCGTCTTCCACGCCCATGCGCATCTGCTGGGCGGCCGCGACCTGCAGCGTCTCGTCTGACGGGGCCGACTTGTCCGTACGTGAACTGGTGGTCCTCGGCACCGCGAGCCAGGTTCCCACCCGCCACCGCAACCACAACGGCTATCTGCTGCGGTGGGACGGCCAGGGGCTGCTGTTCGACCCCGGCGAGGGAACGCAGCGGCAGATGCTGCGCGCCGGGGTCGCCGCCCATGACCTGAACCGGATCTGTGTCACGCACTTCCACGGTGACCACTCGCTGGGCCTGGCCGGGGTGATCCAGCGGATCAACCTGGACCGGGTGCCGCATCCGGTCACCGCCCACTACCCCGCCAGTGGGCAGCACTTCTTCGACCGGCTGCGGTATGCCACCGCCTACCGTGAGACCGTCCATCTGATCGAGCGGCCGGTCGCCGCCGACGGTGAGCTGGACCGTGCGGAGTCGTACGTCCTGGAGGCCCGGCAGCTCTCGCACCCCGTCGAGTCGTACGGCTACCGCCTCGTGGAGCCGGACGCCCGCCGGATGCTCCCGGAGCGGCTGGCGGCACACGGCATCACCGGGCCGGACGTCGGGCGGCTCCAGCGGCTCGGCGAGCTCAACGGCGTCACCCTCGACGAGGTGAGCGAGCAGCGCCCCGGGCAGCGGTTCGCGTTCGTCATGGACACCCGGCTGTGTGAGGGCGTCCACGCGCTGGCCCAGGGGGCGGACATGCTGGTCATCGAGTCGACCTTCCTCGACGAGGATGCCCAACTGGCGCTGGACCACGGCCATCTGACCGCCGGGCAGGCCGCCGAGGTGGCCGTGCGGGCCGGGGTGCGCCATCTCGTGCTGACGCACTTCTCGCAGCGCTATGCCGACCCCGCGGAGTTCGGGCGGCAGGCCCGTGCGGCGGGCTACACGGGCGAACTGACCATCGCGCAGGACCTGTCGCGCGTCCCCCTGCCCAAGCGCCGCTGACCGCCCGGACGCCGGCGGAGGTCCGGCCGGCGTCCGTACCGGTGTGGCCACAAGGCGGGCCCGCCGGGGCGGTGCCCGTCACGGCGCGGTGGCCCGCCCGGCACGGTCCGCCCGGCACGGCCCGCCCGATACGCCCGGCCCGTCCGGACCGCGGACGGACTGCGGACGGACGGCGGACGGACGGACGGCAGACGGACGGCAGACGGACGGCAGACGGACGGCGCACGGACTGCGGACGGACAGACGGGCCGCAGGGCCGCACTACGGCAGGTAGTACATCGGGTTCGGCAGCTTGAACGTCCGGTCCCCGGCGCCGCCGTTCAGATCGCTGTACTGGTCCCCGAAGTTGGCGACGACGCGGTAGCCGAGGGACTCGATGTGCTTGCGGGTGCCCGACTTGTACTCGACGGTCGTGCAGACGGCGCCGCAGGGCAGGTAGGCCGGCGGGTGCTCCTTGTCCTTCAGGTAGACGTGCCGGCGGTCCAGCGGGACCCCGTAGCCGACGTTCTTGAGGTTGCGCACGCTCCAGTCGCGCTGCGCCTCCTTGCGGCCGGTCAGGAAGAACACCTCGGCGCCCTTGGCGTGCGCCCAGTTGACGAGCCGGTTCATGCCGAAGACCGGGTCCATGTCGGTGTGCGCCAGATACTTGTCCTGGCTCTCCTCGGTGTAGTGGAAACCGACCTGGAGCTCGTAGTTGTAGGTGAGCAGGGTGGTGTCGTCCATGTCGAGGACGATGGCCGGCTTGGCCTGCTTGCCCGTCCGGCCGTGCTGCGCAAGGGCCTTGGAGAGGTAGGTGCGGGCCTTGGCCTCGATGCCGCGGACCTGGCGTGCGTAGTTGCTGTGCGCAGAGGCGTGGTGCTCGCCGTCCGCCGTCACCGTATCGCCGTAGTACGCCTTGATCTGGTCCTGTACCTGCGTGAGGTTGGGGATCTCCTTGTCGGTGCGCGGCACCGAGTGTTCGGCGGTGGCCTGGCCGATACCGAAGACCGCGGTGCCGGCGACGAGGGCGGCGACCGTCGCGGCGCCGAGACGGGCCCTTCGGGAGAGGGCGGGTCGGAAACGGACGGGACGGGGCATGCGCGGCTCCTCCGGGAAACATGAGTGGACCCAAATAGGTCTAACAGAGCCTCATTTCGGTCTCTACGCGCGGAGATTCAACCCTTGGTAAAGGCTCCCGCGGTGCGGGCTCTTGACGGCCGCGAAGCGGGCTCCCTACCCTCCCACTCCATCTGTGGACACCGTCCATATAGGAAAACAGCCCTCCCTCGCGCAGGAGCACCGGATGACGGACGCCAAGCACAGCCTCACCATCACCGAGGTCCGGCTCACCCCGATCCTGGTGGCCGATCCGCCGCTGCTGAACACCCAGGGAGTGCACCAGCCGTACACCCCGCGTCTGATCATCGAGCTGACCACCGGGGCCGGTGTCACCGGCCTGGGCGAGACCTACGGGGACACCGCCTACCTGGATCTGGCCCGGCCGCTGGCCAGTGCGCTGATCGGCCGGCCGGTCACGGACCTGAACGCACTGCCCGCGCTGGCCGCCGAGGTGTGCGGGGATTCACCGGCCGCCGGCGGGGCCGACGCCGTGGACGCCGGCGGGCTGCGCGGTGTCCGGACCGCCGACAAGCTGCGGCTGTCCGTCCTCTCCGGCTTCGAGGTCGCCTGCCTGGACGCCTGGGGCCGGTCCGCCGGACTGCCCGTACACGCCCTGCTCGGCGGCAAGGTCCGAGACCGCGTGGAGTTCAGCGCCTACCTCTTCTACCGCTGGGACGGGCACCCCGGCGGCCGCGGGGAGCGCGACGACTGGGGAGCGGCGCTCGACCCCGCCGGCGTCGTCGCTCAGGCCCGCCGGTTCGCCGACACCTACGGCTTCACGTCCTTCAAGCTCAAGGGCGGCGTCTTCGCGCCCGCGCAGGAGATCGCGGCGGTCCGGGCGCTGGCCGCCGAGTTCCCCGGGCAGCCGCTGCGGCTCGACCCCAACGGCGCCTGGAGCGTACCCACGTCGCTGACGGTCGCCCACGAGCTGCGGGACGTCCTGGAGTACCTGGAGGACCCGGTGAGCGGTACGGACCGGATGGCGCAGGTCGCGGCCGGCACACCGCTCCCCCTGGCCACGAACATGTGCGTGACGACCTTCGACGAGATCGCCGGGGCGTTCACCCGGGACGCCGTGCAGATCGTGCTCTGCGACCACCACTACTGGGGCGGGCTGCGCCGCACCCGTGAACTCGCCGCCGTCTGCCGCGCCTTCGGCGTCGGCCTGTCCATGCACTCCAACACCCACCTGGGCATCAGCCTCGCCGCGATGACCCAGGTGGCCGCCACCGTGCCCCACCTCGATCACGCCTGCGACACCCACTACCCCTGGCAGACCGAGGACGTCCTCACCGAACGGCTCACCTTCCGCGACGGCCGGCTGGACGTCAGCGATGCCCCCGGCCTCGGCGTCACCCTCGACCAAGACCGGCTCGCCGTACTGCACCGCCGCTGGCTGGCCGACGACGGCGCGCTGCGCGACCGCGACGACGCAGCGGCGATGCGGCGCGCCGACCCGGACTGGGTCACCCCCGCCATCCCCCGCTGGTGACCCCTGGGGCCGCGGCGGACACCACGAGCGGGCCGCGGGCGGCGGCCCCGGCCGCAGATCACGGACCTGGCCGAGATCCTGTGCGTGATGGCCCGGCACGCGTACGGTGAGGCACGGCTCAGTGGCGGTGCGCCACAGTGGTCCCGTACGTGATCTTTGAAAGGGGCTGTCCCGATGGCACAGGAAGTGCGCGGCGTCATTGCGCCGGGGAAGAACGAACCGGTCCGGCTGGAGACCATCCTGGTGCCGGATCCGGGTCCCGGCGAGGCCGTGGTGAAGATTCAGGCGTGCGGGGTGTGCCACACCGACCTGCACTACAAGCAGGGCGCCATCAACGACGACTTCCCGTTCCTGCTCGGGCACGAGGCGGCCGGTGTCGTGGAGTCGGTCGGCGACGGGGTCACCGAAGTGGCGCCGGGGGACTTCGTCATCCTCAACTGGCGTGCGGTGTGCGGCCAGTGCCGGGCGTGTCTGCGCGGCCGCCCCCAGTACTGCTTCGATACCCACAACGCCCGGCAGAAGATGACGCTGAAGGACGGCACGGAGCTGTCCCCGGCGCTGGGCATCGGCGCCTTCGCCGACAAGACGCTGGTCGCCGCCGGACAGTGCACCAAGGTCGACCCCGGGGTCTCGCCCGCGGTCGCCGGGCTGCTGGGCTGCGGGGTGATGGCGGGCATCGGCGCGGCCCTCAACACCGGCAACGTGGGGCGCGGCGACTCGGTCGCGGTCATCGGCTGCGGCGGTGTCGGCGACGCCGCCGTGGCCGGCGCCCGGCTGGCCGGAGCCGTCCGGATCATCGCGGTGGACATCGACGACCGCAAGCTGGAGACCGCGCGCTCCATGGGCGCCACCCATACGGTCAACTCCCGCGCCACCGACCCCGTCGAGGCGGTCCGTGAGCTGACCGGCGGCTTCGGCGCGGACGTCGTCATCGACGCGGTCGGCCGCCCCGAGACCTACCGGCAGGCGTTCTACGCCCGCGACCTGGCCGGCACCGTCGTCCTGGTCGGCGTCCCCACCCCGGACATGACCCTGGAACTTCCCCTCCTGGACTTCTTCGGCCGCGGCGGCGCCCTCAAGTCCTCCTGGTACGGCGACTGTCTGCCCTCCCGCGACTTCCCGATGCTGGTCGAGCTGCATCTGCAGGGCCGGATCGACCTGGGGGCGTTCGTCACCGAGACCATCGGCATCGAGGACGTGGAGCAGGCCTTCACCCGGATGCAGTCGGGCGACGTCCTGCGTTCGGTGGTGACGCTCTGATGGCCGCCCGCATCGACCACCTGGTCACCTCCGGGACCTTCTCCCTCGACGGCGGCACCTGGGACGTCGACAACAACGTATGGATCGTCGGCGATGACGACGAGGCGATCGTCATCGACGCCGCCCATGACGCCGACGCCATCCTCGAAGCCCTCGGCGGCCGGACGCTGCGCGCGATCGTCTGCACCCATGGCCACAACGACCACATCGACGCGGCCCCGGCGCTGGCCTCCCGTACGGGCGCCCGGATCCATCTGCACCCCGCCGACCTGCCGTTGTGGAAGATGACCCACCCGGACACCGCGCCGGACGCGGAGCTGGCGGACGGCCAGGTGCTGACCATCGCCGGTACGGACCTGACCGTGCTGCACACCCCGGGCCATGCGCCCGGCGCGGTCTGCCTCCACGCGCCCGAGCTGGGCACCGTCTTCACCGGCGACACCCTCTTCCAGGGCGGCCCCGGTGCCACCGGCCGCTCCTTCTCGGACTTCCCCACCATCGTGGCCTCGATCCGGGACCGGCTGCTGACCCTGCCGCCACAGACGCAGGTCCGCACCGGACACGGCGATGCGACGACGATCGGAGCGGAGGCCCCGCATCTGGAGGAGTGGCTCGGGCGGGGCCACTAAGGGCACGGGCGCACACATCCCGTAGGGGTCGCGGGCGCCCCCTGCGGGGCCACAACGCGGCGGGGGCGGATGGTATTCCGTGGCGGCCACACGCCTCCGTGGCCTCACGCCTCCGTGGCCTCGCGTCCTCACGGCCCCGCGGCCTCACGCCTCCGTGGCCGCCCGCTGCAGAATACGGGCGGCCACCGCGGGGGAGTCCACCAGCGGATGCAGCGCCAGCGCCCGCAGCGCGGCGCCGCGGTCCTTGAAGGTCGCGGCCTCCACCGTCGCCCGCTCCACCGCCTTGACCTGCAACATCAGCCCCAACTGGTCCTCGCGCAGCGGCGCGCAGGGCAGCGGCCGGGCGCCCTGCGCGCTCACCTCGCACACCGTCTCCACGATCGCGTCCGGCGCCAGCTGCGGCACCGTCGTCCCGTTGCGGACGTTGAGGATCAGCCGCGTCCCGCTGTCGCCCACGATGGCGTGCATCAACGCCAGCGCCACCCGGTCGTAGCCGCCGCCCTCCAGGTCGTGACTGTCGCGCTGCCAGCCGCCACTGGCCTCCCTGCTGTGCGCCATGTACGTCTCCTCGCGCTCCAGCCGGGTGCGCTCCCACAGCGCGTACGCCCCCTCCGGGCCGCCGGCCGCCGCGGCCCGCTCGAAGAAGCCGCCCTGCTGCTGGTCGAGGAATTCGCCGCGGGTCTCCGCGGTGTCCCGTACGGAGTCCAGGGTCTCGCGGCGGAAGTAGTAGTAGTGCAGATACTCGTTGGGCAGCGCGCCCAGGGTCCGCAGCCAGTCGGCGCCGAAGAGCCGGCCCTCCTCGAAGGAGCCCAGCGCGGCATCGTCGGCGAGCAGCCCCGGCAGCAGCTCGGCGCCGTCCACCGTCAACGACCGCAGCCAGCCGAGGTGGTTGAGTCCCACGTAGTCGTAACCGGAGCGGGCCGGGTCCCCGAGCGCGGCCGGGTCCGCGCCGGCCGCCCGCGCCGCCCGGCGCACCAGCCCCACCGGCGAATCGCAGATCCCGATGACGCGGTCGCCGAGCACCTGGGACATCGCCTCGGTGACCATGCCCGCGGGGTTGGTGAAGTTGATGACCCAGGCCCCCGGGGCGAGCGCCGCGACCCGCTCGGCGATGTGCAGCGCCACCGGGATAGTCCGCAGACCGTAGAGGACACCGCCCGCGCCGACCGTCTCCTGGCCGAGCACCCCCTCGGACAGCGGAATCCGCTCGTCACGTATCCGGCCGGCCGTACCGCCCACCCGGATCGCCGAGAAGACGAAGGCGGCGCCGGCCAGCGCGTCGTCCAGCCCGTCCGCGACCCGTACCGGCACCGGCGCCGGATGCCCCTGCGCCAGTCGCGCCAGCACCTCGGCGATCACCGCCACCCGGCGCGGATCGGAGTCGTGCAGCACCACCTCGGAGACGGAGTGTGCCGGGTCGTCCAGCAGTGCGCGGTAGACCAGCGGCACCCGGAAGCCGCCCCCGCCGAGAATCGTCAGCCTCATGGGGCGGAACGTACCGCAGCATCAGGCACACTGGCGGCACGTGCCGATACGAGAGGAGCGAGCACGTGAGCAGCCGACGCGATGACCTTCCGCCCGCGGGCCCGGCCGCGGTGCCACCGGCCCTCGATCCGCTGGCAGGGGTGCGCGCCCCCGGCGATCCGCGCACGGACGTCTACCTCACCGGCACGGTCTTCCTGGACATCATCTTCACCGGCCTGGATTCCGCGCCGGTCCGCGGCACCGAATCCTGGGCCCGCGGCATGGGTTCCAGCCCCGGCGGCGTCGCCAACATGGCCACCGCACTGGCCCGGCTCGGGCTGCGCACCTCGCTCGCCGCCGCGTTCGGCGACGACCACTACGGGGAGTACTGCTGGGAGGCGCTCGAACAGGGCGAGGGCATCGACCTGGCCCCGTCCCGCACCGTCCCCGGCTGGCACTCCCCGGTCACCGTCTCCATGGCGTACGAGGGCGAGCGCACGATGGTCTCGCACGGCCATGAGGCACCACTGCCCGATTCCGCCTTCGACGGCAAGCACGCCCCGGGCTGCCCACCGCCCTCCCGCGCCTGCATCGCCTCGCTGGTCCCGGGCCGGCGGGAAGGCTGGCTGGGCTGCGCCGCGGGCCGCGGCAGCCGCATCTTCGCGGACGTGGGCTGGGACGACACCGGCCGCTGGGACCCGGCCGACCTCGCCGACCTCGAACACTGCGAGGCGTTCCTGCCCAACGCCGAGGAGGCGATGCGCTACACCCGCACGGACTGCCCGCGCGCCGCCGCCCGCCGGCTCGCCGAACGGGTGCCCCTCGCGGTGGTCACGCTGGGTGCACAGGGCGCCTACGCGGTGGACGGGCGGACCGGTGAGAGCGCCGAGGTGCCCGCCATCGCCGTGGAAGCACTGGACCCGACCGGCGCCGGGGACGTCTTCGTCGCCGGGTTCGTCACCGGCACCCTCGCCGACTGGCCGCTCACCGACCGGCTCGCCTTCGCGGGGCTGAGCGCCGCGCTGTCCGTGCAGGAATTCGGCGGCTCGCTGTCCGCGCCGGGCTGGGCCGAGATCGCCTCCTGGTGGCAGCAGGTGCGGGGCTGTGAGGCGGGCGCGCCGGGGGCGCTGCGCCGCCAGTACGCCTTCCTGGACGAGGTGCTGCCCGCGGCCTACCGGCCCGCCCCGCTGGCCCGCGCCGTCCCGACGATCGGCTTCCGCCGCCCGGCCTGAGCGGTCCGGGGACCGGCCCGCGACCGCCCCGGGCCGTGACCGGCCACGCCCCGGGGCCGGGCCGGGGCCACCCCGGCCGCCCCTGTCCGGCAGGAAAAGCCCTCGGGCTTGTCAGTGCCCCGTCGTACTCTTGTATCCCAAGGAGTCGGGTGCAGGTCGAGTGCAGACAGGCACCTCATACGAGCAAAGGATGGGGGTTGAGCAGGCCACCGAGCCGCCCCATGACTCAGACACCTACGCAACCGCAGGCGCGCGCCCAGTTCACCGTCCCGGCCAAACACCCGATGGTCACGGTCCTGGGATCCGGAGACTCCCTTCTGCGCGTGATCGAAAAAGCCTTCCCGGCGACCGACATCCACGTCCGGGGCAACGAAGTCAGCGCGGTCGGCGACGCCGGGGAAGTCGCCCTCGTCCAGCGCCTCTTCGACGAGATGATGCTGGTGCTCCGCACCGGACAACCGATGACGGAGGACGCAGTGGAACGCTCCATCGCCATGCTGCGCGCGGCGGAGGACGGCGAGGGAGCGGTGAGTGAGACGCCCGCCGAGGTGCTCACCCAGAACATCCTGTCCAACCGCGGCCGCACGATCCGGCCCAAGACCCTCAACCAGAAGCGCTATGTCGACGCCATCGACGAGCACACCGTGGTCTTCGGCATCGGCCCGGCCGGCACCGGCAAGACGTATCTCGCGATGGCCAAGGCCGTGCAGGCGCTGCAGGCCAAGCAGGTCAACCGCATCATCCTGACCCGCCCCGCGGTCGAGGCCGGCGAACGGCTCGGCTTCCTGCCCGGCACCCTCTACGAAAAGATCGACCCGTATCTGCGCCCGCTCTACGACGCGCTGCACGACATGCTCGACCCCGACTCCATCCCGCGTCTGATGGCCGCGGGCACGATCGAGGTCGCGCCGCTGGCTTATATGCGGGGAAGGACGCTCAATGACGCGTTCATCATCCTCGACGAGGCGCAGAACACGAACCCCGAGCAGATGAAGATGTTCCTCACCCGTCTCGGCTTCGAATCGAAGATCGTCATCACCGGCGATGTCACCCAGGTCGACCTTCCGGGCGGCACGAAGAGCGGTCTGCGCCAGGTCCGGGAGATCCTGGACGGTGTCGACGATGTGCATTTCTCCCTGCTCACCAGCCAGGACGTGGTCCGCCACAAACTGGTCGGCCGTATCGTCGACGCTTACGAGAAGTTCGACAGCCGCAACGGCACGTGAGTCCCAGCCGGCCGGTGCATCCGGCCGGCCGCGCGCACGGCCCGCGCCCAGCAACCAGAAGCGAGAAGCAACGCCCCCATGTCCATCGACGTCAACAACGAGTCCGGCACGGACATCGACGAGCAGTCCATCCTGGATGTCGCCCGCTACGCCGTCGCCCGGATGCGTATCCACCCGCTCTCCGAGCTGTCCGTGATTGTCGTGGACGCCGAGGCCATGGAGCAGCTCCACCTCCAGTGGATGGACCTGCCGGGACCGACCGATGTCATGTCCTTCCCGATGGACGAGCTGCGTCCGCCGGCCAAGGACGACGAGGAGCCCCCGCAGGGGCTCCTCGGTGACATCGTGCTGTGCCCGGAGGTCGCCAAGAAGCAGGGCGAGGAGGCCCCGACCGGTCACAGCATGGACGAGGAGCTCCAGCTGCTCACCGTCCACGGCGTGCTCCACCTCCTCGGCTACGACCACGAGGAGCCGGACGAGAAGGCCGAGATGTTCGGTCTGCAGGCGGCGATCATCGACGGCTGGCGCACCGAGCAGGGCCACACCGGCCCTTCGCCGGCCCCCACCGTGACCTGACGGGACACCCGATGACCACCCAGCTGATCGCGGTCGCGGTCCTGCTCGTCGTGATCGCCTGGCTCGCCGCCTGCGCGGAGGCGGGCCTGGCCCGTACGACCAGCTTCCGGGCCGAGGAAGCCGTCCGCTCCGGCCGCCGCGGCAGCGCCGGGCTCGCCGCCGTCGCCGCCGATCCCACCCGCTATCTCAACGTCGCGCTGCTGGTGCGGGTCGGCTGCGAGATGGCCGCGGGTGTCCTGGTCACCTACGCCTGTCTGCGGTCGTTCGACAAGACGTGGCAGGCGCTGACCGTCGCCATCGCCGTGATGGTGCTGGTCTCCTATGTCGCCGTCGGCGTCTCGCCGCGGACGATCGGCCGCCAGCATCCGCTGAACACCGCAACCGCCGCGGCCTATGTGCTGCTGCCGCTGGCCCGCATCATGGGCCCCGTCCCGCAGCTGCTGATCCTCCTGGGCAACGCCCTCACGCCCGGCAAGGGCTTCCGCAAGGGCCCGTTCGCCTCCGAGGCCGAGCTGCGCTCGCTGGTCGACCTCGCGGAGCAGGAGTCGCTGATCGAGGACGAGGAGCGCCGGATGGTGCACTCCGTCTTCCAGCTCGGCGACACCCTCGTCCGCGAGGTGATGGTGCCGCGGACGGATCTGGTCGCCGTCGAGCGCTTCAAGACCATCCGCCAGGCGCTGACCCTCGCCCTGCGCTCGGGCTTCTCCCGGATCCCGGTGACCGGCGAGAACGAGGACGATGTCGTCGGCGTGGTCTACGTCAAGGACCTCGCCCGCAAGGTCCACATCTCCCGCGACGCCGAGAATGAACTCGTCTCCACGGCCATGCGCCCCGCCGTCTTCGTCCCGGACACGAAGAATGCCGGTGATCTGCTGCGTGAAATGCAGCAGGACCGCAATCATGTCGCGGTGGTCATCGATGAATACGGCGGCACCGCCGGCATTGTCACCATCGAGGACATTCTGGAAGAGATCGTCGGCGAGATCACCGATGAATACGACCGTGAACTCCCGCCCGTCGAGGATCTCGGCGCCGGCCGCTATCGCGTCACCGCCCGGCTGGACATCGGCGACCTCGGTGAGCTGTACGGTCTGGCCGAGCTGGACGACGAGGATGTGGAGACGGTCGGCGGTCTGCTGGCCAAGCTCCTCGGCCGGGTCCCGATCGCCGGTGCCACCGCCGAGGTCGACCTCTCCGATGACGCGTCCGATCCGGGCCTGAAGGGGCTCCGGCTGACCGCGGAATCATCGGGCGGCCGGCGCAACAAGATCATCACGGTGCTGTGCGAGCCGGTGCGTCCCGAGGGCGCGAGCGCGTCCGGGGAGCCGTGGGCGGGCGGCCGTTTCGCCGGCTGAACGCTCAGGGAATTCGATGCGTAATTCCTTGCGGCGGTGGGAATAATTATCGCCGCCGCACTCCACGCGGTTACTTATCTCTAGTGCACCGGAAATGTTCTGCAAATCATTTCCGAGGGGTCTGGATTCCGTGGTGCACCGCATGGAAAGATCTTCAGGCGGTCGCGGAGAGCGCGGTCGCCATGCGTGAGCGAAATCGCGAGAGCAATCGCGAGACCGATCGCGGGAGAAATCTCGCCGCGCAGGCTGCCCCGGTGCGGGGGTCCGGGGCAGCCACCTCTTCCGTCGGCCGTGGCGCGGCGCCCGGACCGTCCGCAGCCCGGCGATACGGCGGAGCGGCGGTGGCCGCCCCTTTCCGCCGGGCCCGGCCGCCCCGCATATGCTCGCCCGTATGAGCGAAGCCGCACCGCTGGACCCGGAAGACCGCAAGATCATCACGCTCGCCCGCTCGGCGCGGGCCCGTAACGGTGTGCCCGAGGGCGCCGCCGTGCGCGACGAGACCGGCCGCACCTATGTCGCCGGCACCGTCGCCCTGGACTCACTGCAGCTCAGCGCGCTGCAGACGGCCGTCGCCATGGCCGTCGCCAGCGGGGCCACGTCCCTGGAGGCCGCGGCCGTGGTCACCGACGCCGAGCGCGCCACCGACGCGGACCGCGCGGCCGTACGCGACCTCGGCGGGCCCGCGACGCCTGTCCTGGTCGCGGGCCCCGACGGCACCCTGCGCGGCACCGTTCCGGCCGGCGACGCACAGGCCTGAGCGCGCGAAGCCGTACGACGGGTGTGCGGGGCGGCCCACCGGCATCGGCGGCCCACCGGCATCGGCGGCCCACCGGCATCGGCGGGCCGCCCGCGCCGGCCGGCGGCGGGCCGGGCGCTGCGGCCGGGTGGTCGGAGCCGCGCCCGGGATCGGGGAGAATGGGCGCCATGAGCGTTCGTACAGAGTCCTCCGCAGCGCACCGCGCCGGCTTCGCCTGCTTCGTCGGCCGCCCCAACGCGGGCAAGTCCACCCTCACGAACGCTCTCGTCGGCACGAAGGTGGCCATCACCTCCAACCGCCCGCAGACCACCCGCCACACGGTCCGCGGCATCGTGCACCGCCCCGAGGCGCAGCTGGTCCTGGTCGACACCCCTGGCCTGCACAAGCCGCGCACGCTGCTGGGCGAGCGGCTGAACGACGTCGTACGGACCACCTGGTCCGAGGTGGACGTCATCGGCTTCTGTCTGCCCGCCGACCAGAAGCTCGGCCCCGGCGACCGCTATATCGCGGGCGAGCTGGCCGAGATCAAGAAGACCCCCAAGGTCGCCATCGTCACCAAGACCGACCTGGTCGACTCCAAGGCGCTGGCCGCCCAGCTGATCGCCATCGACCAGCTCGGCAAGGAGCTGGGCATCGAGTGGGCCGAGATCATCCCGGTCTCGGCGGTCGGCGACAACCAGGTCGGGCTGCTCGCCGACCTCCTGGTGCCGATGCTCCCGGAGAGCCCCCCGCTCTACCCCGAGGGCGATCTCACCGACGAGCCCGAGCAGGTCATGGTCGCCGAGCTGATCCGCGAGGCCGCGCTGGAGGGTGTCCGCGACGAACTGCCGCACTCCATCGCCGTCGTCGTCGAGGAGATGCTCCCGCGCGAGGACCGCCCCGCCGACAAGCCCCTCCTGGACATCCACGCGAACGTCTACATCGAGCGCCCCAGCCAGAAGGGGATCATCATCGGCCCCAAGGGCAAGCGCCTGAAGGATGTCGGCATCAAGTCCCGCAAGCACATCGAGGCCCTGCTCGGCACGCCGGTCTTCCTGGACCTGCACGTCAAGGTCGCCAAGGACTGGCAGCGCGACCCCAAGCAGCTGCGCAAGCTGGGCTTCTGAGCCCGGCCCGGCGCCCGGGGCCGGCGGGCCGGTCCGGCCGCTACGCCACGCCCCGGATCCTGCGCACCAGCAGCGCCCCCACCAGCCCCACCACCGCCGCGACGGCGTACAGCATCCGGTAGCCGCCGAGGTGGTGCACGATCGGCGCGGCCAGTGCCGGGGCGGCCACCTGGGGCAGCGAGTTGGCGATATTGATGACGCCCATGTCCTTGCCGCGGTGCGCGGCGGCCGGCAGCACCTCCGTCATCAGCGCGAAGTCGACGGAGGTGAAGACGCCGAATCCCACCCCGAGCAGCGCCGCGGCGCACAGCGCCCCCGTCCAGGTCTGCCACCCGGCCAGCAGCCCGGTCGCCACCGCCATGATCACCCCGGACCACAGCACGAACGGCTGCCGCCGCCCGACCCGGTCCGACCAGAAACCCCCGACGACGACCGTCCCCAGCAGGGTCACGCCGTTGACGGCGGTCAGCACCAGCACCCCGCCCCCCGGGTCCGGCCGGTGCAGCACATCCCGCAGGTAGTACAGCAGGTACAGCAGGGCCAGCCCGTTGCCGAGGTTGAGCAGGAACCGGGTCAGCCAGGCCCAGCCCAGATCGGGATGGCGGCGCGGGCTGATCCAGAACCCGGCGAGCAGGATCCGTACGCTCAGTGCCGGGCGCCGCCCGGCCGGCAGCACCATGTCCCGGTGCAGCAGCACATACGGGAGGGTGCCCAGCAGCGCGAAGCCGGCGCAGGCGAGATAGCCCGCGGTCACGCCGCCCGCGGCCGTCGCCAGGCCCGTACCGGCCACCACGCCCAGGATCTGCGCGGCGCCCAGCCAGCCGCCCACCGCCCCGCGCTGCCGGTGCGGCACCCGGTCGGGCACCGCCGCCGTGATCGCCGCGAACGCCGCATTGAGGGTGAGCTGCACCAGACACCAGCCCAGCGCCATCGCGGGCACCGTGTCCGCCCCCGCCAGCAGTACGAGCGCGCCGGCCCCGCCCGCGACCCCCGCGACGATCCACGGGGTACGCCGCCCGAAGCGCGAGGCCGTACGGTCCGACAGCGCCCCGAACAGCGGGTTGGACACCATCGAGACGGCGGCCCCCGTCGCCGTCACCCATGCGAGCACCGACTCCTTGGACGTTCCCGGCGGCGCGAGCTCCGCCGCCTGCAGGGCGAGCAGGATCTGCAGCGGCCCGTACCACCCGGCCCAGATCGCCCCGTTGGCCAGCGACAGCGCGGCGGTCCAGCCGCGCCCGGCCGGCTCCGACGGCTCCGTGAGCGCCTCGGGAGCCGCGGGTGTGCTCATCCCCGGCCCTGCTCCCGCAGCACATCCCGCAGCCAGTGGTACGAGGCCTTGGGCGTCCGCTCCAGGGTCGCGTAGTCGACATGCACCAGACCGAAGCGCCGGGCGTACCCCTCCGCCCACTCGAAGTTGTCCATCAGCGACCACACGAAGTACCCGCGGACGTCCACCCCGGCCGCCATCGCCGCATGCAACGCCCGCAGGTGCCCGTCCAGGAACGCGATCCGCTCGCGGTCCTCGATCCCCTCGTAGGAGCAGCCGTTCTCGGTGATCACGACGGGTGGCAGCCGGTCCCCGTACCGCTCCCGGAACGACACCAGCAGCTCGGTCAGCGCCTCCGGCACCACCGGCCACCCGAAGTCGGTCCGCGGATACCCTTCGATCTCCCGGGGCGCAAAGGGCAGTTCCGGCGGAAGCCGGATCCCGCCGAAGTCGGCCGCCCCGGCGCCGTCCGCCGTAGGGGCGCCCACCAGCGTCGGCTGGTAGTAGTTGATCCCGTACCAGTCCAGCGGCTGCGAGATGACCTTCAGGTCCTCGGCGACCGGCCCCGGCAGCAGCGCCGCCAGCCCCTCGTCCGGATACCGCCCCAGCAGCACCGGCTCCGCGAACAGCCGGTTGAGCAGCAGGTCGTAGAGACCGGCCGCCGTGGTGTCCGCCTCCGACGTGCTCGCCGTCCAGGTCGGCCCGTGGGAGTTGGCGATACCGATGTCCGCCGCCCCGCGGGCCCGCAGCGCCTGCACGGCCAGCCCGTGCCCCAGCAGCTGGTGATGCGCCGCGGGCAGCGCCTCGAACAGCAGCTGCCGCCCCGGTGCGTGCTGTCCCAGCCCGTACCCCAGCAAGGTCACCTCGGCGGGCTCGTTGAGCGTGATCCAGCGCTCCACCCGGTCCCCGAGCCGTCCCGCCACCACGTCCGCATACGCCGCGAAGCGCTCGGCGGTCTCCCGTACGAGCCAGCCGCCGCGCTCCTCCAGCGCCTGCGGGGTGTCCCAGTGGAAGAGCGTCGGCACGGGGGCGACCCCCGCCGCCAGCAACGCGTCCACCAGCCGGTCGTAGAAGTCCAGCCCGGCCTTGTTGACCGGCCCGTCCCCGTCCGGCACCACCCGCGGCCAGGCCACCGAGAAGCGGTACGCTCCGACCCCGAGCGCCTGTAGCAGCCGCACGTCCTGCGGGTACCGGTGGTAGTGGTCGGTCGCCACCCGGGCATCCGAGCCGTCCTTGATGCGCCCGGCCTGCGCGGCGAAGACGTCCCATGCGGACCGCCCCCGCCCGTCTTCCGCCACCGCCCCCTCGATCTGCGCGGCGGAGGTGGACACCCCCCACACGAAGTCACGGGGGAAGCGGGGCAGGGGCGTGGGGGAGACCGGCACCGTTGTCATGTGGCGGATCTTTGTGACCGCCGGTAACAGTGTCAAGAGGCAGTCGGTGTGCGGCAGTTGGGGCGCGAGGGGCTGCCGGTGCCGGCGGGCGGTGGGGCGCGGGGGCGCCCCGGCCGCTACGCCCCTTCCTTCATCACCTTGGTGATCAGCGTCCGCTGTTCGTCCGTGAGCCGCGGATCGGCGCAGTACACCGTCCGCCCGTCGACCGTGATCCGGTAGCTGAAGCCGTCCGGGACTCCGACGGGTGGCTCGGTGCGGGCGGTGGCGACGGCGCGTTCGGCGAGGGACTGCCAGTCGTGGGCATCGGGGCGGCCCGAGGTGTCGACCTCGGCGCGGCGGTCGATGCCCGCAAAGCCACCGGTGCGGTGAACATGAATACGCATAACGGACTCCTCCGACGTCTCCGACGGACTTCTACCCCGTACGGTCGCGTTCACCGTGCGCGGTGCGGGCGCGGCTGCCGGCGACACCCGCACCGCGGACCTCGTGGCGCCGCTACTTGGGGGTCACGCCGACCTGCGTCCAGGCCTTGACCATCGCCTCGTGCTCGTCGCCGGCGCCGAAGCGGGCCTGGGCGGCCTTGACGGTGAGCCCGGCGAAGTCGGCGAACTGGGCATTCGTGGTGAGCTTGCCGCCGGTCAGGACGTCGTACCAGACCTGTCCGGCCCGCTCCCAGGCCTTGCCGCCGAGGGCGGTGGCGGCCAGGTAGAAGGCGTGGTTGGGGATACCGGAGTTGATGTGGACGCCGCCGTTGTCGTCGGTGGTGCGGACGTAGCCCTTCATCGTGGCGGGCTGCGGGTCCTTGCCCAGGACGTCGTCGTCGTACGCGGTGCCCGGGGCCTTCATCGAGCGCAGCGCCTTGCCGGTGACGTTCGGGCCGAGGAGGTCGGCGCCGATCAGCCAGTCGGCCTGGTCGGCGGTCTGCCCGAGGGCGTACTGCTTGATCAGCACGCCGAAGACGTCGGAGACGGACTCGTTGAGGGCGCCGGACTGGCCGTCGTAGGTGAGGTTGGCGGTGTACTGCGTGACGCCGTGGGTGAGTTCGTGGCCGATGACGTCGACGGGGATGGTGAAGTCCTTGAACAGGTCGCCGTCGCCGTCGCCGAAGACCATCCGCTGGCCGTCCCAGAAGGCGTTGTCGTACTTCTGGCCATAGTGGACGGTCGCATCGAGCGGCAGGCCGGCGCCGTCGATGGACTTGCGGCCGTAGGCCTTGAGGTAGAGCTCGAAGGTGGCGCCGAGTCCGGCGTGGGCGCGGTTGACGGAGGCGTCCTTGGCGGGGCCGTCCGACTCCGCGTGCACCTTGTGACCGGGCAGGGTCTCCTGGTGGCGGGCGTCGTAGATGGTGCGGTGGGGCTTGTCGGTGGCGGCGCCGGGCTCGCCGGGGGTGAGGCCGCGGGCCGCGATCTCGCGGCGCTGGGTACGCCGTGCGTGGTCGTGCTCCAGGGTGCGGCGGGCGGGTTCGTGCCGGGCCGGGTCGTCGGACTGTGCCAGGTTGTCGAGGATGTGCGGCGGGATGATCGTGCAGAAGACGGGGGTGTGGCAGGTGGCGGGATCCGGCTGTGCGTCATTGAGGTCCATGGACAAACGGTGGCACTGTGTGATGCGGCTGTCACTGCCTGCGGCCGAAATTCCCGAAAAAGTGTGGTTGGTCGCAATTGGGGAACAACGTCCGTCCGGTCCCGCATACTGATACGCGACCGCCACACGGGCCGTACCTCGGCTAAGGTGCTGTGCATCATGCATTTCGGGCTGCTTCTCCTTAGCTGCCGCGGCGAGGGCCTGTAGTCGTAGGCCGACCCCCTCCCCGCGGAGTTCGGTGTTGCGATCTTTTCGCCCCGTCGGCCTCTCCCTGGCTCCCGAGGAGCAGGGGGACCCCCAGCGGACACACGAGGAGCCCCACGCACCATGACGAATCCGTCGAGCCCCGCAGACAGCGCCGTCGGCCGCCCCACCCCGGTCACCAATGCGACGCAGCTGCAGCGGCCCTCCGGGATGCCGGTCCACAAGTACGGCCGCTACGAAGCCGTCGACATCCCCGACCGTACGTGGCCGGACAACCGCATCACGGTCGCGCCCCGCTGGCTGTCGACCGACCTGCGGGACGGCAATCAGGCACTGATCGACCCGATGTCGCCGGCCCGCAAGCGCGAGATGTTCGATCTGCTGGTGCGCATGGGCTACAAGGAGATCGAGGTCGGTTTCCCGTCCTCCGGTGAGACGGACTTCGCGTTCGTCCGCTCGATCATCGAAGAGGGCGCGATCCCCGAGGACGTGACGATCTCCGTCCTGACGCAGGCCCGCGAGGAGCTGATCGAGCGCACCGTCGAGTCGCTGCGCGGCGCCCACCGCGCCACCGTCCACCTGTACAACGCCACCGCCCCGGTCTTCCGCCGGGTCGTCTTCCGCGGCTCGAAGGAGCAGGTCAAGCAGATCGCCGTGGACGGCACCCGGCTGGTCATGGAGTACGCCGACAAGATCCTGGGCGACGAGACGATCTTCGGCTACCAGTACAGCCCGGAGATCTTCACCGACACCGAGCTGGACTTCGCGCTGGAGGTCTGCGAGGCGGTGATGGACGTCTGGCAGCCCGAGGAGGGCCGCGAGATCATCCTGAACCTGCCCGCCACCGTCGAGCGCTCCACGCCGTCCACGCACGCCGACCGCTTCGAGTGGATGTCGCGCCACCTGTCCCGCCGCGAGCACGTATGCCTGTCGGTGCACCCGCACAACGACCGCGGTACGGCCGTGGCCGCCGCCGAGCTGGCGATCATGGCCGGCGCTGACCGCATCGAGGGCTGCCTGTTCGGGCAGGGTGAGCGCACCGGCAACGTCGACCTGGTGACGCTGGGCATGAACCTGTTCTCCCAGGGCGTCGACCCGCAGATCGACTTCTCGCAGATCGACGAGGTCCGTCGGACGAGCGAGTACTGCAACCAGATGGAGGTCCACCCGCGCCACCCCTACGCGGGCGACCTGGTCTACACCGCCTTCTCCGGCTCCCACCAGGACGCCATCAAGAAGGGCTTCGACGCCATGGAGGCCGAGGCGAAGGCCGCCGGCAAGACCGTGGACGAGATCGAGTGGGCGGTGCCGTACCTGCCCATCGACCCCAAGGACGTCGGCCGCTCCTACGAGGCCGTCATCCGCGTCAACTCGCAGTCCGGCAAGGGCGGTATCGCCTACGTCCTGAAGAACGACCACAAGCTGGACCTGCCGCGCCGGATGCAGATCGAGTTCTCCCGGATCATCCAGGAGAAGACCGACTCCGAGGGCGGCGAGGTCACCCCGGCCGCCATCTGGTCCGCCTTCCAGGACGAGTACCTGCCCAACCCCGAGAACCCGTGGGGCCGCATCCAGGTCAAGACCGGTCAGACCACGACCGACCGGGACGGTATCGACGCGCTCACCGTCGAGGCGGTCGTCGACGGCCAGGACACCGTCTTGACGGGCGCCGGCAACGGCCCCATCTCGGCCTTCTTCGACGCGCTCCAGGGCATCGGCATTGACGTACGCCTGCTGGACTACCAGGAGCACACGATGAGCGAAGGAGCCTCCGCGCAGGCCGCCTCGTACATCGAGTGCGCGATCGGCGACAAGGTGCTGTGGGGCATCGGCATCGACCCGAACACCACCCGTGCCTCGCTGAAGGCGGTCGTCTCCGCGGTCAACCGCGCAGGTCGCTGACCCGGCCGCAGCCCACTGCGCACGGCGCCCCCGTAGCTCACACGGAGCTGCGGGGGCGCACTGCGTGCCCCCGAGCCCGCGGCGCCGACCTCGCAAGCCCGCCGAGCCCCGGTCCCCGTAGCGCGTACCACGGGCTCCGCCCCGCTCCCCTCGGACGGGCGGAGCCGTTCACCTTCCGGCCAATGTCCGGTACGAGAGGCTGACGCCGCATCAAGGATGTGGCTAACATCACGTCCACTAGGGGGCGGGGTCATGGGGGCACTTCCCGTGCCGTGAGGGCTACGGGTGACTACGGAGGGCTGACGCGATGCACAAGATGTGTGTGATGGGCGTGCGCACGTCCTGGCGTACCGTCGCCGACGGTGAATTCTTCTGCCCGGACTGCGGCGGGGACCGCAACTACCGGCGCCGGAGCGGCCAGCGCCGCCTCACCGTCCTCGGCATCCCGGTCCTCTCCCGCGGGGTCACCGGCCCCGTCGTGGAGTGCTCCGCCTGCCACGGCCACTTCGGTCTGGACGCCCTCGACCACCCCACCACCGTCCGCTTCTCCGCGATGCTCCGGGACGCCGTCCACACCGTCACTCTCGCCGTGCTGGCCGCCGGCGGTACGTCCTCCCGCGCGGTCCGCGACGCCGCCGTCGAGACGGTCCGCGCGGCCGGCTTCGCGGACTGCTCCGAGGACCACCTCCTCACCCTCCTCGCCGCCCTCGCCGCCGAAACCGGTCGGCTGTCCGGCACCTACGACGCGGTCACCGGCGGCCACTTCGGCCACCACGGCCTCGACCCCTGCGGCACCGCGCTGGCCATAGAGCTCCATGAGTCCCTGGAGCCGCTCGCCCCGCACCTCGCGCCCGCGGGCCGCGAATCGCTGCTCCTCCAGGGCGCCCGGATCGCCCTCGCCGACGGCTCCTACAGCCCCGCCGAACACGAAGTACTCGCTACGGTCGGCAGCGCCCTGATGCTCAGCACGGGCGATACGGAACGGCTGCTGGCGGCGGCCCGCACACCGTCCTGAGCGCAGTGACCCGCGGCTGACCGGCCGCCCGGGCAAGCGAACGCCCCCGCCTCCCCCAAGGGGGACGGGGGCGTTCGGCAAGCGCGCCGCGCGGGTGGATCAGTGCGACATCAGCCGGATCGGCAGGCTCGCCAGGCCGCCCGTGACGAACCGGCTGACCGGCCCTAGTGCACGGAGGCGCTCTGCCTCTGCGTAGATGTCGGATCCCCCGGGGTCGAGGGCGACGAGCGGGTGTCCCATGGGGTGGCTCCTGCCTGGTCGGGGGTGATGGGGGTGAAGCGAGCAGGGAGCGCGGTGAGGGACCGCTGGAACGGGCCGTTGCGCCACTTCAACTCGCTGACGTCCACGGCGAGTTCGATGTCAGAGAGCCAGGCGGTGAGCCGCTCGATAGCCGTCGTGGCGATCAGCAGCGCATGCCGCTGCACGGGACAGGCGTGCGGGCCGGCCGCCCACGAGAGGTGCGAGCCGCCACCCGAGCCGAGCGTCCCCGGCGATGGGGTGTCGAACTGGCTGTTGGCGGCCGCGTAGGACACCATCACCAGCTGTCCGGCGCGCACCCAGGTGCCGTGGAAGAAGACATCGCGGACCGGGAAGTGGGCGGAGATGTTGGTCAGCGGCGGGTCGTTCCACAACACCTCGCTGATCGCGTCGTGCACGGTCAGCGCGCCGCCGGACAGGGTGTTGTAGTAGCGGTCGTCGGAGAGCATCCGCGAGAGCGCATTGCCGATGAGGCCGACGAGCGGTTCGTGGCCGGAAGCCAACGTGAGGACGATGCTGTGGATCACTTCCTCGTCGCTGAGCGCGTTGGGGTGATCCATGAACCAGGAGGTCAGGTCCGGCCCGCGCGCGGCCTTCTTCGAGTCGACCAGCTCCATCATGTATTGGGTGAACGTCTCGTTGGCCGCGGTGGCTTCCTCGGGCGAATTGCCGTCGACCGCTGTGCCGAGGGCCTCGACGAGCCGGTCGCTGTAGGAGTCGGGCAGCCCGAAAAGGTTGTTGAACATCAGCACCGGGAGCAGCCGCGCGTAGCCGGCGATCAGTTCTACTTCGCCGCGTGCGCCGAACTGCTGGATGAGGGTGTCCGCGGCGTGCTGGACACGGGCGCGCAGCTCATGCGGTTCGACGAGCCGGAAGCTGTCGACGATGACGTCCCGGTAGCGGACGTGCGCGGGGCCGTCGCTGTAGAGCGCATTGGGCCGCCAGCCCAGCACCGGCAGGATCGGCGAGTCCGCCGGGATGGTCTGCATCCACCCGCGGGAGTCCTTGGACCAGGTGGTGTCGTCGTGCAGCAGGTCGAGCGCCGCCCGGTAGTCGGTGACCAGCATCGCGGTCACCTCGGGCGCGATCTCGATGGGCGCCAGCGCGCCGTACTGCCGCAGATGCGCGTAGAAGCGGTGCGGGTCGGCGGCGAAGTCCGGTCCGTAGAACTTCACCGGCGTCTGCGCGTCGAGCCGGCCCGGTGCCTGCTGCTGCGGTGGTGCGGCGGCGTGTGCCGGGCAGCCCGGTGGCGGCGTGGCGCCCTGCTGCTGCGGCGTGTTACCTGGCTGCCGCAGCGCACCTTGCGGCTGGTGCGGGGAAGTCACGGGTTCGGGTTCTCCTCGGGGGTGTGGGCCAGGACATGTCCGACGAGCGCGATCAGCGCATCAACGGACTGCCGCCGGTCGCGGACATCGCACAGCACCAGCGGCGTCCCGGGATGCAGATCGAGCGCCTCGCGGAGCTTTTCGATGTCGTACTGGGGCGCGTCGGGAAAGACATTGACCGCCACCGCATAACGCAGTCCGGCCTCCTCCACGATGTCCATCACCTCGAAGGAGTCCGCGAGCCGGCGGGTGTCCGCGAGGACCAGGGCGCCCAGCGCGCCGCGGGCGATGTCCTGCCACAGGGGACGGAAACGCTTCTGTCCGGGCGTGCCGAACAGATACAGCACCAGGTCCCCGGGCAGGGTCAGCCGCCCGAAGTCGATGGCGACGGTGGTGGTGGTCTTCTCCCGGACACCGGCGAGATCGTCGACGATCGCACCGGTCTGGGTCATGACCTCTTCGGTGTGCAGCGGCGGGGTCTCCGACAGCGCGCGGATGAGCGTGGTCTTGCCGACCCCGAACGGCCCCGCGACCAGCAGCTTGACCAGTGTCTGGTGCTCGCCGGAGAGGTACTTGTTGCCGGTGCTCGCGCCGGTGGCGGCGCTAGCACTTGAGAGAGCGGAGTCCATCGAGAACCCTCTCCAGGAAGTGCCGGTCGAATTGCTCGGCTTCGGGAATGGGGACACGGGCGTGCAGCCGCCCGGCATCGACAAGGTCGGCCACCAGCACGTTCACCACGCTGACGGGCAGCTGAAGATGGGCGGCGACCTCGGCCAGAGACAGCGCACCGGGTTCCAGGAGCTCCAGGATGCGGCGCTCCTCGGGGCGTACCTCACTGGTGGTCGGCATCCCCGCGCTGTGCAGCAGGGTGAGCCGGTCCAACGTGTTACGGCTGGGCTGGGCGCGCCCGCCGGTCGCGAGATAGGCCGGCACGAGGCGCCGCCCGCTGTTCTGGCGCGGGGTCATGCCGGCTTACCGAGGTCCCGAGCCGGGCTGTTCATGACCTTGTTGCCCAGGGTCGTCACCTGGACCTGCATATGGTGTGCGACGACTCCCATGTTCACCTCCGGGGCGGCGAAGACGGCCAGGCAGGTGTTCTCGCCGGCCGGTATCGCGAAGACGAAGCCGTCGTTGGACTCGATGACGGTCTGCCGCAGCCGGGTGTCGCCCTTCCCGGCGAACGCCGCGGTGACGGCCCGCCCCGCGCCCTGCAGCGCGGACATCATCGCGGCGACACCCTCGGCGGAGTCACGCTCCAGGCCGGGCGAGCAGCCCTCGATGAATCCGTCGCCGGAGATGACGGCAGCGTGGATCACATGCGGCAACTCCAGGAGCGGCGCCAGCACCCAGGACTTGTCCTCGGCAACACGGCGGCGGGTGGGGCTTTTCATGACTGGGCGTTCCCTTCGGGACTGTGAGGGGTGGCTGACTGCGCGGCGGCTCGGCCGGATTCGGTGCCCTGCTGGAGCGCGGCCCAGCGGGTTCCGGTCTCCTCCGGGGAGAGGGGGGGAACCGATTCGGCGTGCGAGGCGCTCTCGTCAAGCTCGGATACGGGCTTACGGCGGCGCCGGCGCGGGAGTTCACCCTCGGTCGGGGCGGCCGGTTCGGCGGCCGGTTCGGCAGACAGTGCGGCATCGAGCCGGTCGCCATGGCGCGGACCCGGTGCAGTGGCCGCGGCGGGTGCTTCGCCCGCGGCCGGAGACGGTGCTGTGCCGCCGGCCGACAGCACCGAGGCGGACCGGTCCGGCACCGCGGAACGATGCGGCAGAGGAGCCATCACGGACATGGGCTGGGCGCTCTCGTCAAGGACGGTGAGGAGGGGGTCACCCGGGATGTGCACGACTGCCCGCACACCGCCGTACGGCGACGGCTCGACGTGCACGCCGTAGCCGTACTGGCGCACCAGCCGACCGGCCGCCGCGAACCCGGACCGCGGCGGGTCACCGAGCTGGGTCAGCAGCAGGTCGTCATCGCCCGCCAACAGCTCCATCGCCGCCTTGATCTCGTCGTCGTGCATACCGACGCCGTAGTCGTCGATGATGACCGAGGCACCGCGGTTGCCCTGCTGGAGGGTGACGGTGACGGGCAGTTCACGGTGCGAGTGGTGTAGTGCGTTGGCCAGCAGCTCGGTGATCGTGATCGCGATCGGCTCGACGGCCCGCGCGACGACGGCGACCGGGTCACGAAGTTGATTGCTGATCGTGACGCGCTCGTAGCCGCGCAGCCGGGAGCTGGCGCCGACGACCAGCTCGGCGAGGTAGGAGTCCTCCCGGGTCAGCCCCGGCCAGGCGCCGCACACGACACCGGTGACCTGAATACGCCGCAGCGCTTGCTCGTTGAGGAAGTCGGCGTTCAACAGGCCCTGGGCGAGGGCCGGATCGTCGTAACGGTGCTGCATCTCCTGCAGCGCCGACTGAAGCTGGTAGAGCAGCGCCTGGATGGTGGTGGTCGCGCCCCGGAGGGTGGACTGGGCGGCCGCGTCGACGCGGGTCCGCTCCTTGGTGATGGCCTCGCCGGCCTGCTCCAGTACGGCGTTGAGCGCCTGGTCGGTCTCCGACCCGGCGAACCGCGCGTCCTGCAGCCCCCGCTCCCGCACATGCGGGTGGGCCAGCGCCATCGCCAGGTCGGGGAGCCGAGTCCCGGCCAGATGCCGGATCTCGGCATCGGTGGCGCGCAGCCGAGCCGAAAGCTCCGTATTGCTGTGGAGCGTGGCGCTGCTCTGTTCCTCAGCGGCTGACAGCCGAGCCGTCAGGGCTCTGCGCTGGCCGCTCGCCCGGATCGATATCGCCGCCAGGACCACGGCGGCGGCCGTACCTGCGCTCAGGCACCAAAGCAACGCCTCCGGTATGGATGTCATCGAGATCCTCAATTGGGGTACTGACAGGGTCGGCCGGCCCTGGCTACACAATGCCGATTACCGCAGGATGCTACCGGGGAGCTGACGTGCTGTGAGATGCAGTTTTCAAGGGAGACTGAGAAGAGCGGAAGGTCGCCTTCCGCCCGTGATGCCCGGACCATAGCCTGATGTGGCCCCCTTCATCTAGGGCAGATGAAGGGGCCGGTGTGTGCCTGTTGTGATCGGTTCGTGAAACCCGGTCAGGTGGTTCGGAAATGCGCGTTCTTGACGGCCCCGATGAATGCGGACCAGCCGGGCGCCAGGAAAGTCACGGCGGGCCCGTGGGGGTCCTTGCTGTCGCGGACGGGGACGAGGCCGGGGTGGCCGTCGGCGACCTCGATGCAGCTGCCGCCGTTCTGGTCGCTGTAGCTGCTCTTGCGCCAAGTGGCGGCGCCCGGGAAGTCGTGGGCGACCTCGACGCATTCGCCACCCTTGTCGTCGCTGTAGCTGCTCTTACGCCACCGAGCGTTACTCAGGTCGCACTCGTGCATCGTCTGTAGTCCTCCACCGCCGATTCGATCAGGGCCAGGGACGCCTCTGGCGACAGTGCGGCGGCCCTGACCAGATCGTAGTCCGCCTGTACGCGCTTCACTACGGCCGGATCGTCCAGCAAATTCCCTGAATGAACGCCTTCTGTATAGGCGGTTGGTGGGGCGTCATCGAACTCAAGGAGCCGCAGCATCTTGCCCATGGAAGGGTATGGACCCGCAGCGAACGGGAGAATCTGCACGAGGATCGTGTGCTCGCGAACGAGCTGCGCGATGTGATTCAGTTGCTCGGTCATAGCGCTCGGGCCGCCTACGGGGACCCGGAGGGCAGCCTCATGCAGTACCGCCCAATACACGGGTCGTGTAGCGCCCTTGAAGATGACGGCCCGATCCAGTCGGTTGCGTACCGCTTCCTCGATCTGCTCGTCCCCCGCGAACGGATCGCCCGCGCGCATGACTGCCCGTGTGTACGGCGCCTTCTGGAGCAGCCCAGGCACGATCGCCGGTGCGAACTCGCAGATCTTCGTCGCCAGCCGCTCCAGATCCGCCACCGCCGTGAAGTAATCCGGGTACCGCTTGTCATCGATCAGCTTGCGCCAGGCCCGTTCGAAAAAGCCGTCGGTTTGTAGAACCTCGTCGATCCGGATCGCCACATCGAGCTGCGGTTTGCGGATCGCCTGCTCGAACTGACCGATGTAGCCGCCGGAGACGAACACCCGCCCTCCCAGTTCGCCCTGCGTCATACCGGCGAGCTCCCGGCGGTACTTGAGCTCCGCGCCCCAGTGTTCCCATGCCGCCATCCGTGAGCCATTGGCCATGGCTAACTCCCTGTGCCTGCACGGCAGTTGTAGTGCCTTTCCCATTGCGCAGCGTAGTTCCGCAGCGTCACGCTCTGCATGCGAACAGTGAAACCCCTCGCGAAAGGCGCAGGCGACCATGCACCAGTTCAAAGAAGTAGAAACCGTCACGACGGAATTGCGGGAGGCGCTCGCCCGGGCCGGGGTCGTCCTGCCGTCCCTCCGCCCCGACCCCGTATCGATCGCGCATCGCTATATGCCGCCGCTCGTCGAGCTGGGCCGCTGCTCGATGGAGGTCGCCCGCCAGCTGACCACGGCGCTGGCGGAGCAGACGCGGGGCGAACGGCCCTAGCGGAGCGGCACCGCACCCGACAAAACTCAGCCGACAGTGTCCGCAAGGGCAGCCGACAGTGTCCCCAAGGACAGCCGACAGCGTCGGAGCCCCCGCCATGCGGAACAATGGCCGCATGAGTCTGTTCCGCGACGACGGCATCGTGCTGCGCACCCAGAAGCTGGGTGAGGCGGACCGGATCATCACGCTGCTCACCCGCGGCCACGGCCGGGTCCGTGCCGTGGCCCGTGGCGTACGGCGCACCAAGTCGAAGTTCGGGGCGCGGCTGGAACCGTTCTCGCACGTCGATGTGCAGTTCTACGCCCGCGGCAGCGAGCTCGTCGGGCGCGGGCTCCCGCTGTGTACGCAGAGCGAGACGATCGCCGCGTACGGTGGCGGGATCGTCACCGACTACGCCCGCTACACGGCCGGCACGGCCATGCTGGAGACCGCCGAGCGGTTCACCGACCACGAGGGCGAGCCGGCCGTACAGCAGTACCTGCTGCTGGTGGGCGGTCTGCGGACGCTCTCCCGCGGCGAGCACGCACCGCACCTCGTCCTCGATGCGTTCCTGCTGCGCTCGCTCGCCGTCAACGGCTACGCGCCGAGCTTCGACAGTTGCGCGCGGTGCGGGCTGCCCGGCCCCAACCGGTTCTTCTCGGTCGCGTCGGGCGGGGTGATATGCGGCGACTGCCGGGTGCCCGGAAGCGTCGTACCCTCCTCAGAGGCCATCGGGCTCCTCAGCGCGCTGCTGACCGGCGACTGGGAGACCGCGGACGCCTGCGAGGCCCGCCATGCCCGGGAGGGCAGCGGGCTGGTCACGGCGTATCTGCACTGGCATCTGGAGCGGGGCCTGCGCTCCCTCCGGTACGTAGAGCAATAGAGCAATCACACACCGACCCCCCGAAGCGACACATAGGAGAAGTGGGCCGCATGGCACGACGCGGGATTCTGGGCCGCAATCGGCGCGAGTACGAGACGCCCGAGCCGCACCCCTCCGGTGCACGGCCGCCGAAGATCCCCGGTGAGCTCGTCCCGAACCATGTGGCCGTGGTCATGGACGGCAACGGCCGGTGGGCCAAGGAGCGCGGGCTGCCGCGCACGGAGGGCCACAAGGTCGGCGAGGGCGTCGTCATGGACGTCCTCAAGGGCTGCATCGAGATGGGCGTGAAGAACCTTTCGCTGTACGCCTTCTCGACGGAGAACTGGAAGCGCTCGCCCGACGAGGTCCGCTTCCTGATGAACTTCAACCGCGATGTGATCCGGCGGCGCCGGGACGAAATGGATGCGCTCGGTATCCGTATCCGGTGGGTCGGCCGGATGCCGAAGCTGTGGAAGTCCGTGGTGCAGGAGCTCCAGGTCGCCCAGGAGCAGACCAAGAACAATGACGCAATGACGCTGTATTTCTGCGTGAATTACGGCGGTCGTGCGGAGATCGCGGACGCGGCCGCGGCGATCGCCGCGGACGTACGGGCCGGAAAGCTGGACCCGTCGAAGGTCAACGAGAAGACCATCGCGAAGTACATGTACTACCCGGACATGCCGGATGTGGACCTCTTCGTCCGGCCGTCGGGTGAGCAGCGGACCTCGAACTACCTGATCTGGCAGAGCGCCTACGCCGAGATGGTGTTCCAGGACATCCTCTGGCCGGACTTCGACCGCCGGAACCTGTGGGACGCGTGCCTGGAGTACGCAAAGCGGGACCGCCGCTTCGGCGCCGCTCCGGAGCCGAATGGGCAGTCGGCCACATAAGGCGTCCGCGGGCGCGCGCCCGCGCGCAGAGGTGTCCGTACGCGCGAAACGGGCCGCCCCCAGTCACCGGGGCGGCCCGTTCCGTGCGTACGCCGTTGGGCGACGTCATCTCTTGGTCGTGGTGTTGTCCCTCACGCCAACAGGGACAACACCACCAGACACAACGCGAGCGACCCGGCCATGAGCCAGCCGCCCACGTTGACCAGCCGCGCGCGATCGTGCCGCCAGCCTCGCACCATGACGAACAGGCCGCCGTACATGCCCACCAGATTGAGCAGGACCACCCACAGATGCCTCCCCGTCATCACCGCCATGACGACAAGTCCCAAGGGGATCAGTACGCCGGCTCCCAGAAGCAAGGACGTGAATTGCCCTCGCTCCCGCAGTGCCATTTCGTCCGCCGCGGACGACGGGTCGAGATCCGGCAGCTCCGAACTCATCAAATCCTCCAGCTTCGCCGCGCAGTCGTCATACCGGGGTCGTCATACGGGGAAGGGCCGCGCTAGTACGCGCTGAACGTACCCGCACTGTGCCGGCTCTTGGCCTGCGTCTCACGCCCGCGTTCACGGCGCTCCTGCTCAATTTCCGCACGCTGCTCCTCCAGAAACTTGGTGCCCTCCTTCTCGGCGTGTGCGCGCTCCTCAGCCGACATCTCGTCCCACTTCTGCTGGAACGTGCCGACGTTTCGTACGAGTTCTTCTTCGTAGGCGCCGACCTGTACTGCTTCGCGGAGTCCAATCCGCCCCGACAGGACCTCTCGGGCCATCTCCGCCAGTACTTGGCCGCCCTTGCCGTCGGCCAGCACCTCCAGCTGCTTCCTCAGGACGCGAGCCATGGCGGGATCGCGGGTGAGAGGCACGAACTCGTCATCGCCTACGCGGGGTTCATCGTCATTTTTGCTCATCGGCTTTCCCATCCTCACTCGGCTCGTTCAGACCGCCGGGTTGTCGTATCCCTTTCCGGGCAGGGGAAATTTCTCCATATTCGCCGCGTGGAAGCGGGTCAGCTGAACCACCGTTCCCACCGAGCCGCTGACAATGCTCTGCACCTCGGTTACCAGCACTGTCAGCTTTCCCCAGAGATTGATCATTGCTACGACCTCGGCGGCGACAGCACCTGCCGCGATGACTGGCCCGAACAACGTGAAGCTGGTGGCAGCTCCGGCAGCAGCCGTAATGGCCGCAACCAGCGCAAGGTCGAGAATTCCGCTCAGTAGATCGCCGCAGGCTTCCGCGGCATGCCACACGGCCTCCGTCACCTGCTGATATTGCTCCTTGAGCCCGTCGAAGGACTCCTTCATGGCGGAGATGTCCTTGGCCAGCGTGTCGACGTAGGTATATGCCGAGTCTGCGGCATTCCCCGACCAGGTGGCATCGAGTGCCTTGTTGCCGGACTCCAGGTTCTCCGAGAGATCGGCACAGAAATTCCCCAACGCCCCCCATGCCTTGGCGCACTGTGCGTACTCTTCCCAATTTCCCCCGAGTAGCTTCTTCGCCTCATCCACCGGATTGAAATCGAAGGCAAGCTCCAGCCCCTTGCTGATCATCGCAGACGGACTGAGTGCATCGCCGTAGGACGTCAGATCGCGATAGAGGGACCCCGGCTCCTCCTTGTCTCCGTCAACCTGGGGCTTGACGAGCCTGCTGGTCGGCTCTGACACATCCTGAAAACTCAAACCGGTCCCCTGTGAGCTTCTGCTGCGTGCAGTCGACTATGCGTATGGTGAAGAAATGGAATCCTCGGTCATCGCTTGGAGGCCGGATAAGTGGAGTCCAGCTCCGAAGCTTCACTGCGATCGGTGTGCTCGTAGTAGGACGAGCTGCGCGCCATCTCCCGCTGCGAGGACTCCAGAATGTGATGCACCTTCTTCAGTGCGGACTCCACGTTGGCCATGACGCCGTCATGGCCGCCTCCGAAGGTGCTCGCCAAAGCCGAGATCGGCCCCTTGTCGAAAGTGCCGATCGAGCATTCACGCCGCGTGTAGTCCAAGGCGTGATTCGCATCGGCCGCAGCCCTTTCCAGCTGCTTGGAAAATGCAGAAAGGTCGGCTGGCTGAACTTCAAAAGACACACGGCCCCCACGGAAATAGAGAGGAACACCAGGGTGGTGCAGTCCGGCCGTGAACCCTACAGGATCACAATGGCGTACATATGATGAACGGGCTGCCTCGTGGTCGGAGCAGCCCGTTCTTATGCAGCATTCTTGACCGCTATTGCTCGACTGCGGCCTGAGCCGCGCACTCGCCGCAGGTCCCGAAGATCTCGATGGTGTGCGCCACGTCCTGGAAGCCGTGCTCGCTGGCGATCTGGTCGGCCCACTTCTCGACGGCGGGGCCCTCGACCTCGACGGCCTTGCCGCAGGCGCGGCACACGAGGTGGTGGTGATGATCGTCGGTGCTGCACCGGCGGTAGACCGCCTCGCCCTCGCTGGTGCGCAGCACATCGACCTCGCCGGCGTCGGCGAGCGACTGCAACGTGCGGTAGACGGTCGTCAGTCCGACCGAGTCGCCGCGGTGCTTGAGCATGTCGTGCAGCTCTTGTGCACTGCGGAACTCGTCGACCTCGTCGAGTGCGGCCGACACCGCGGTCCGCTGCCGCGTCGACCGGCCGCGTACCGGAGATCCCGCGCTCGTCGCCACCGTTGCCTCCCTAGGACGTCAGGACTTCCCCCTGCACGTGCGTCCCGCCATTGTGCCAGGTGATGACCGGACCACCGGTGGAACGCTTACCCGTACATCTACACGTACCTCTGCACGGACTCCGGCACCTACCTCTGCACGGACTCCGGCACCTACATCCGTTACCTCCGTCTGCCGAAAGCTATCGGCCCGCACCTCTCCACCCGTACTCATCCGGCCACGCTCACCTCGTCCGTGGCGGAGCGGCCGTGGGGTACCTCCAGAGTGCACCCCTTGGCGTCCTCAGCGGCAGCCCTGGCGCGCTTTTTCGCGAGGGGTGCGGCGAGCGCCGTGAAGATCACGAACAGGGCGATGGCGAAGAGCACGATCGTGGCGCCGGACGGCACGTCCACGTAGTACGAGGTGGCGGTGCCCGTAAGGGTGACCGCGACACCGATCGCGACGGCCACCGCAAAGGTGACCGCGAAGCTGCGGCTGATCTGCTGGGCGGCCGCAACCGGGATCACCATCAGGGCGCTGACCAGCAGCAGACCGACGACGCGCATGGCGACGGTGACGGTGACCGCGGCGGTGACGGCGACCAGCAGATTGAGCAGCCGCACCGGCAGGCCCGTCACCCGAGCGAACTCCTCGTCCTGGCAGACGGCGAACAGCTGACGGCGCAGCCCGATCGTGATCGCCAGCACCAGCGCGGCCAGGACGTAGATCGTCGTCATGTCCTGCGGCGAGACGGTGGTGATCGAGCCGAAGAGGTAGGTGCCGAGGTTGGCGTTGGAGCCGGCGTCGGAGAGGTTCATCAGCATCACACCGCCCGCCATACCGCCGTAGAACAGCATGGCCAGCGCGAGGTCACCGCGGGTCTTGCCGTACCAGCGGATCAGCTCCATGACCACGGAGCCGGCGATGGCGACGGCGGTGGCCACCCACACCGGGCTGGTGTTGAGCAGAAAGCCCAGGCCGACGCCGGTGAGCGCGACATGGCCGATGCCGTCGCCCATCAGGGCCTGGCGGCGCTGGACGAGGTAGATGCCGATGGCGGGGGCGGTGACGCCGACGATCAGGGCGGCGATCAAGGCCCGCTGCATAAAGGCGTAGTTCAGGATTTCCATGTCGGTCGACCTCGCGAAAGTGAGCCGGTGCTCGGGTGTCGGCTGGGGATGCGGGGGTCGTCCCCCGAAGATCGCGGCATCAGCTCAGCAGCCCCGTCCGGATCGGTTCCGCGGCCACACCGGCGTGTGGGTGGACATGGTCATGGCCGGGCAGCGCATGCTGGCCCACGGCCTCGGGCGGCGGGCCGTCGTGGACGACACAGCCGTCCCGCAGTACCACCGCGCGGTCGATCAGCGGCTCCAGCGGGCCCAGCTCGTGCAGCACCAGCAGCACCGTGCTGCCGCGGCCGACCTGCTCGCGCAGTGCGGAGGCGAGCACCTCCTGACTGGCCAGGTCGACGCCGGCCATCGGCTCGTCCATGATCAGCAGTTCGGGCTCGCCGGCCAGCGCGCGGGCGATCAGTACCCGCTGGTGCTGTCCGCCGGAGAGCGCGTTCACGGAGTCCTGGGCGCGGTCCGCCATGCCGACCAGCTCCAGGGCGCGGTGCACCGCGGCCCGGTCGGCCTTGCGCAGCAGGCCCAGCTTCGTACGGGCCAGCCGGCCGGCCGTGACGACCTCGCGGACGGTGGCGGGGACGCCGCCGGCCGCGGTGGTGCGCTGCGGTACGTACCCGACCCGCGCCCACTGCCTGAACCGCCGGAACGGTGTGCCGAAGAGGGCCAGCTCGCCGCCGGTGAGCGGGACCTGACCGATCACGGAGCGGACGGCGGTGGACTTGCCGGAGCCGTTGGCGCCGAGCAGCGCGACGACCTCGCCGGTGTGCACCGTCAGGTCGATGCCGCGCAGCACGGGGCGGCCGCCCAGGGAGGCGGTGGCCCCGCGCAGGTCGATGACCGGCTGGGCGGGCGAGTGATTCATGGTGACCTCCGTCACGTGCTGTGCGGTGTCCGTCACTTACTGGTGTCCGTCATTTGTTGGTGCCGTCACTTGCTCGTGCCGTGACTTGCTCGTGCCGTCATTTGTTGGTGCCGTCACTTGCTGCCGAGCGCCTTCTGGAGCGCGGCGAGGTTGGAGCGCTGCACGCCGAAGTAGTCCCGGCCGCGGGACTTGTCGTTGATCCCTTCCAGCGGGTCGAGGACATCGGTCTTCAGGTGCAGGTCACCGGCCAGGGCCTTGGCGGTGGCCGGGTTGGCGATCGTCTCGAAGAAGACCGTGGAGACGTGGTGTTCCTTCGCGAGGGTGTGCAGGTCCTTGATGCGGTGGGCGCTGGGCTCGGACTCGGGGTCGAGGCCGCTGATGGCCTCCTCGGTCAGCCCGTAGCGCTCGGCGAGGTAGCCGAAGGCCGCGTGGGTGGTGAGGAAGGTGTCCGAGGACCGCTTCTTCAGCCCGTTGCGGAAGTCCTTGTCCAGTCCGTCCAGCTTCGTCACCAGGGCATCGGTGTTCTTCTGGTAGTCCGCCCGGTGGCCCGGGTCCGCCTTGGCGAGGGTCTTGTTCACGCCCCTGGCGACCTCGGCGTACTTCACGGGGTCGAGCCAGATGTGGGGGTCGTTGCCGCCCTCGGCCTCGGAGTGCGAGTGGTTGTCGCCGGTGGTGTGGTGGTGGCCGTCGACCTCGGTGCCGTGCTTTTCGAGGGAGGTGAACGAGGCGGCGTCGGCGACGTTCTTGTTGCCGGACTGTGCGACGGCGGCGTCCACGGCGGGCTGCAGGCCCTTGAGGTAGACGATCGCGCCGGACTCGCCGAGCTCGCCGGTCTGCCGTGGGGTGAGCTCCAGGTCGTGCGGCTCGACGCCGGGCTTGGTGAGGTCGGTCACCTCGACGTGCCCCCCGCCGATCTGCCGGGCGAGGAATTCCATGGGGTAGAAGGACGCTGTCACTCGCAGCTTGCCGTCCTCGGTGCGGACCCCGCCGGCGGGGGAGCAGGCGGAGAGGGCCAGCAGCGCGATCACCGAGACTCCGGCGAGGGCCGCGGTGGATATGTGACGGCGTATGTTCATGACACTCATTTTCAACAAAGTTGGAAACGATTGTCAACAAGGGGTGGGGTGGGTGTGAGCGGGGCGACAGTGGGCCGGATTTGATCCGGAACCGATTTGATCCGGGGGGTACGGCCGCCGGTACCCTGAACTATTCGCCCACCCGTCTCCCGGTCACCACCCCTCGTTGAGGCGTCAGGGCGCCGCCCGTCCATCGTTCGTCGTCGTAATGAAGAGAGCACCGTGGCCGCCGACAAGATCGATACCATCGTCAGCCTGAGCAAGCGCCGTGGCTTCGTATACCCCTGCAGTGAGATCTACGGTGGCTCCCGCGCTGCCTGGGACTACGGTCCGCTGGGCGTCGAGCTCAAGGAGAACATCAAGCGCCAGTGGTGGCGTGCCATGGTCACCTCGCGCGAAGACGTGGTCGGCCTCGACTCGTCGGTGATCCTGGCCCCCGAGGTCTGGCAGGCGTCCGGCCACGTCGCCACCTTCAGCGACCCGCTCACCGAGTGCACCTCCTGCCACAAGCGCTTCCGCGCGGACCACCTGGAAGAGGCGTACGAGGCCAAGCACGGCAGGCTCCCGGCGAACGGCCTCGCCGACGTGAACTGCCCGCACTGCGGCAACAAGGGCGGCTTCACCGAGCCCAAGCAGTTCTCCGGCCTGCTCTCCACCCACCTCGGCCCGTCCCAGGACACCGCCTCGGTCGCCTACCTGCGCCCCGAGACCGCCCAGGGCATCTTCACCAACTTCGCCCAGGTGCAGCAGACTTCCCGCAAGAAGCCGCCGTTCGGCATCGCGCAGATGGGCAAGTCCTTCCGCAACGAGATCACTCCCGGCAACTTCATCTTCCGGACCCGTGAGTTCGAGCAGATGGAGATGGAGTTCTTCGTCAAGCCGGGCGAGGACGAGAAGTGGCAGGAGTACTGGATGGCCGAGCGGTGGAACTGGTACCGCGACCTCGGCATCCGCGAGGAGAACATCCGCTGGTACGAGCACCCGGCCGAGAAGCTCTCGCACTACTCCAAGCGCACCGCTGACATCGAGTACCGCTTCAACTTCGGCGGCACCGAGTTCTCCGAGCTGGAGGGCGTGGCCAACCGCACCGACTACGACCTGTCCGCGCACGCCAAGGCGTCCGGCCAGGACCTCTCCTACTTCGACCAGGAGGCCGGCGAGCGCTGGACTCCGTACGTCATCGAGCCGGCGGCCGGTGTGAACCGCGCGATGCTCGCCTTCATGCTCGACGCGTACATCGAGGACGAGGCGCCCAACGCCAAGGGCAAGATGGAGAAGCGCACCGTCATGCAGCTCGACCCGCGCCTGGCGCCGGTCAAGGTTGCGGTGCTGCCGCTGTCCCGTAACCCGCAGCTGTCGCCGAAGGCGAAGGGGCTGGCCACGGACCTGCGCAAGAACTGGAACATCGAGTTCGACGACGCGGGCGCGATCGGCCGCCGCTACCGCCGCCAGGACGAGATCGGCACGCCGTTCTGCGTCACGGTCGACTTCGACACCCTCGACGACAACGCGGTGACCGTGCGCGAGCGCGACACCATGAAGCAGGAGCGGGTCAGCCTGGACCAGATCCAGGCCTACCTGGGGGCGCGGCTGCTCGGCTGCTAGTCCTTCGCGGGGCGGCGCCGGTTCCCGGTGGTGCCCCGGGTGAGACCTCAAGCGCCGGTCGGGCCCGGATTTCTTTCCGGGCCGGGCCGGCGCTTTTGGCTTCAGCCGGGGTGTTTCAACCGAGGTGCGTCAACCGAGGTGCGTCAACCGAGATGCGTCAACCGAGATGCGTCAACCGGCGTGCGAACTGGCCTAGTTGGCCCACGGCGGCGCCATCCTGCTGCCGTCGGGCAGCTCGGCGGTCAGCCCCGTGCGGGTGGTGACCCACATCTGCGCCGGCTCGTCGGTCCGATTGGCCACCGCGAGTGCGGAGCCCACGGGGGCCACCGCCGCATCGCCGGGGCCGAGTTCGGCGGTCTCACCGTCGATGGAGAACCGCAGCCGGCCGGACAGGACATAGAAGGTTTCCTCGTGGCTGATCACATGGGCCGGGGGCACCGACCCCACCGGAACCTCGCAACGCCATGCCGCGAGATCCCGGCTGCCGGTGGCCGGGTGGACGTAGGAGACGAAGCGGGCCCCGTGGACCTCGTGGACGACGGCTTCGTTGCTGCGGACAAAGGGCATGCCGGACTCCCCGAAGAGGTGCATCTCGCCCCTGATGGACAAGCTGCTTGTCTATATAGACAAGCGCCTTGCCCAGTTATAGTCAAGGCATGGATGACGCCCTGTCCTTCTCCACCCTCGTGCTTGCGCTGTCCGGACAGTTGGTGCAGGAGATTCACACCCGTGTGTCCGAGCAGGGATTCGCGGACCTGCGCCCCGTGCACGGCTTCGCCTTCGTCCGGATCTCCCGGGGCGGCGTCACCACCGCCGATCTGGCCGAACACCTGGGATTCACCAAGCAGGCCGCGGCCCAACTGGTCGGGGAGCTGGTCCACAAGGGATATGTGCTGCGCCGGCCGCACCCCCAGGACGCCCGCGCCCGGCTCCTGGAGCTGACCGAGCGCGGCTGGGCCGCGACCCGCGCCGCCGACGAGGCGGCCCGAGCGGCTGTCGTCCCGTGGCAGGAGACCCTCGGCGCCGAACGCTTCGGCGCGCTCGCCGCCGACCTCGCCCGCCTCGCACCGAACGGGCCGATCCGGCCCGTCTGGTGAGCTGATTGAGCTGATTGGCGAATTCTGGCAGGGGGTGACTTGGGGGTGGGTGACGTGTCCCGAGAGGGCGGGTGACGAGTCCCGAGAGGGCGCGGGCGGGGCCCGCTCGCCGTCGCCGCCGGGGTGCCGGGGTGCCGGGGCGCCGGGAAAATCCGTTGTCCGGGAGCGGGCGGCACGGGAGGCTTCTCGCATGACTGACCATGAATCCAGCGGTACACAGGGGGTGGCCGCCCTGTTCTCCCGGGGACGGCTGACCGCGATCCCGCGAAAGACCGCCCGCCGCGAGCAGTTGCTCGTACATCTCGCGGAGACCCTGTTCGAGCGGGACCGAGCGTACAGCGAACGCGACGTCAACGAGGCGCTGCTGACGGTGTACGAAGACTGCTCGGCGCTGCGCCGCCACCTCGTCGTGGCGGGGTTGCTGACCCGGCCCAGGGACGGCAGCAGCTATCGGAGGGCCGGGTAGCGCGAATTCGCCGGCCCCGGCCCGTCCCCGGTTGCCAGGGCGCCGCTCCGACCGTCCCGGCGGCGCCTGCCGCGGTACGAGGCGTACGCCGAGCTGCTCGTGACGACAGTGGAGTTGAACACGCACAAGCTCATGGCCGACCCGAGGACCATCCCGGTCGAGACGTTCGAGAACGAACTGGTGGACATGATCACTCGTTATCTGCGCGGCGATCAATAGCCGCTCACGCGCACCGCCGACGAGGTCGAGGGGTGAAGAGGGGGGAAGGGGAGGAAGGGGAGGAAGAGGGGTGAGTCAGGGCGGGGACCGGTTCTTCACCGCGCTCCTCGCCGGTCGCCTCCTCCCGGCGGCCCAGCGCGCCCAGATGCACACCACCGTCCCTATCGGGGACACCGGTGCCGGCTACGGACAGGGGTGCGCTTGCCGGCCCTTTCGCGTCGCCTGTGCTTGCGTGCGCCGGCAGCGTGTTGGTGAGAGCACAGCACGCTGGTGAGAGCACAGCACGCGGTGGAGTCCGCACGCTCTAGCCCCGCAGGCCCCGCAGGACCAGGCCGCGGACGGCTTCGAAGTCGGTGGTGATCTCGGGGCGGGTCCACTCGGGGGCGTAACACGGGTCGTGGAAGCGGCCGGTGGCGTTGAAGACGGCGCGGGCGGTGGTGGTGGGGGAGGGGGTGTGGAAGGCGCCCTCGCTGACGCCGGCTTCGATGATGGTGGTGAGCTGGGCTTCCAGATCGGTGACGTGGCGGTCGACCACGCCGCCGCTTTCGCCTATCAACGTCATATAGGTGGCGAACAGTTCGGGATCGCCGCCGGCCTTGTGGCGCTTGGCCTCGAAGAGGGCGGTCAGCCAGCGGTCCAGACGCTCCGGAGCCGGTCCTTCGGCCGTGACGATGACCGACAGCTCCTTGCTCGTACGGTCCAGCCAGCGCTCCGTGACGGCGTCCCGCAGTGCCGCCTTCGTACGGAAGTGACGGTAGACGCTGCCATGGCTGACGCCCAGGGCGCGCGCCACATCCACCACCGTGGCCTTGGCCGGGCCGTAGCGGCGCAGTACCTCCTCGGTGGCTTCGAGGATGCGCTCAGGGGTCAACGTCTCGGGCGGCATGGGGCGGGTCGGCCTTTCGGAGAGAGGGCGGAACGGGACCGGCGCGGGGCTCCGGTTCCGGGTGGCACAACCGGTGGGTGCCGGTGGCGCTGTGCCGGTGGGTGCCGGTGGCGGTCGCCGGTGTGTACGTACGCCGGATCCGTGCGCGGGTACGTACGGACGGTACCTGGCCGTTCCCCGCATCCGCTTCGATGGTTACCGGACCATGGTGGTTACTGGACCATGGTGGTTACTGGGCCATGGTGGTTACTGGGCCATGGTGCTCACCGGGCCTCGGTGGTCGGCGGACATCAAGTGGGCATCGGGTCTCAAGTGGTCACCGGGCCTCAAGCGGTCACCGCGCCATGGTGAGATCCGGGCCGCGGTGGTCACCCGGCCTCAGGGTGCTCACGGGGCCACGGTGGTCACAGGAGCGCGGTGTGCACGGGGCCGTCGTGCCCACGGGCTCTGCGGTCAGCGCTCGCTGTCCAGATGGGCCATCTGGTCGGCGGGGTAACGGTCGCCGGCGGCGGCATCGGCCGGGACCGCGCGCTCGATCGCGGCCAGATCGTCGGCATCCAGGGTGACGTCCAGGGCGCCGAGCGCCTCGGTCAGCCGGTCGCGGCTACGGGCGCCGACCAGCGGGACGATGTCCTCGCCGCGGGAGAGCACCCATGCGATGGCGGTCTGGGCGACCGAAGCGCCCTTCTGCTCGGCGATCTTGCGCAGCGCGTCCACCAGGTCGAGGTTGCGGTCGAGGTTCTTGCCCTGAAAGCGCGGGCTCATACCGCGGAAGTCGTTCGCGGCGAGCTTGCGGTCGCGGCTGAAGTGGCCGCTGATCAGGCCGCGGGACAGGACGCCGTAGGCGGTGATGCCGATGCCCAGTTCGCGGGCGGCCGGCAGGATCGCCTCCTCGATGCCGCGGGAGATGAGGGAGTACTCGATCTGGAGGTCGGAGATCGGGGCGACGGCGGCGGCCCGGCGCAGGGTCTCCGCACCCACCTCGGAGAGGCCGATGTGCCGGACGTGCCCGGCCTCGACCAGCTCGGCGATGGCGCCGACGGTCTCCTCGATGGGCACGTCCGGGTCGATCCGGGCGATCCGGTAGATGTCGATGAGGTCGGTGCCCAGGCGCCGGAGGGAGTACGCGGCGAAGTTCTTCACCGCGTTCGGCCGGCCGTCATAGCCGGTGAAGCCGCCTTCGGCCGTGCGCAGGGCACCGAACTTGACGCTGATCTGCGCCTTCTCACGGGCCGCCGCGGGCGCGGTGCGCAGGGCCTCGTTGATCAGGAGTTCGTTGTGGCCCATGCCGTAGAAGTCGCCGGTGTCGAGCAGGGTGATGTCCGCATCGAGGGCGGCGTGGAGGGTGGCGAGGGACTCGCTGCGGTCGCTGTCGCCGTAGAGGGCGGACATGCCCATGCAGCCGAGGCCGAGGGCGGAGGTCTGTGGGCCGGTGGTGCCGAGGGTACGGGTCTGCACTGCGTGCTCCTGACGGACGGGAGGGGGAGGGGAGAGAGGGAGGGGATGGGGCAGGGAGGGGATGGGGCAGGGAGGTTGCCCCGCATTCACTATGGCATGACGACTGACAGATTTCAATATCTGTCAGTCGTCATGTGTGAGCTGACCCCTGATCCCTTCGATTCTCCTGTCGTTCTCCCGCAGGTCAGCGCAGGTCAGCGCAGGTCAGCGCAGGTCAGCGCAGGTCAGCGCAGGTCAGCGCAGGTCAGCGCAGGTCAGCGCACGGTGCGGGGCAGGCGCAGTGCGAGTGCCGTGGTGCCCGCGACGATGGCCAGTTGCGTCAGCAGGGCCGCGAGCAGTGCGTCGCGGATGCCGATGGACGGCATCAGCGCGAGGAACAGGGTGCCGAGGGTGGCCACGCCCAGGGCGAGGCCGGACTGCTGGGTGGTGACCATGACGCCACCGCCCGCGCCCGCCTGCGCCACCGGCAGTTCGCTCAGCACGATGCGCATCAGTACCGGCAGCACCATGCCCTGCCCGAAGCCCAGGACCGCCATGCTCGACGCGAGTCCGGCCACCGATATCCCGGGCCAGCCCGTGTGCACGGTCAGCGCCAGGCCGAGCAGGCCGGTGCCCTGGATCAGTGAACCGGCGACCACCACCCGCCGCCCGAACCGCATCACCAGCCGCGGACCGGCGAGCGAGGCGAGGAAGAACGTGACGCACAGCGGCGCCAGGGACAGCCCGGCCGCGAGCGGACCGTAGTGGAGGCCGTTCTGGAGAGCGACGGCGACCACGAACATGAAGCCGCCGAAGCCCAGCGTGAACGGGACGATCATGGTGAGTCCGCTGTTCACGGAAGGGATGCGCAGAAGCGAGGGCGGGACGAGCGGGGTACGGCCGGCGCGTTCGGCCCGGTGCTCGATGAGGATGAACGCGGTGGCGGCAAAGGGGAAGACGGCCAGAAGGATCCAGGACCACACGGGCCAGCCTGCCGCCCGGCCCTCGGTCAGCGGCAGCAGCAGGGTGATCAGGGTGGCGGCGAGCAGCGCGGTCCCGGGGCCGTCCACCCGGCTCGGGTGCGGGGAGCGGGTCTCGGGGACCGTACGGGCGGCCAGCAGCCAGGCCGCGACGGAGAACGGGACGTTCACCAGGAAGACCGCGCGCCAGCCGGTGCCTGCCAGGTCGGCGGAGACCAGCAGCCCGCCCAGCACCTGGCCGACGGCGCTGGCGACACCGGCCGTGCCGCCGTAGAGGCTGACGGCCTTGGCGCGCCGCTTGCCGGTGGTCGTGGCCTGGATGGTGGCCAGCACCTGCGGCAGCAGCAGCGCGGCTGCGGCGCCCTGGGCGACCCGGGCGGCCACCAGCGTCCCGGCATCCGGAGCGAGGCCGCAGGCCAGCGAGGTCAGACCGAAGGTGGCCAGCCCCCACAGGAACAGCCGGCGCCGGCCGATCATGTCGCCGAGCCGGCCGCCGAGCACCAGCAGCATGGCGTAGGCGACGCCATAACCGGCCACCACCATCTCCAGCGTCGCGGGCCCCGCGTGCAGATCGTGGTCGATGGTCGGCAGTGCGACATTGACGATAAAGAAGTCGATCATGGGGAGGGCCGCGCCCAGCAGTACGGTCAGCAGGCCGAGCGGGGTCAGGACGGTCGTCGCCGGGTGCCGTTGCGGGGCGGGGCCGGATGCGGCCGGGGCCGCCGGGTTCGCCGGGGCTTTCGGGGTCGCGGCATCCGGAAGGATGCCCGGGGTCTCGAGGATCGCGGCCGTGGCTTCCGTGGTGGTCATCTGTGCTCGGGTATCGCTCACGGACTCGACGATCGTCGACCGCTCAGGCTGGTACCAGAGTGTTCTTATCCTGGTACCGGCGCTACCTGGCAACCGGCTCCGGTCTGCGGCACGCTGGAGGCATGACCGTGGACATGCCCCTGACGCAGACTGCCACAGGCCGTGGTGGCCCCGCCGCCCCGCGGCCCGGCACCGCCCCGCGGGACACCACCCCACAGACCGGTACTGCCCCACAGGCCGGTACTGCCCCACGGCCCGGTACTGCCCCGCAGTCCGGCACCACTCCACGGCCCGGTTCCGCCCCGCGCGATGATGCCGCCCGCCGGGCCGAGCTGGCCGCCTTTCTGCGCAGCCGGCGGGAGCGGATCACGCCCGAGCAGGTCGGGCTCCCACGGGGCGCCCGACGCCGTACCCCCGGTCTGCGCCGCGAGGAGGTCGCGCACCTGGGCGCGGTCGGGGTCACCTGGTACACCTGGCTGGAACAGGCCCGGGACATCCACGTATCGCCGCAGGTCCTGGACGCGGTCGCCCGTGCGCTGCTGCTCGACCGGGCCGAGCGCAGCCATCTGTTCGCGCTGGCCGGGGCGGTAGACCCGATGCCGGGTACGGAGTGCGCGGGCGTCACGCGCGAACTGCGCCTGATACTTCGCCAGTTGGAGCCGTTCCCCGCGGTCGTCCAGAACAGCCGGTTCGACATCCTCGCCTACAACAGCACGTACGGCCGTTTGATGTGCGATCTCGATGCGCTGCCCGAAGGGGACCGCAATTGCATGTGGCTGGCGTTCACCCATCCCGGGTGGCGGTCGAGCGTGATCGATCTGGACGCCACGATGCGGGTGATGGCCGCCAAGTTCAGGGCGTCGATGGCCGAGCATGTCGCGGAGCCCGCCTGGAAGGCGCTGGTCGCGCGGCTGATGGAGGCATCGTCCGAGTTCCGTGAGATCTGGGCGCAGCATGAGGTCATCCGCCCCATGAGTTCCGTCAAGCTCTTCCGGCATCCGCGGGTGGGGGTGCTGCAACTGTCCTCCGCCAGCCTGTGGACGGGCCCCAACCCCGGCCCCAAGCTGCTGTCCTACACACCCGTGGACGAGACGTCCCGGGAACGGCTGGAGCAGTTGGCGGCAGAAGCGGAGGCGGAGGCGGGAGCGGAAGCGTCGGCGCTGGTCGCGGTGTGACCGTACGGCCGGATTGGGCGGGGAGTGGCGGGGAGCAGCCAGGAGCAGACGGCGGGGAGCCCTCCGCAGCGCGTCCCCCGCCCCCTCCCCCTCTCCCCCTTCGGGGGAGGGGGCGGGGGGTGGGTTCGGGGGTGGGGGGAGCCGAAGTCTGCCTGCGGTGGAGCCCCACCCCCGACGCAGCCCCCTGCGACCCCACCCCCACGACCCCACCCCCACGACCGCGCCCGTACGACCGCGCCCCTGCGACGCCACCCGTATGCCCCCACGCCCCCACCCCTACGACCCCACCCCCGTCGCCCGGTACCCGGGTGCCTCGTCCTCGAACAGCGTCGCCGTACGGTCCGCCGTGGCCTTCGCCCAGCGGCCCGTGGTCAGGGCGCCGAGCACCAGGACGGCCGCGCCACAGCCGGCGATGATCCACCACGCCGGGCGGCCCGCCGCGAGGAACTCGTCCGCAGTGGCGGCGGCATGGGCCCCGCCGGCCAGTACGGCGCCGATCACCGCGACGCCCAGCGACTGCCCGACCTGCCGGCTGGTGGAGGCGACGGCGGCGGCCACCCCCGCCTGGGCGCGCGGCATACCGGACACCGCGGTGTTGGTGATCGGCGCGTTGACCAGGCCGAATCCGATGCCGAACAGGACATAGCCGGTGAACAGCAGCGGGTTCCTCGACTGTGCGTCGAACGCCGCGAACAGCAGCCCGCTCGCCCCCATCGCCGTACCGGCCAGCAGCAGCGGCAGCCGGGGCCCCCGGCTGCCGACCAGCCGCCCCGACAACGGCGCGAAGACCAGCGTCATCCCGGCCATGGGAAGCATGTAGAGCCCGGCGGCCAAAGCGGACAGGCCGCGGATGTTCTGCAGATACAGCGTGTTGATGAAGAGGAAGCCGGCCAGCGCCGCAAAGGCGCAGACCGCCACGATCGTGGCCCCGCTGAACGGCGCGCTGTGGAAGAACCGCAGGTCGATGAGGGGTTCACGCCGCCGTCGCTCATAGCCGATCAGAGCGGCCAGGGATGCCACCGCCACCAGCGTGAACGTCAGGATCTCGGGGGACGTCCAGCCCGCGTTCGGGGCCTCGATGATCGCGTATGTCAGCGAGCCGAGCAGCGCGATCACCAGCAGCTGGCCGACCGGGTCGACGCGGCGCGGCCTGGGGGCGCGGGATTCCGGGACGTAGTGCAGGGTCAGGAAGAAGGCGAGCGCGCCGATCGGGACGTTGATCCAGAAGATCGAGCGCCAGCCGACGGTCTGCACCAGCAGCCCGCCGATCACCGGCCCGGCCGCCATGCTGATGCCGACGACCCCGCCCCACACCCCGATCGCACGGGCGCGCTCCCGTGGTTCGGTGAAGGTGTTGGTGATGAGCGACATCGCGACGGGGTTGAGCATCGAGCCGCCGACCGCCTGCACCATCCGGAAGACCACCAGCCACTCCAGGCCGGGCGCCAGGCTGCACAGCAGCGAGCCGACGGCGAAGACCACCAGACCGACCAGGAAGATCCGGCGCCGGCCGAGCCGGTCGGCGGTGGAGCCGGCCAGCATCAGCAGCGACGCCAGGACCAGGGTGTAGGCGTCGATCGTCCACTGCATGCCGGAGACCGAGGCGTGCAGTTCGCGCTGAATGGACGGCAGGGCGACGTTGAGGATGGTGTTGTCGAGGCTGACGATCAGCAGGCTCATACAGCAGATCGCCAGCACCAGGAGACGCCGTCGACGGCTGAGATCAGGCATGGTTGAACGCTACAACGATCCTTGGTGCCCGGCCCTGGCCGGGCCACTCGCGCGGTGCGGGACAATGGGAGATCGCAGCGGCCGGACTGCCTGTACGGCCGCGGCCCGTCCGCCCCGTCGAAGGAAGCCGAAGAAAGCCGAAGGTATTGCCGTCATGACTCTGCTGCAGATCGGTCCGCATGCGGTGCAGCCGCCCGTGGTGCTCGCGCCCATGGCCGGAATCACCAATGCCCCGTTCCGAACGCTGTGCCGGGAGTTCAGCGGCGGCAAGGGCCTGTTCGTCAGCGAGATGATCACGACGCGGGCGCTGGTCGAGCGCAACGAGAAGACCATGCAGCTGATCCACTTCGACGAGACCGAGAAGCCGCGCTCGATCCAGCTGTACGGCGTCGACCCGGACACCGTCGGCAAGGCCGCCCGCATGATCGCGGAAGAGGACCTCGCCGACCACATCGATCTGAACTTCGGCTGCCCGGTCCCGAAGGTGACCCGTAAGGGCGGCGGCTCGGCGCTGCCGTACAAGCGGAACCTGCTGCGCTCGATCCTGCGCGAGGCGGTGGCGAACGCGGGCGCGCTGCCGGTGACGATGAAGATGCGCAAGGGCATCGACGACGACCACATCACCTACCTGGACGCCGGGCGGATCGCGGCAGAGGAGGGCGTCACGGCGATCGCGCTGCACGGGCGGACCGCGGCCCAGCACTACGGCGGTACCGCCGACTGGGACGCCATCGCACGCCTCAAGGAGCATGTTCCGGAGATCCCGGTGCTCGGCAACGGCGACATCTGGTCGGCCGGGGACGCACAGCGGATGATGCGCGAGACCGGCTGCGACGGGGTGGTCGTCGGGCGCGGCTGTCTCGGGCGGCCGTGGCTGTTCGGGGACCTGGTGGCGGCTTTCGAGGGGACGGGGACCTACGCGCAGCCCACCCTCAAGGAGGTCGCCGCCGTGATGCTGCGGCATGCCACCCTGCTCGGCGAGTGGATCGGTGACGAGGCACGCGGCGTGATCGACTTCCGTAAGCATGTCGCCTGGTACACCAAGGGCTTCTCGATCGGCTCCGAGATGCGCCGCAGCCTCGCGGTCACCTCCTCCCTCGACGAGCTGGATGCGCTGCTGTCGGAGCTGGACCTCGACCAGCCGTGGCCGGTGGGTGCGGACGGCCCCCGCGGTCGTACGTCGGGCCGTAACCGGGTGGTCCTGCCGGACGGCTGGCTGGACGACCCCTACGACTGCGCGGGCGTGGACGCGGACGCGGAGCTGGACACGTCGGGCGGCTGAGCCGGGCCCGTCGGAGCGCCTCGGCCGGGACCCGTCGGCCGGGCCGAGCCGCCGCGCATCCCGCAGGTGCGCCATAGCAGCGCCGCAGCAGCGTCATAGGCGCGCCGTAGGCATGTCGTAGGTACGTCGTCGGTACGTCATAGGGCGTGTCGGCGCACGCGTGGGGGCGCGTCGGCAGGGACGGCGATACCGTTTGAGTCCGTACGGGGTATGGGTGCGGTGTACGGGATGCGGGCGCGGCAGCTCGCCGCGCTGGTCACGGATCCGGCGATCCGGCGATCTAGCGATCCGGCGTTCCGGCGTTCCGCAACGCGGCGGGCGGCAAGGGCCGGCAGGCGGGGACCGGAGCGACGCTGAGGGAGATGCTGTGGTGAGCGGACACCGTTCCCCCGGGGACACGGAGAAGGCCGTGCAGGCCAAGCTCGGCGATACCCCCGTCCGCCATGAGCAGATGGCCGCGGTCGCGAGCATCTACCGCGCCGCGGCCGCCGTACGGCAGCACTTCGAGAACTCGGTGCTGCGCGACGCCGAGCTGACCTGGACCTCCTTCGTCGTGCTGTGGGTGGTGTGGATCGGCGGCGAGAAGGAGACCCGCCGGGTCGCCGAGGAGGCCGGCATCTCCAAGGGCACGCTCACCGGCGTCGCCCGCACCCTCCAGGCCCGCGGCCTGATGGAGCGCAAGGGCCACCCGGACGACGGCCGGCTCGCGCTGCTCACCCTGACCCCCGAGGGCGAGCGGCTGATGATCCGGGTCTTCCCGGAGTTCAACGCCGAAGAAGTCTTTGTCACCCAGGGGTTGAGCGACGACGAGGCGCTGGACCTGGCGGATCTGCTGCGCCGGGTCGTGGTGCAGGTCGAGACCCACGGTGCGGACCGGCGCCTGGAACTGCTGGACGGCCAGGACCCCCGGCCACGGCGGAGCGGACGACGCGCCAAGGGGTGAGAGAGGGCAGAAGGTCCCTTACGGGGGCCTTGGCCGTCGTCCACGACCAGCTGCCCACCACGGGCCACGCGGGCGAACGGCCGGCCGAGCGGTATACGAGCCCGGAGGGCGAAGTGGCCTTCCCGGCGGCCGAGAACTATGACCTGATCCTGCTCCTGACGCTCGGTGCTCGGTGCTCGGTGGTCGGTGCTCGGTGGTCGTCGGTCGGTGGTGCGGAGGAACGCCTGGATCGAGGCGAAGCCGACCCCGGGCGCGCGGGAGCGGGCGCGCGATGACGTCGCCTCGCAGGCCTTCGTCTGCGGCCCTGGGGGTGCAGTTCCCTCCGGGGCCGACCCGGCGCGGTGGGTGGCCGAATTGCGGGCCGATCTGCCCGCCGTACGGGTGTGGGCGGGCGTCTTGGTGGACGCATTCCGTGATCAGGTGGTCGGTCGAGCGGCCGAAGAGGGTCCAAATGATGGGACCGGGTCACACATGAGCGCGTGATTCTCGCCACCTCTGATAGGGGGTGCGCTCAGATGAGCGTCTCGCGTGGGGCTCCATCTCTCCAATGACGGCACCGGGTGCCACGCTTCATGTGTTCGACTTATTACTCCATTCGTCGCAGTGAGTAGCACAACTTGCCATTTTCGGATGCGTAGCGCAGTGATGCATTCAGGTAATGAAGGTACCGCTGAACGCGTGATTACTTTCGATCTGCTGGCCGACGACTGGTTACGCGCGTATGTCGACCAAGTGGACGTACCCATACGCCTTCGATCTGGGTATGTTCCTCGCCGTCAGGGCAGCCCGTCGGCGAGGAGTCAGTGCCGTGCCGGAAACACAAGATCCCCACGTAACCCAGCCTTCTTCCGCGAAGTTCGTGTACGACTTCACCGAGGGCAACAAGGACCTCAAGGACCTCTTGGGTGGCAAGGGTGCGAACCTTGCCGAGATGACCAACCTGGGACTCCCCGTCCCTCCCGGCTTCACGATCACCACTGAAGCCTGCAAGGTCTACCTCGACAGCGGTACCGAGCCTGCGGCACTGCGTGCCGAGGTCTCCGAGCACCTCGACGCCCTTGAGCAGAAGATGGGCAAGAAGCTCGGCCAGGCCGACGACCCGCTGCTCGTATCGGTGCGTTCCGGGGCGAAGTTCTCCATGCCCGGCATGATGGACACCGTCCTCAACATCGGCCTCTCCGATGCATCGGTTTCCGGCCTTGCCGCGCAGGCCGGTGACGAGCGCTTCGCGTGGGACTCCTACCGCCGCCTCATCCAGATGTTCGGCAAGACCGTGCTGGGTGTCGACGGCGAGCTCTTCGAGGAGGCGCTGGAGGAGGCCAAGCAGGCCAAGGGCGTCCGCGTCGACATCGAGCTGGACGCGGCCGACCTCGAGACCCTGGTCGCGCACTTCAAGGACATCGTCTCCAAGGAGACCGGCCGCGACTTCCCGCAGGAGCCCCGCGAGCAGATGGACCTCGCGGTGCGCGCGGTCTTCGACTCGTGGAACACCGACCGTGCCAAGCTCTACCGCCGTCAGGAGCGCATCCCCGGCGACCTCGGCACGGCCGTCAACGTCTGCTCCATGGTCTTCGGCAACCTCGGCCCCGACTCCGGCACCGGCGTCGCCTTCACCCGCGACCCCGCCAGCGGCCACCAGGGCGTCTACGGCGACTACCTGCAGAACGCGCAGGGCGAGGACGTCGTCGCCGGTATCCGCAACACCGTGCCGCTCGCCGACCTCGAAGGCATCGACAAGGCGTCGTACGACCAGCTGATGCAGATCATGGAGACGCTCGAAACGCACTACAAGGACCTGTGCGACATCGAGTTCACCATCGAGCGCGGCAAGCTGTGGATGCTGCAGACCCGGGTCGGCAAGCGCACCGCCGGTGCCGCCTTCCGGATCGCCACCCAGCTCGTCGACCAGGGCCTGATCGACGAGGCCGAGGCCCTCCAGCGGGTCAACGGCGCACAGCTGGCGCAGCTGATGTTCCCCCGCTTCGACCTCGGTGCGAAGTCCGAGATGATCGGCCGCGGTATCGCCGCGTCCCCGGGCGCGGCCGTCGGCAAGGCCGTCTTCGACTCGTACACCGCCGTCAAGTGGTCGCGCTCGGGCGAAAAGGTCATCCTGATCCGCCGCGAGACCAACCCCGACGACCTCAACGGCATGATCGCCGCCGAGGGCATCCTCACCTCCCGCGGCGGCAAGACCTCGCACGCCGCCGTCGTCGCCCGCGGCATGGGCAAGACCTGTGTCTGCGGCGCCGAGGAGCTGGAGGTCGACACCAAGGCCCGCAAGATGACGACCCAGGACGGGACCGTCATCGAGGAGGGCGACGTCGTCTCCATCGACGGCTCCAGCGGCAAGGTCTACGCCGGCGAGGTGCCCGTCGTGCCGTCCCCGGTCGTGGAGTACTTCGAGGGCCGGATGCACGCCGGCGCCGACGACGCCGACGAACTGGTCAAGGCCGTCCACCGGATCATGGCGTACGCGGACCGGGTGCGCCGGCTGCGCGTACGGGCCAACGCCGACAACGCCGAGGACGCCGCCCGCGCCCGCCGGTTCGGTGCCCAGGGCATCGGCCTGTGCCGCACCGAGCACATGTTCCTCGGTGAGCGCCGCGAGATGGTCGAGCGCCTCATCCTGGCCGACACCGAGACCGACCGGGACGCCGCGCTCAGCCAGCTGCTGCCGCTCCAGAAGGCCGACTTCATCGAGCTGTTCGAGTCGATGGACGGGCTGCCGGTGACCGTACGGCTGCTGGACCCGCCGCTGCACGAGTTCCTGCCCGACATCACCGAGCTGTCGGTCCGGGTCGCGCTCGCCGAGGCCCGCAAGGACGCCAACGAGAACGACCTGCGGCTGCTGCAGGCCGTGCACAAGCTGCACGAGCAGAACCCGATGCTGGGTCTGCGCGGTGTGCGCCTCGGTCTGGTCATCCCCGGTCTGTTCGCGATGCAGGTGCGCGCGATCGCCGAGGCGTCCGCCGAGCGCAAGAACGCCAAGGGCGACCCGCGTGCGGAGATCATGATTCCGCTGGTGGGCACCGTCCAGGAGCTGGAGATCGTCCGCGAGGAGGCCGAGCAGGTCATCGCCGAGGTCGAGAAGGCCCACGGCGTCAGCCTCAAGCTCACCCTCGGCACGATGATCGAGCTGCCCCGCGCCGCCCTCACGGCCGGTCAGATCGCCGAGTCCGCCGACTTCTTCTCGTTCGGTACGAACGACCTGACGCAGACGGTCTGGGGCTTCAGCCGCGACGACGTCGAGGCCAGCTTCTTCACCGCGTACCTGGAGAAGGGCATCTTCGGCGTCAGCCCGTTCGAGACCATCGACAAGGACGGGGTGGGCTCCCTGGTCCGCAACGCCGCCGCGGCCGGCCGGGCCACCCGCCCGGACCTCAAGCTCGGCGTCTGCGGTGAGCACGGCGGCGACCCGGAGTCCGTCCACTTCTTCCACGAGGTGGGTCTGGACTACGTCTCCTGCTCCCCGTTCCGCATCCCGGTCGCACGACTGGAGGCGGGCCGCGCGGCGGCCGAGTCGAAGGGCAGCGACAGCCGCTGACCCCACCGGGGCGGCGATCACCGCCGACCCCCACCGGTCACCGCGGGCGCCGGGTGCGCCTGCGGTGACCGGAAAGCCCACCGGAGCCGGCGGCATGGCACCTTGACCCTCAGCCGCCCGGCTGTCGGCTCCGGCACCCCACGAGGGCGGCACCTGTGCGGAGGTGCCGCCCTCGGTTTTTTGATCAGCGACGATTCTCGGATAGCCCGTCTGACGTGCAGAAACCACGTGCAGAAACCACGTGCAGAAACTACGTGCAGAAACGACGTGTGGTAATTGCCGTCGTCTTCGGCGACGTGGCTGGGGTCATGCGGCAAGGAACCATGCGGCAATGAGCCTTACGACCGGGCTCAGAAGCGGTCCGGGGCACGCTCGGGGAGCGGAGACCCGGGGAGCACGTCCCGCTTCTGGTTCTTCCGTGCCTTCGCGTTCGAGTCGGCCGTCGCCTCGCAGGTCACGTCCTTCGCCGGGAGCTTGCCGGTGAGCAGATAGTCGTTGACCGTGCCGTCCGTGCACGCGTTGCCGTTCGGGTAGACGCCATGGCCCTCGCCGCCGAGGACGGTGACCATTTTCGAGCCCTTCAGGTCGGTGTGCAGGGCCTGACCGCTGGGCAGCGGGGTCTGCGGGTCCCACTCGTTCTGGACGATCAGGGAGCCGACCTTGTTGTTCACCTTGGTTGCCGGTTCCGCGGACTTGTCCCAGAACGCACAGGGCTTGATGCTGGATGCGAAGTCACCGTAGAGCGGGTATCGGCCCCTGTCCTTGATGGCGTCCTGCCGGTAGCTCTCAGGATCGCGGGACCACGCGGCCGAGTTGTCGCCGCACACCACGGCCCAGAAGCTCGCCGTCATGTTGTCGGACGGCGCCTCGGCGGCATCGGCGGCGGCGCCTGCCGTCCTGGTCCCCTCGGATCCGGCGAACGCGGCGAGCTTCTTCGCGGAGGCGGGCTTGCCGGCCGCGGCCTTCTTCAACTCCACGACCGCCTCGGTGGCGTCCTTCGGGGTGAAGACCGCCCCGCGCATACCGCTGCGGATGTCATCACCGGTGGTCGGCTTCCCCTCTACCTCGATGGGCTTCTCGTCGGCCTGCGCGACCAGGCCCCAGAAGGTCCGGTCGACCTCCTTCGGGGTGTCACCGAGCCCGTACTTCTGCGAACGCTTGGCGGCCCACTCGGTCCACCGGTCGAACGCGGGCTCGGCGCCCTCCGCCCACCACTGGATCATCCCTCGCCAGGCGCGCGCCGGATCGACCGCGCTGTCCAGCACGAACCGGTCGGCCCGGCCCGGGAAGAGCTGGGTGTAGACGGTGCCCAGGTAGGTGCCGTACGAAGTACCCACGTACGAGATCTTCTTCTCACCGAGGATCGCCCGGAGCAGATCCATATCGCGCGCGGTGTTGCGCGTGGTGATGTGCGGGAGCGTGTCGCCCGCTTTGTCCTTGCACTTGTTCGCGACGTCGCGTGCCCAGGCGACGTCCTTGTCGAACGTCTTCTCCTTGTACGGCCGCAGCCAGATCTCCTCCTTCGGCTCCAGAGCGCAGGAAACCGGGCTGCTCTGTCCCACACCGCGCGGGTCGAAGCCGATGAGGTCGTACTTCTGCTGTGCGGACTTGGGGAGTTTCCCCTGCATCGCCAGCGGCATGTAGAGCCCCTCCCCTCCGGGGCCGCCGGGGTTGGAGAACAGGACACCGTGCCGCTTGTCGGGCGCGGTGCTCTTGATCCGGGATATGGCCAAGTCGATCTGCTTGCCCGCGGGAGCCCGGTAGTCCAGCGGGACCTTGACCGTGGCGCACTGGAACTCCGCCGGAGAGTCGGCTTTGCACCGCTTCCACTGCGGCTTCTGCTGCACATAACGGTCCAGCGCGCCCTTGGCGGCGGACGAGGAGGCGGTCGACGGGGCGGCGGCCGGAGCGGCGGTGGCCGTCGAGGTGGCGAGCGTGGGAGCCAGCGTTGCCGTGACACCCACGGCCAACAGGGGCGCGAGACGTCGTCTGCGCACGATATCGATCCTTCCGGTCACATGTGAGGACAGGGAAGATCTTTCAGGACCGGCCACGTATATGGATCCCTCGCCGGGCTGCACCTCCCGTCCCCCCTGGGATTGACGCAACAGCCGTGAGTAGTACCCGAGTTGTAGGGGTCGGACCACCCTGTGTGCCCCCAGAGTGCCCTACGGGCCCCACAGTTCGATCATCTGCGCACGTCATACCCGCGAGGGCGGCACCTGTGCGGAGGTGCCGCCCTCGTTTTCTCCGGACTCCCCCCTCGGGAGCTGCCGTCACCCCGGTCGGCGCGGGGTGCGGCCTTCAGCGGGTCTGCCGAGCGGCCGGTTGGTTGCCCATCACCCCCCACGGGATCGAGCAATCCGGTCCGTTCGCGCCGCCGCCGAATTGAGTACAAGCATTCCTCCCGCCGGCCGGGTGGCGCGACCACTTTCAAGTGTGGCCAAAAGGGCATGGTGACCGCGCGTGTTGGCGTGCATACTCAGGCGTGCCGGGGGCCGACTGAGGAAACCAGGGGTGGGGGTTCGGTGTTACGCGTCCATTTCAGTGGACTCGATCTGGCCCGTGTGCGCATTGCGGCACGCCCGGACGCACTGTGGGAGACCGTCTTAAGCTTTCACCGGCTGCGCGACCGACGGGACGATTCGGCGTTCGGCAAATGGCGATCGGAAACACGCGGAAAGTTGAATGGCGAAGCTCGGCTGCTGGCGCCGCTTGTGCCCACCCGAGGCTATTTCCCCGATTTCCTGACGCCCGCCGAGGGGCTCCTGGGCATGGACGATGCGCTCGCCGCGCTGCGCGAGACGCCCGCCGGCCGGCTGCGCGAGGAACTCGCCCGGCTCTCCACGGCCGCCCGCCCGTTCCCGTCGTGGATACGGGCGATGGCCGAGGGCGACACCCGTGCCCTCGGCCGGCTCACCGGGATTCTCCAGCGCTATTACGAGGCGGCCGTCGCCCCGTACTGGCCGCGCGTCCAGAGCCGTATCGAGGCCGACCGGGCCGCCCGCGGCCGGGCGTTGCTCGACGGCGGCGCGGACCGGCTGCTCGCCTCGCTGCCGCCGATGATGCGCTGGCGCCCGCCCGTCCTGGAGGCCGACTATCCGGTGGACCGTGACCTCCACCTCGGCGGCCGGGGGCTGTTGCTGCTGCCCTCGTACTTCTGCCGCCGCACCCCCGTCACCTACCACAACACGGAACTCACGCCCGTGCTGGTCTACCCCGTGGAACACCAGGTACCGAGGCTCACACCGCAGGTCCCGCCGGAACGTTCCCTCGGCCGGCTCGTCGGCCAGACCCGCTCCGCGATACTCCAGGGCATCGGCGTCGGCTGCACCACCAGCGAACTCGCCCGCCGCGCCGATGTCTCGCTGGCCTCCGCCAGCCAGCATGCGACAGTGCTCCGCGATGCCGGCCTGCTGGTCACCCTGCGGCAGGGCAATGCGGTGCTGCACACCCTCACCCCGCTGGGCGCGGCCCTGCTGCGCGGCGCGCGCCCGGCGGAAGCGGCGGCGTACGAACGTCTGGGGTGAGCGGCGCCGGGGACGCCTTCGGGCGTGTGGGGCACGGCGTGCCGCGCGCCGGGCACCTTCCGCCGCGCACCGGGATCGATGTGCGGCTCGCCGGGTTCGCCGGTCTCAGCGGGGGCGATCGCCCGCGATGGCGACCCGTTCGGCGACCCGGCGGTGCGTCCCGTAGTCGTTCACCGCGTAGTGCTGGGTGGCGCGGTTGTCCCAGAACGCGAGGTCCCCCGCCTGCCACCGCCACCGCACCTGAAACTCCGGCACCTGCGCCTGCTGGAACAACAGCCGCAACAGCCGGTCGCTCTCCGCCTCCGCCAGACCCACGATCCGGGTGGTGAAAGAGGCGTTGACGAACAGGGTCCGCCGCCCGGTCTCCGGGTGCCGGCGCACCACTGGATGTTCGACCGGTGGGAACTCCTGCTGAAATGGCGCCAGTTGGGCCGGAGAGTAGAAGCGCGCGAAACCCGGAAGATAGTCGTGCACCGCCCGCGTCCCCGCGATCCGGGCCCGGATTTCCGGCGGCAAATTGTCGTATGCCGCCGCCATATCGGCCCACATCGTGTCCCCGCCCGCAGGTGGGACCTCACGCAGTTGCAACACCGCACCCAGCGCGGGCCGTTCCCGGAAGGTGACATCCGTGTGCCATACGTTCTCGAACGTCGGGACCCCGCCGGCCGTCTTGTCGAACCGCACCACCTCCTTCGAATCACCCCGCGTCAGCAACGGGTTGGTCTCCAGCTCACCCCAATTACCGGCGAATTCGCGCTGTGCCGCGGAGGTCAGATGCTGCCCGCGGAAGAAGAGCACCTTCCACTCCAGCAACGCTCGGTTCAGCTCCGCGCGCAGGCCGTCGGACAGGGGCCGGGAGAGGTCCAACCCACGGATTTCGGCCCCGATGGTGGCCGCCTGCGGCACCACCTCGAAGCGTTCGTACGGCCGGTCGTCCCAGCCGTCAGGAGTCCGGTGCAGGACGCGGTGCCCTTCGTACAGCCCGTCGGCGGGGATGCGGTGGGGGCGCAGGGCGGGGGCCGGGGCGGGGGGAGCCGCGGAATCGGTGAGAGTCGTCAACTGGTCCTCCTGAAGGCGAGAGGGGAAGCCGTGCTCATGGCGGGTGGAATCCGTCGTGCGGAGCGGCGGGCGAGGGATACACGCGGTGGGTGCGGGAGGCGAGGAGAACGCGGGGGATGAGACGGACGAGGCCGTCCGGCCCACCGTCAATCCTCAACCCTCAACCGTCAGCCGGACCTCGGCGCGCGAAGCCGTCAGGCCGGACAGGAACAGCCGGCCGGGGGAGACCCCACCCGGCCGCGGCGGCGCAGAAAGCTCAGGCCGCGGGGCGCGCACTCGCCGTGGGGGCCGCGGTCGCGCGGCTCCGTCTCACGGGCATACGGGTGCGTGCTCATGCCACGCACCGTACCTCCTCCCGCAGACGTCCTCAATGCTCAGTCGTCGATTCCACTGCGTTCCACCCCGGCGACGATGTACCGCTGGAGCAGCAGGAAGACCACCACCAGCGGAGCGATCGAGACCGCCGAGGCCACGAACAGCTCATGCAGATTGAGGTTCTGCGCGGTGGTGAACGTCGACAGCGCCACCTGCACCGTCCAGGCCTCCTGGTCCTGCCCGATCACCAGCGGCCACAGGAAGGCGTTCCAGGCCCCGATGAAGACGATGGTGCCGACGGCGGCGAAGACCGGCCGGGCGTTGGGGACCACGATGCGCCAGTACGTCCGCCAGTAGCCGAGCCCGTCGACCCGCGCCGCGTCCTCCAGTTCCCTGGGGAAGCCCAGGAAGTACTGCCGGAAGATGAAGCAGGCGAACGCGCTGAACAGCGTCGGAATGACCAGTCCCCGCAGGGTGGAGATCCATCCGAGGGTCGACACCAGAACGAAGCTCGGCACGAACGTCACCGCCGCCGGCACCATCAGCGTCCCCAGGATCGCGTAGAAGACGACCTGGGCGTGCCGGTACGGGATCCGGGCCAGGCCGTACCCCGCGAGCGAGGCCGGCACCACCGTCCCGACGGTCGTCGACACCGCGATCAGTGTGGAGTTGAGCAGCGCCCGCCCCAGGGGGAGGTTCGGGTCCCGGAAGACCTCGGTGAGATTCGACCACTGCAGCTCGTGCGGGAAGAACGTCCAGCCGGGCGCCGTGATGTCCCCGTCCGTGGCCAGCCCGTTGCGCACCAGCAGATAGAACGGGATCAGGAACAGCAGCGCGAGGGTGATCAGGACGACCACCCGCAGGGCGCGCCCGGCTCTGGTCAGCGCATCATGCATCGGTGCTCACTCCTCCTTGCGGCCGAGGCCGAACCAGCGGGCCTGCACCACCGTCGCCAGCGCGATGATCAGCGCGAGGAGCACCGCGCCCGCACTCCCCAGCCCGAGGTTCTGGTCCCGTCCCAGCGCCGTGTAATAGAGATAGACCAACGGCGGCCGCGCATACGGCGGATAGCCGCGCGCATCGCTCAGCAGGTTGTAGAACTCGTCGAACGCCTGGAACGCATTGATCACCAGCAGCAGCACGACGGCGACGGAGGTGGCACGCAACTGCGGAAAGGTGAGGTGCCGGAAGACCTGCCAGCCGGGCCGCGCCCCGTCCACCGCCGCCGCCTCGTACAACTGCGGCGAGATCCGCTGCAGCCCGGCCAGAAACAGGATCATGTAGAACCCGGCCTGCAGCCACAGCCGTACGGTCACGATGACCAGCCAGTACCAGGGCGGATCGGTCGTCGACAGCCAGGCGGTCGGCTCCGCGCCGAACCACCCCAGCACGGTGTTGGCCAGCCCGAACCGCACCCCGTTGAAGAGCGAAAGCTTCCAGATCACCGCCGCGACGACATACGAGCAGGCCGTCGGCAGAAAGAACACCGACCGGAAGAACGCCCGTGCGATGCGCAGCCGGTTGACCATCAGCGCGAGCGCGAGGGAGAGCGCGTAGGTGGCGGGCACGATGAAGGCGGTGAACAGCGCAAAGGTGCCGAGGCTGCCGAGGAACGCGCCGTCGGTCAGCATCGCCCCGTAGTTGCCCAGCCCGACGAAGTCCGAACCGGCCGGACTGACCGTGTTGTGCGCGTCGAAGAAGCTCAGGTAGACGCTCCACACCAACGGGACGTAGGTGAACAGCCCCAGCCCGATCGCGAACGGTCCGACGAAGATCCAGAACCACAGATTCCGCCGTTGTGGACCGAGCCACCGGGCACCCGGCCGGCCGGGGGCGGGGACCCGGGCGCCGGCCCCTTCTACGGCCTGCCGCGCCGTTACGTCGTCGGCCGTCCTCGGGGCCGTTCCTTGGGGGTTCCCCTCGGCGGTCCCTTGGGTCGTCCCTTGGAGGTTCCCCTCGGCGGTCCCTTCGGCCGCCTCTTCGGTCCCTTCCGCGGTCACTTCTTCCTGGCCCGCTGAAGCTCGGCGTTGACCTTGCGTACCACGGCCTTCAGCTCGCTCTCCGGGTTGGCGCCGTCCTTGATGATCCGGCTCAGCGCGTCCTGATAGGCGCTGCGGTCCGTTGTCGTCCACAACAGCGGTTCGGCATAGCCGTGATCGCTCGCGAACCGGACCGCGTCCGCCGCCGGTCCGGTCTGCAGCTGCCGGGCCTTCTTGGCCAGTGAGATCCGGGCCGGGATATGGAACCCGTACGACAGCGCAAAGTCCTGCTGGAAGTCGGTGCGGTCCACCCACAGCCACTTCGCGAAGGCCTTCGCCTCCGTCTTGCGCCTGCTCCGCGCGCTGACCGCCGAGCCGTACGCCCCCACCGGAACGGAAGGCTTTCCTCCGCTCCCGTCCTTCGGGAACGGCAGCACCCCGAAGTCGTCCCCCAGCGCCTTCTTGATCTGCGGCAGCGCCCACAGTCCCGACCACTGCATCGCGGTCAGGCCCTGGATGAAGGCGGCGGGATCGGACCAGTCCGTAGGCGCCCCCAGCAGCAGCGACTTGTCCGCGTACAACTGCCGGATCTTCCCGAGCGCACGAGCCGCAGCCGGATCGTCGAACCCGGCCTTGCCGTCCGGGCTGATCAGACTCAGCCCGGCGGCGAACAACGGAGTCCCGCCGAGCACCCCGACCCCGCCGTCGTTCCCGAGGAACAGCCCCTTGGTCTTCTGGTCGCTGAGCTTCTTCGCCCCGTCCACCAGTTCATCGAGCGTCTGCGGCGGCTGCACCCCGGCCCTCTTCAGCAGACTCTTGCGGTAGTAGAGCAACTGCATGTCCACGGCCTGCGGGATGCCCCAGATCTTGTCCTGCCAGATCTTCGGTGCCAGCACGGCCTGGTGGAAGTCGTCCTTGACCGGCTCGACCTCGGCGGTCAGATCGACGACCTGCCCGCTCTGGATCTGGTCCAGCAGCGGCCCGTTGACCTCGAAGACGTCCGGCCCCGAGTCGGTGAGCAGCGCGGCCGCCGTCTGCCGGTCGTAATCCCCCGGCCGCCACTGCACCCGCACCTCGGCCTTCTGGTACGCGGCGGCATACCGCTTCACGGCCTGCTCGGTGCCGCTCTCGCCGTACTGGTGGTACCACTGCCGGATCTCGGGCCCCGAACCACCGCTGCCCCGCCCGGTGTTGGAGCCGCACGCCGTCGCCGGCCCCGCGGCCAGGGCGATCCCGCCGCCGGCCGCCAACAGTCTCCGCCTGCCGATCTCCGTCATGCTCGTCCCCTGGCTGTCTCGTAACCTACCGGTGGTCGTCGATCACCGACGGTGCGACCGTCCACTCTGCCGTACGAGCGTGAAGAGCGCATGGCATCTGTACTGAACCGGGCGCGGGCCAACCCATGGACAGGCATCGGCCAGGCCGTGTCAGTGGTGGCGCATCGTCCCGGTCGTGGCGGCTGCTACGTATGCGCCTGGCGCTGCGTGCGGTGACCGGTCTCCGCCCGGCGGGGACTCGTCCCGCTGACGTTGCGCCGAGAAAGTCCGCTGCCCCTGGGGGTGCCGCACCGGGGCAGCGGACTCTCCACTACGGGAGAGTCCTTGGCTGATTGATCCGGAGCGGATTACTCCAGTTCCCATCCGCTCTCCAGAAGAACTTCGACCCCCTTCTCGACCGCGGGCCTCCCTGGACCGCCGGGCGCCCAGATGGACCAGTAGGTGGAGAAGTCGAATACGATCTCGCCTGGGTTTCTGTGGATGCGATACTCGAACGGCGCATGCACGACAGACGCCCCCATCGGACCGTAAATCCAGTCCGCGCCATGGTGGCTTTCGATGGGCTGGATCACGAACCCCTTTGCGACCTCAAGCTGGATCATGTGAGGATCTTCCCTGGGGTAGTCGTCGGGCAGGCGCGCCATTGTTGCATTGAATTGAAGCTCCTGCCAGCCAATAGCACGCCCGCTCATCTCGTTCCGAGGGCCGGTGAGATGGTCATCTAGGAATTCAATGGTGGAGGTCTCGCTGATTTCGTCAGTTGTGACCACCAGCTCGTTCTGCAGACGTGGCTTGGAGGATACTCCCGCCGGGAGGGGGGAGCGCCGCAGCATCCCGAATTCCCGTGGCGGAGCCGGAGAATCGACCGGTAGATCGAACTCATTCTCCCAGTAAGCCGTCGAAATTTCCATGGAGAGTGGGATGCACAGATTGTGCGACATCCCAAAGGCTGCAGAAATTGCTTCCCTGGCCAAGTGGTGGTGGTCCAGGGGGGAATCTTCCACGTCCTTCACCAGGCGGATCGACGACCCTGGAAAGTCAAGCAATCTGGCGTCTGTCATCGAATCCGCTCCCATGAAGTACCGTTGTGAATGTATTCCGCAAGTACGCCCATGTATGGGTCCGAGCAAATGATGCGGTCCAGTTTACTGGCGTCGGGTGTCTTATTCAAATTTTCGAGGATGTCGTCGAAGAGATTCCTTTCTTTGATCAGGGTTCCGTCAGGCCTGCTGAGCTTGACGTTTCCATCGCGACTCCTCTCGGTCGTGAGGCCCTTCTTGGACTTTTCCTCTTCCTTTACCCTGAGGTAAATGCTGACATCGCGTGGCCGCGGAAGCGGGAAGCCGTGTGCCTCTCGTTTGTTGATTTTATCGAAACCATGCGCAACGGCGTTTCTGATGTCGCTCGGCTTCTCGATTTCCCTTTCGACGGTCGTGACCTCTACGCGGCGAATTATGGGGCCGTTGGGCTCGGAAAGACCTAGGTCGAATTCGGCCAGTGCCTCATTGGAGGGTGAGACGGGTGCGTTCAACTCCAAAGCTGTGTGCAGAACGTGCTCCGGGTTCTCCTCGAGGAGACGCCTTGCCTCGCGCATTTCATTGAGTGTTTGGTCAAACTCGGCGTTGGCTTTCTTCTGGTGAAAGTCCAGCCAGGAATCCAGGTCAAGGACTCTCGAAGCGGTGGGGCCGAGTATGTCCTCAGCCTGGCTGCGGCGTTCGGCAATGCTCGATCGTTCTTCGGAGGCGTCTTCCGGGGCGCCGCCCGGCTCCTTGGGAGCAGGGTGTTCCACCCCGTCGTGGTGTGGCGCGTGCGAGGTGTCCTGGTTGGCGGAGTGATCTGTTGTGGAGGTGACGGAACCGGCCTCGGAAGTCCGGGGCGGGTGGCCGGTGCCAGGTTCCGCGGCTCCGTGCCGGTGAGGCGACTCCTGTGTGGCGGACCGGCTGTTGGACGAGTCCGGCGCCGCGGGGGTGGGCCTGCCGTAGATCAGCGGGTTGTGGTCCTCGCGGAGCGCATCGGCCAGGTGCTGCGAGATCTTCGCACCGCCGTGCTGGGACACGCTGTCGGGATCGCCCGAGGAGGGGAGGGGCTTCTGCTGATCGGTGGGTGAGGGGCCGGGCCGGGAGGACGGCTGCTGGTGGTGCGGTTGCGCGGAGGGCCCCGGCTGCTGCTGGTAAGGGTGTTGCTGTTGCTGCTGCTGCGCTTAGGGGTCCGGTTGTTGCTGCTGGGCGTGCGGGTGGGTCTGCTGGGTCTGGGTCTGCTGCTGTTGGTTCTGGGGCTGGTTCTGGGGCTGGTTCTGAGGATGGTTCTGCGGGGTTTGTTGCTGGGGGTTCTGCGTCTGGACCGTGGCGGGGTCGAACGGTTTGCGGTTGGCGTCCAGGACGAGGTGCCAGACGTGCTGGGCCTGGGTGTTGAGGGGCTGTTCGCTGACCTGGCCGGTCTGGCTGTCGACCCAGATGACCTTGCCGTTGTGGTTGACGGCGTTGAAGACATGCGCGCCACCGGGGTCACCGTTGGGCTTGTCCGGCCAGGTGACCAGGACTGCTGCCGCCGCGCCGTGGCCGGCCTGGCGGAGATCGTCGGCTATTCGGGTGTAGCCGTCGTGCGCATTCGGGCCGGAGCTGCGGAAAGAAGTGCCCGCATACTGCTCGATATTGGCGGTGCCGTTCCGTTCGCCGGATGCGCGGTCGACGCCGCCCTGGCCATCCGGGTCGTAGGTGCGGACCGCGGACACCTGTGGATTGCCGTACCAGGACTCCATGAAGGAGCGGGTGCAGTCGGCGCAGTTGTTGGACCGGCCGAGGACGGTGTGGCCGCCGTCGTTCTGGAGCTGGGCCCAGGGCTGGAACGGGTCGTTGAACGCCCGCGGAGTGCCGTCCTGGTTGCGCGGGAAGCTCGCCTCCAGCGCCTGCTGGTCGTGCGGGAACGGCGAGTACAGGCCGTTCGGCTGGACGTTGAGGCCGATCCGTACATCGGTGTGACTTTGCAGGTTCGGCGGCTGTGGGACCGGTGCCTGTTGGTGTTGCTGTTGGTGCTGGGGCGGGATGAGATGGGTCTGATGGGGGGCCTGGTGCTGGTGCTGCGGCACAGGTTGCTGGTGCGGGGCCGGTTGTTGCTGAACGGGCTGCTGTTGCGGGTGCGGGAAGTTCGGGCTTGGTGCGCCAGGGGTCTGGAGGCCAGGGCGCGACGGGGGCTGGTTGGGGCCGTCGAGGCGGGGGTTGTACGCGGGGCGCTCGGGATGGGGCTGCTGGGTGACGTCGCGAATCGCCCGGGAGCCGTCGGGGCGACGGCTGGGACGTGCGCCAGGGGTCCCGGTGCCGTGGGGCGGGGTGCCGCCGCGGGGTGTGGTCGTGCCGGGGCTGCCCTGGGGTGGGACGGCGCCCGTCATCATCGGGCCGTTGGCCTGCACGGTGCTGGGCTGGGGCTGCTGGGGCGAGGGAGTGGAGGGCGCACTGCTGGTGTCGTGGGTGTGCTGGGTGGGCGGGGGGAGAGTTGCCGTGTCCGCGGACTGGGTGGTGACGGTGGTGTCGTTGACGTCGTTCACGGTGGGCATGGGTGCGCCGGGTGCCGGATCGCGCGGCTGGACGGGCTGCCCGGTCGACGGGGTGTGCTGCACGGGGGCGCCCTGGGGCGGCGGGCCGACGTGCGGCATCGAGGGACGCCCGGCGCCGGCGGAGCTGTCCCCGTTGGGGGAGCCGTTGCCGGTCCCGTCGTGGGAGCCATGGGAGGTGTCGCCGTAGGAGGGCGGCGGGCCGGCCACGGGGTCCGAGGCCGGCGAGGGAGCCAGGGACGGCCGGTGGGCGTCGGGATGTGACGGCCCGCCCGTCTCGGGCCCGCCCTGCTGGGGGGACTGGTCCGGTGCGGGCTGGGTGCCGACGGGGTCCGGTACGGGGGCGGGGCGGCCCGCGTCCGGGCGCCCGGCATCGGGGGTGTGGTCCGGCGCCGGCTGGGTGCTGACCGAGTCGGGGCCGGGGCGGGTGGCGTCCGCGGTGTTGTCGGGGAGGGGCCGGGTGTTCGGCGAGTCCGGGCCCGGCTCCGGGCGGGAGGTGTCCGGGGTGGGGCCTGAGTCCGGGGCGTGCCCGGAGTCGGGGGTGGGGCCTGAGCCGGGGGTGTGCCCGGAGTCGGAGGTGGGGCCCGAGTCGGGGGTGTACCCGGAGTCGCGGGTGTGGGAGTCCCCGTACGGGCTGTCATTGCCGCCCTGAAAGCCCTCGTCGAAGGGGGAGCGCTGTTCCGGAGACGGCAGGGGCTGCGCTGCGGGGGCTTTGTACGCAGGGTCCGAGCCGTTGGAGGGGCCGTCGGAGGAGTCCGGGTGGGTGTCCGCACCACCGTTGTCCGGTCCACCCGCCGCACCCGTGCTGTCCGAGGCGCGGGAGCTGTGGGTGGTGGAGCCACCGCCGTCCCCGCTGCCGCTGCGCGGACCACTGCCGGAGCCGCTGCCCGAGCCGCTGGAGCCGTTGCCTGAGCTGCCGGAGCTGCTGTCGTCTCCGCCGCCGTCCCCGTCCCCGTCACCGTGTTCGCCGCCGCGGCCGGCCGCGTGGTCCAGCCCGCCACGGGCTCGGTGGCCCGCGCGGCCGCCGGCGCCGTCGCGGAGGCTCTCACTGAGGCTCTCGCCGGTGTTCTTCAGTGCGTCCTTGCCGGCTGCGTAGCCTTCCTTGGCCGTGCGGCCCAGGTCGTAGCCCTTCTGGGCGCCGAAGTTCTGGTTGACGGTCTGGGCGATGAGGTCGGAGACCATCGCCTCCAGCGCGGAGATCACCGGTTCCTTGGCCGCCTCCACGATCGCGTCAAGCAGCTGCTCGGCGACCTCCTTGAGGATCTTGCGGACCATCTCGCGAGTGGCCAACGTGGCGGCCGCACCACCGATTTCGGAAAGCCCGAGGGTGAAGGGGGCGGCCGCCTGTGCCGCGATGATTTCCGCGGCCAGAATCGCCAACTGGACAATAACGGCGACCTTCATGCCGATGACCAGGACGGCAGCGGCCTCCAGTGTGAAGGCGATGACCTCGGCCGCTTCACGGGCATCGTTCAGATACCCCGAACCTCCCGAGAACTTCTCCCAGGCCTTGCCGAAACCCTCGATGGCGTCGCCGGAGTTCTCGCTGAGGACCTTGCTCGCGTAGGTGTTGCCGCGGGCCTGGTGCCCTGCGACCTCCGCCGCGAAAGTGCGCCAGACCTGGGCGCACTCCATCAGTTTGTCTTCGTCCGCGTGCGGCCAGTTGAAGCCGAGCATGTCCAGGACCCACTCAAGAGGATCCGGCAGCATGACAGACAAGATGGAACTCCCCCGTGAAAAACGTGCATGCATACGTATTACGGACACAGGGCGCGCGGAAAGGCCGCCGCGTCACCCAAGGGCTGTCCCGTAAGGCGTGCCTTTCGGATCAGGGCGGGCTCAGTGCTGTGCGGGTCTCCACGCGGTGCGGACGGCGACGTCGTCCTCGGCCGTCGGGTCCTGCCATGCCCGCTCGTTCTTGACGTGCTGCTTCATCAGCGAGTCGTTGAAGTCCTCGTTCTCCGCATGGTTCTTGGACATCGAGGTCAGTGCCTTGCCGATTTCCTGAAGCTTCGCGGAGAGATGGCCCATCGATTCGTACATACCGTCTCGTACGCCCTCGTAGGCGACACCGAACTTCTCGCCGATGTCGTCATCCCCCCACGGCGGAGCCCCGTCCTTGCTGTCGAACGTCGTCAGACCGCTCATGAACTGCTGGCCGAACGATTTCTCCGGCGGCGCCGCGTCCTGGCCCTTGCTGGGCGGACCCGCCCCCTGCGCGTGCAGGCCGTCCATCAGTCGCGCCACCGAGGAGGAGAAGTCCTCGCCCAGTTTGACGAAGTTCGTGCCCTCGGCCTTGAGGCCCTCCACGTCGGTCTGGAACCCACCAGCGCCGGCCACAACGTCCCCCGTGTGCGTAATGGTTGTCCAATGAGATGTTCAAGCCAAAGCCTAGCTGCCGTGCTGACCGCTCACCAGGTGCTAGAGGGCAGGGGTCACGCTCCGCATGGCGGGGGAGCCCTGGCCGGGCGCTTCAGGAGCGCCTTCGGTTGCGGGCGCTGTGGTAGAGCTCAACTGCCGACTCCGGGGGGAAGTTGGGCACGAACGACACCTCGCCGTCCAGCTTGGAGACGATGACGTTGCTGCCCCCGGGCTCGGCGGGAGGGGCAATGGGGTCCTCGGTGCGCGGCCAGCTCGCGTGGATCAGGTAGCCGATGTCGAATTCGTGGACGAACAGCCCGCTGGGGCCGCCGGGCGAGCCGACCTCGGGGAAGTGCTGCCGGCCGATCTCCAGTGCCTCGGCCTCGGTGGCCGGCACCGGCCGCGGTCCGGCGTCCGCCGGCTCCGGGGGGAGCGGGGGAGGTGTAGGAGGCAGGCCGGGAGTGCTGCCCGTCGGGTGCGAATCGGTCATGGTGCGGTCTCCCTTTGGCTGCTGGTCTTGTGGATGGTGGTCAAGCTAACTCACGCTCCGGCGGCCCGGCTGGTTCACCTCCGATGCAGGCCGGGAGAGCGTCCGTGCTCGCCCGGAGAGCGTCCGTGCTCGCCCGGAGAGCGTCCGTGCTCACCCGGAGAGTGTCCGTGCTCACCCGAAGAGCACCCGCGCCAGCCAGAACTCCAGCAGTTCCGCGTCGCCGGTGATCTCGAAGGTGTCGTGGTCGGCGGGGACCCGGCCGTAGATGAGGAGCAGGAGGTCGGTGAGCGGGGCGTGGACGGAGACCGCGGCCGGTTCCCGGGTGCGGCGCCAGGCGAGGGTGTCGCCGGTGAGGTCGACGAGCCAGTCGGCAGCCGTTTCCGGCGGGGTGTCCGTGGCGCGGAAGTGGAGGGTGCGGCCGGGGCCGAGGAGGGCGCGCCGGTCGGGGTGGAAGTCGAGCATCTCGGGCAGGGAGCCGAGTTCCATCCACTCGTCGAGGGTGTCGAGGGCGACGGTCTGGTCGACGGAGAAGACCCTGCCGAGGGCCAGGGCCGCGTCGGCCCGGTGCATGACCGTCTCGTGGGCCATGCGGCGGGCGAAGAAGCGCGGGGAGCCGGAGGGGAGCGGGGTCCAGATCCGGGCGTCGGGGCCCGTGGCGCGCAGCGTGTCCGCCAGGAGACGGGCGCCTTCGAGGAGCCAGTCGGCGAGTTCGGCCGGGGTCCGGGCGGTGTCACGGGGGAGGACGCGGAGGGCGGTGTCGGGCGGGGGTGCGGTCGCCCGGGTCCGTACGACTTCCCCGGCCCAGCGATGGGCCTCGCCCAGATGCCGGAGCAGCTGGGCGAGGTTCCAGTCGGGGCAGGAGGGGACGGAGGCCGTCAGGTCGGTGTGCCGCTCCGTGAGGCAGGACGCCAGCAGGCCGGTCTGGTTGACGATTTCGGCGCAGTGGTCGGCGTAATCCATGGCGGGGTTCATCTCGTGATCCATGGCGGAGTTCATGGGTTCACGGTAGGGCGCGCCACTGACAATCACGCGTCACCACGTGCGGGCGCCCGCCTCCAGCCGGAACCGCAGCCGGCAGATGACCGCGTCGGTGTCCCGGCGGACCGCGTGCGCGACGACCGCGCCGCGCTGGTTCTGCAGCAGGCGCTGCCAGAGGTGGGCGGGTTCGGCCTCCGGGATCAGGACGGTGACGCGGGTGGTGGGGTGCCGCGCCGTCAGGTCGGTGACGTAGGCGGCTATGGGGCGGCCCAGGGAGCGGGTGGCCGAGGGCAGTTCGAGGAGTTCCACGCCGGGGTTCCACAGTTCCCAGTCGCGGCGCAGCGCCTCGGTGGCCGGGCGGTCCTCGGGGGTCTGGTGGGTGACGGTGACCGCGACCACCTCATCGCCCAGGGAGACCGCCGCGTTCAAGGCCTCGCAGGTCAGCCGGGAGAGATGCGAGACGGGGACGATGACCAGGGAGGGGGCGCGGTGCGGGGGTTCGGGGATCCGGCCCAGGCCGAGCCGCTCGCCGATCCGGCGGTAGGCGCGGTGCACGGCTTCGAAGGCGAGCACCAGCAGCGGCAGGGCGATGACGAGGAGCCAGGCGCCCTCGGTGAATTTGGTGGCGGTGACGACGAGCGCCGAGACGCCGGTGAGCACCGCGCCCAAGCCGTTCAGCAGGGCCTTGCCGCGCCATCCGGGGGAACGGCCGAGGTACCAGTGCCGGACCATGCCGATCTGGCAGAGGGTGAAGCCGACGAAGACACCGATGGCGAACAGCGGGACGAGGGTGTTGACATCGCCGCCGGAGAAGACCAACAGGACCGCGGCGACGGCGGCGAGGGCCAGCACACCGTGCCGGTGGACCTGGCGGTCCGCCTTGAGACCGAAGACGTGCGGCAGGTAGTTGTCCCGGGCGAGCAGGCTCATCAGGACGGGCAGACCGCCGAAGGAGGTGTTCGCGGCCAGGGCGAGAAGGATCATGGTGGCGAACTGGACGACGTAGAAGGCCCCGTTGTGGCCGAGCGAAGCGTCCGCGAGCTGGGCGAGGACGGTGACGCCCTCGACCGGCTGGAGGTGGAAGCGGCCGATCAGTACGGACAGGCCGATCAGCATCACGCCGAGCAGGGCGCCGAGCACGACCTCGGTGCGCTGGGCGCGCTTGGCCGCCGGGGCCCGGAAGGACGGCACCGCGTTGGCGACCGCCTCGACCCCCGTCAGCGCCGAGCAGCCGGACGCGAAGGCCTTGAGCAGGAGCAGGGCGCCGACGGAGGTGGCGTGGTGGGCGAGGCCGGAAGGGTGTCCGTCGGCGGTGACGGTGGAGGCGGGGGTGTCGCGGAGAAGGCCGGCGACGATCATCGTCAGGATGGCGCCGATGAAGACGGCGGTGGGGAGGAGGAAGGCCTTCGCCGAGTCGACGATGCCCCGCAGGTTGATGCCGGTGATGAGCACGAGCACCGCCAGGCAGATGCCCGCCCGGTGGTCGTAGAGGGCAGGGAACGCCGAGGTCAGGGCCGCTACGCCGGCCGTCACGGAGACCGCGACGTTGAGGACGTAGTCGAGGATGAGGGAGGCGGCGGCGACCAGGGCGGTGCGGCGGCCGAGGTGGGTCCTGGCCACCGCGTACGAGCCACCGCCATGGGGGAAGGCCGCGATCACCTGGCGGTACGAGGCGACCAGGACGGCCAGCAGCGCGGCGATGGCGAGCGTGACAGGGAGGGTGAAGCCGAGACCGTAGCCGCCCGCCGCGGCCAGCACCAGCACGATCGACTCGGGGCCGTAGGCGACGGACGCCATGGCATCGAGCGAGAGGGCGGCCAGGCCCTGGAGGGTGGTGAGCCGGTGGCGGGTGTCGGGTTCGGAACGGGTGTCGGGTTCGGAACGGGTGTCGGATTCGGAAAGGGTGGCGCTGTCGGGGCCGTTGGCGGGTCCGCGGGCGGTGGCGTCGTCCGGGCCGTGGCCGGAGCTGCGGCCCGAGCCGTCCCCCGAGCCGTGGCCGGAACTGTGGCCCGCGACGCCGGTGCCGCCCGGCCGGGTGGTGACGGCACCGGTGGCGGTATCCGGCGGTTCCTCGGGCCGGCCATCAGGTGGGGACACCCTCGACATCTCTCGTCGTACCTCCGTGCAACGCCGTGCTGGACCAGCTCAGCGTGCGGGGTACGACGGCCGCCGTCTGCAGGCCTTGGCGGCCTCTTGGCGGGCGAGGGCGTGTTCTTCACGGGGCCTTGACGCGGAGAACCGGAGAAACCGGAGAAACCGGAGGACCGGAGGACCGGGGACCCTCGGGCATGCCGGAGCGCCGTCGCGGGATATCAGAGCGCCGTGGCCGGCCGGGAGAAGTCGTAGCGGACGCCGGTGAGCTCCTCCGAGGCGGCCCACAGGCGCTCGCCGTTGGCGTCCTTCTTCGTCCAGGGGGCGCGGAAGGACTGGACGAGAGCGCCGCGCAGTCCGTTGCGCGGGCCGATGAAGGAGTCCGGCCGCATGTGCGGGGCGGTGGCCGCGCAGAGGGTGCCCAGGGCGCCGCCGTCCGGGGGCTGGGCGATGAGGCGGGTGGCGAGGTCGACGACCCGCTCGGCGGAGCTGCGGCCCTCCATCCGGACGCCCGCGGTCATCAGGTTGGTGGAGGCGTATCCGGGGTGCGCGGCGGCCGCGACGACCTGGGAGCCGGCCGCGGCCAGCCGCCGGGCCAGCTCGTGGACGAAGAGCAGGTTGGCGCTCTTGGAACGGGCATACGCGACCCAGCGGCGGTAGGAGCGCTCGCTGTTGAGGTCGGTGTGATCGAGGTCGGCCAGGGCGTGCAGCATGCTGGAGACGGTGACGACCCGGGCGCCGGGCGTGGCGAGGAGCTTGGGCAGCAGCAGCCCGGTCAGCGCGAAGTGGCCGAGGTGGTTGGTGCCGAACTGCATCTCGAAGCCGTCGGCGGTGGTGCGGTACGGCAGCGCCATCACGCCCGCGTTGTTGATGAGCAGGTCGAGGCGGTCGCCGTCGAAATCGTCGAGGGCGGCGGCGAAGTCCCGTACGGAGGACAGATCGGCCAGGTCGAGCGGGCGGAACTCCGCCTCGGCGGTGGGGACTTCGGAGCGCAGCCGGTCCAGGGCGACGAGGCCCCGCGCCTCATTGCGGCAGGCCAGCAGCACGCGGGCGCCGTGCCGCGCCAGCTCGCGTGCGGTGGCGTAGCCGAGACCGCTGTTGGCGCCCGTGATGACTGCCGAGCGGCCGGTCTGGTCGGGGATGTGGTCGGTGTTCCAGCGCGTCACGCCTGCGCTCCTCCGTAGGGGGCGACCAGAGTACGTGGGCGGGGCCGGCGGGACCGGCGGGACCGGAGGGGGACGGCGGGGGACGGCGGGTGAGGGGCCTGTGGCCCGCGGCCCGTGGTTCACTCGCCCTCGGCGAGGCGCTTGATCGCCGAGAGACGGGTGTCCCAGGTGGCGGCCACCCGGTCCATCCACCGCGCGGTCACCCCCAGCCGCTCCGGTATGACCCGGTAGCGCGCCTCCCGGCCCTCCCGGTGGCCGACGACCAGACCGGCCCGGTCCAGGACCCCCAGGTGTTTGACGATGGCCTGGCGGCTGACCGGCAGTTCGGCCGCCAGGACCGTGGCGGTCGCCTCGCCGTGTGCGGCGAGGGCGTCGAGTATCCGGCGGCGGGTCGGGTCCGCCAGTGCGGAGAACACCTCCGCCATGGTGTCAGAGCCGGCGCCCGCGCCCGTGCCCGGACCGGCGCCCGCACCTGTGCCCTGGCCTGTGTCCAGGCCCTGGCCCTGGCCCCGGCCCCCGTCCGCGCCCACTCCTGCAGTCATCGTCATGCCGCGAGCTGCTCCGCGTACCGCCGGATGTTCTCCGCCTGGCCGGACCAGCCCTCGGAGTGGCTCTCGTACCCTGCGGTCTTCTTCCGGTCCTCGGGGATGACGAGGTCGGCGAATCCGCTCTCCACGACGCGCAGACGGGTGCCGTCGCCCTCCGGGGTGAGGGTGAATTCGACGAGGGTGGAGTTGCCCACGACCGCCACCTCGCCGGGGTACGCGGCGGCCCAGCGGTACGAGAAGTGGTGCGGCGGGTCCACCTTCACGATTTTGGTCGGGAACTGGCCGTACTCGCCGTGGTCGAGCTCCATGATGCCGCCCGGCCGCAGGTCGACCGGTGTCGGCTCGCCCTGGCCGAACCACGAGCCGACGTGCTCCGGCTCGGTGAGCACGGCCCAGACCCGCTCCACGGGCGCGGCGATGCTGATCTCCCGCTCGATGCGGTCCTTGGTGTCGCCCGCGCCCTTGCCGCTGTCGTTGCTCTGATTACTCGGGTTGCTCGGGTTGCTCTGATCACTGTCGGTGCTCATGGGGTGCGCCTCCTGCCGTTCCCTGATCGGCTCGTGCTCAAGCCCTTACGTGCCACCTCAGGGTTGCACGTAAGGGGAAGAGGTGCAACCCATGGGTTGCGTGTCAGTTCCCGGGCGGCCCGGCCTGCCCGGCCCGGCCGGATGATGTCAGCGGTCGCGGTCGTGCTCGCGGCCGCGACCGCGGTCGTGCTCGCGCTCCCCGCCCCGCGTCCGTACGCGATAGGTCGCCACCGAGACCGCCGGGTCGTCCAGACAGCTCCCCGATACCAGGTCGAAACGCTGCTTGAGCAGCGGTGATGCCACGAACGCACGGCCGTCCGCCGAGCCGGTCAGGCCGCGGGAGAGCACCTGGGCGCCGGTGAACGGGTCGCGGTTGGCGATGGCGTGCGCCTGGCCGGCGCGGTCGACGAACAGGGCGGCCTGGGTGCCGTCCGGGAGGAGGGCGGCGACCCCGCGCCCCGGGGTGAGGTCAGCCGGCGTGCAGACGGCGACCCAGCCCTGGGTGCAGTGGATCTCGACCGTGGCGGCGGTGGCAGGGAAAGCCGTGGCGCTCTTGGAGGCCGTGGCGCTCTTGGAGGTCGGGGCAGTCGGGGCGGTCATGGCGGTCGGGGCGGTCGTCGAGGCCGTGGAGGCCGTGGAGGCCGTGGCGACGGCCCCGGGGTGGGTGAGCGGTGCGGCGGCAGCAGTCATCGGACAGCGGTCCCTTCCAGGGTGCGAACGGGCAGCGTCGGCCCGGCCAGCAGCGTCAGATCCGGCTTGATCTGGTCGCGCTCCGGTACGAAGCGGACGGACGGGTCCGGTGCGCCGGGCGCGTTGACGAAGGAGACGAAGCGGGCAAGGCGTTCGGGGTCGGCGAGGGTCTCGGCCCATTCGTCGCGGTAGTGGGTGACATGGGCGGCCATCAGGGCTTCCAGTTCGCCGCACAACCCCAGGGAGTCATCGACGACGACATCCCGCACGTGGTCGAGGCCGCCCTCGATCCGCTCCAGCCAGGCGGAGGTGCGCTCCAGCCGGTCGGCGGTGCGGATGTAGAACATCAGGAAGCGGTCGATCAGGCGGATCAGCTCGGCGTCGCTCACGTCCTGGGCGAGCAGGTCGGCGTGGCGCGGGTCCGCGCCGCCGTTGCCGCCCACGTACAGGTTCCAGCCCTGGGCGGTGGCGATGACGCCGAAATCCTTGCCGCGGGCCTCCGCGCACTCCCTCGCGCAGCCGGAGACCGCCGACTTCAGCTTGTGCGGGGAGCGCAGGCCCCGGTAGCGCAGCTCCAGCTCGATGGCCATACGGACCGAGTCCTGGACGCCGTAGCGGCACCAGGTCTGCCCGACGCACGACTTCACGGTGCGCAGCGCCTTGCCGTACGCATGGCCCGACTCGAAGCCGGCCGCCACCAACCTGGCCCACACCCGGGGGAGTTGATCGACCCGGGCGCCGAACAGATCGATCCGCTGACCTCCGGTGATCTTGGTGTAGAGGCCGAAGTCGCGGGCCACCTCGCCGATCACGATCAGTTTCTCCGGGGTGATCTCCCCGCCGGGGATGCGCGGCACGACCGAGTACGAGCCATTGCGCTGGAGGTTCGCGAGGAAGTGGTCGTTGGTGTCCTGGAGTGCGGCCTGCTCACCGTCGAGGACATAGCCCCCGGCGCCGACGGCGGGCGCGAGGGAGGCGATGATCGAGCCGACGGTGGGTTTGCAGATCTCGCAGCCGTCGCCGTTCCTGGCCTCCGAGCGGCCGTGCGAGTCCAGCAGCGCGGCGAAGGTCGTCAGCCGCAGCGTACGGACGATCTCGTAGAGCTCGGCGCGGGTGTGCGGGAAGCATCCGCACAGACCGGTGTCGACGGTGGCGCCGGACGCGGCCAGCGCGTCGTTCATCACGGCGGTCAGCGATGTGACGCAACTGCCGCAGCCGGTACCGGCCTTGGTGCACTTCTTGATCTCGGGGAGAGTGCCGCAGGAGTGCTCGGTGACCGCGGCCCGCACCGTCCCCTTGGTCACGTTGTGGCAGTTGCACAGCACCGCACTGTCCGGCAGCGCGGACGCCCCGAGCACACCGCCGCCCTCCGCCGCGCCGCCGCCCTCCGCCGCGACCCCGGCGGGCAGCACCAGCCGCTCCGGCGCCAGCGGGGGAACCGTGCCGGTCAGCGGGCGCAGCAGGCCGTACGCCTCGGCGTCGCCGACCAGCACCCCGCCCAGCAGCTCACCGGAGGCGCCGATCACCAGCTTCTTGTACACGCCGCTGCGGGAGTCGGCGTAGACCACGTCCAGAGAGCCGTCGGTGGTGCCGTGCGCGTCCCCGAAGGACGCGACGTCCACGCCGAGCAGCTTCAGCTTGGTGGACAGGTCCGCGCCGGTGAAACCGGTGAGCGCCCCGGCGGCGCCGCCGAGCTGCCCGGCGAGGGCGTCGGCCGCGACCCGGGCCATGTCATAGCCCGGTGCGACCAGGCCGTAGACCCGGCCGTCCGCGGCCAGCGCGCATTCGCCGATCGCGTACACGCCCGGGTCGCCGGTGCGGCACTGCTCGTCGACGACGATGCCGCCCCGCTCGCCGACCGCCAGCCCGCAGTCCCGGGCGAGCTGGTCGCGGGGCCGGACACCGGCCGAGAAGACGACCAGATCGGTGTCGATCCGGGAGTCGTCCGTCAGGACCGTGGCGGTCACCGCACCCGCCCGGTCCGCGACGATCTCCTTGCCGCCGACCCCGGTGTGCACCTCCAGCCCCATCCCCTCGACGGTACGGCGCAGCGCGCGGCCGCCGCCCTCGTCGACCTGGAGCGCCATCAGCCGCGGGCCGAACTCCACGATGTGGGTGCGCAGTCCGAGCCCGTTGAGTGCCCCGGCCGCCTCCAGGCCGAGCAGCCCGCCGCCGATCACCACGCCGGTGCGGGCGTTCTTGGCGTACTCCTCGATGGCGAACAGGTCGTCGAGGGTGCGGTAGACGAAACAGCCCGTGCTGTCCTTGCCGGGCACCGGCGGCACGAACGGGGCGGAGCCGGTGGCCAGCACCAGGGCGTCGTAGTGGAGGGTCCGGCCGGAGCGGGCGGTGACCGTGCGGGTGGGGCGGTCGACGGCCGTGGCCGGGTCGCCGAGGTGCAGTTCGATGCCGTGCCGGGCCAGGAAGTCCGGATCGGCGAGGCTCAGCTCGTCCGGGGTGCGGCCGGCGAAGTACGACGTCAGCTGGACGCGGTCGTAGGCCGGGCGGGGCTCCTCGCACAGCACGACCACCCGCGCCCGCCCGGTGACGCCGCGGTCGGCCAGCTCCTCCAGGAAGCGCTGGCCGACCATGCCGTGGCCGATGAGGACGAGGGTGGGGGCGCCGGGTGCGGCGGGGGAGGCGGCATCCGGGTGCGGCGGCATCGAGGTCATGGCCGTCAGCCTGCGGTCCGGCTGTTACCCGCCGGCATCTGTGCTGTTTCCCGGGCGGAACGCTGCCCTCAGTGGCGGGGCGGCCGCCGTGTGAGGGCCGCGGCCCCGCCGGACGGGCCGCGGCCCCGCCGGACGGGCCGCGGCCCCGCCGGACGGGCGGCCGTCCAGCCGCTCAGTGAGGACAGCCGCGCAGCCGGGGTGCCGGGTTCAGCCGTTCAGTCGCTCAGCCGTTCAGCTGCGCCGGGCACAGCCGCCGCGCCTGCTTGTCGCCGTCGAGCCTGGCGTCCACACAGCCGCCCGGCAGGCCGTCATGGGCCGTGGTGCCGAAGTTGGCGGTCACGGTCAGCTTCCCGTTGCCGAAGACCGTCCGCTGGACCGTACGGTCGCCGGTCAGCCACCGGAACGAGGTCATCCGCTCGGTCCCCGCGGCGCGGTGCAGCGGCGAGAAGTACTTCTGCAGCGCGGCGAGCTCCGGCCCGTTCTTCTCCAGCGCCGGGCCGTCGAGAACGTAGTTCAGCGGGGTGTTGTAGAGCATCGCGAGCAGCGCCCGGGTGGTCTTCTGGGCCGGCAGCTTCTCGTACGACAGCTCCCAGCGCTCCACGTTCACCAGCGAGCCGTGCAGCGCGGTCTCGTAGAGCGGTACGCGGTACTTCGGGTCATACATGGCGGTGGCCAGCTCGCGGGGCAGTTGCACCGGCTTGAAGAAGATGCCCGGGGCCTTCTCCGGGAAGTAGCCGCCCCACGTCTCCCTGTCGCGCTCCAGCTTCCACAGGCCGTCGGCGACCGGGGTGCCCGAGCCGTGGTTGAAGGCGACGGCCTTGTTGGCCCACGACTGCGCGGCCTCCGAGCCGAGCACGAGGTCCTTCGACAGCCGGTCCATCCGGGCCAGGCGGTTCGCACGGTCGCCGGCCTTGGTCATCTCATGGCCCGTGCCGTGGTCGCGGAACAGCTCGCCCGTCGCATCCACATCGAGGAAGTAGCTGTCCGCGCCGTTGGCGACCATCGAGCGGGTGCGGTCGGCGAGGTAGTGCCTGGCCGGTTCGGCCTTCTCGAAGGCGCGCGAGCTGAGGTAGCAGCCGCGGTTGCCGAAGCCGGTCTCCGGGGTGCCGTCCGCCTTGCGGACACAGAAGTCGGGGTAGACCCGGTCCGGCCACGCCGAGGTGGGGCTGTCGGCGGTCTTCGGGTCCTGGCCGTTGGCGAAGGTGTCGTACGGGCCGACGAGATAGCCCGCCTTCTTGGCGGCCTGCACCGCCGGCGCCTTCATCGGGTCGGGCCCGGCGTCGTAACCGAGCCACATCCGGTCCACGCCCAGCCGCTTCAGCTTGTCGACCCCGGCGGCCGTGCGCGCATCGCCCCACACATAGGCGTGGAAGGCGCCCAGCAGCTTGCCGTTGGCCGGGTTCTTACGGATCTTCTCGCGCAGACTGCCGAGTTGGCCCTGCTGGGAGAGGTAGGAGCGATAGTCGGAGGCGGGGGCGACCGGGTTGCCGTCGGTCAGGGCGAAGGAGACCTCGTAGTCGCGGGTGCCCTCCCCGGCGTCGAAGGCATGCCCGGCCGTGGTGCGCAGCCGGCCCCCGGTGGAGGTGAAGCGCAGCGAGGTGCCGATGTCGGTGGGGGTGAAGTAACTGACGCCGCTGCCGCCGCCCTTGCCGCCGGCACCGCCCATGGAGTAGCCCCACAGGGGCATCGAGAGGCCCTCGCTCACGTCGACGGTGCTGCCGGCCAGCCCGCCCGTCTCGGGGGCGCCGTTCCAGAACGCGTCCTTCACCGGGATGTCCAGTCCCTCACCGCGCGGGACCTGGACGGCGGAGGCGGCGCGGTCGGTGCCGGTCACCGGCCAGCTGACCGACCCGTCCCGGTCCGCCCGCAGCGTGATCCGCAGCCGTCCGTGCTCCGAACGGGCCGTGACGCTCAGCCCCTTGGCGGGGTAGCTCCAGCGCGCCCCGCCGGCCGTACGGGTCACCGGGCCCGGCGCTCCGAGCCCGTCGCCGGCCGGCGCGGACAGCACCAGCTGCTGCCCGTCGTCGGTGTGCGCGGTCACCCCCAGCGAGGTGGTGTCGACGACGGTGGTGCCGCCGGCGACGGGCAGTTCGAGCCTGCTGCCCTCCAGGGTGCCGGCGGCGGCACTGTCACATCCGGCGACGCCGAGCGTGGTCGCGGTGAGGGCGAGCGAGGCGGCGAGTACCCGGGTGGCGGTCCGGCCACGGCCGGTGCCCCGGGGGGACCTGGAAACGTCAGATGTCATGTGGACTGGATAGTCCCGGCTTTTAAGAGGGTTCTAAGAGGTCTCGACTTTCGGTGAGATCGCCCTCCGGCGTGGTGGCGGCGAACCCCCGACATCGCGCCGACGGCACAACCGTCGCCCATAGTTCGCTTTCCCACGCGCGGTGGTCATCGTTGAGGGGACTGGTGTGCGCGGGCGGGAGCCGGCGTCTTCAGCTGCTCGCCAGCGCGATGACCATGGGCACCGACATGGCCAGCGCGTTGTTGACGCCGTGGACGATGATGCCGGGCCACACCGAGCCGGTACGCCGCAGCAGCAGGGCGTTGATGATGCCGACCACGAACGCGACGGGCAGCACCGGGTTGAAGCCGTGCACGAGCGCGAAGACCGCAGCGCTGGCGAGCACGCTGACCCAGGCCCCGTAGCGGCCCAGGGCGTTGGCCAGCACCCCGCGGAAGATGAGCTCCTCGCCGATCGGAGTGGCGACGAACCCGGACACCGCGGTCGCGAGGTACCAGAGGATGCCGCCCGCGGCGGCCGCGTGGTAGCCGCCCTGGATGTTCTGGTGATCGCCCGTGACGGTCTGGTAGAGCAGCGAGACGATCGTGGCGAGCACGTAGGCGACGACGCCGAACCCGACGGCGGCGAGCAGCGACCGCCCGCTCGTGCGCCGCACGCCGAACGGCGCGAGCCGGCGGATCCGCAGCAGGGCGGCGACCGCGAAGGCGCCGAGCCCCATCACCGCGGAGAGCACGAACCCGATGACGCCCACCACGGTGTCCGACAGGACGGCGTGGTCCAGGTACACGATCCCGGCCGCGTAGAGGACCGCATAGGCGGCCAGGCCGGCGACGATCTCGGGCCAGTCAGGGCGCGCCGGCTTCTCGACGGGCGCTTCGGCCGGGACGGGGCGGAGGGTCTCCTGCATTCGATGCTCCTGATCAGCGAGAAGTAGCATTAGTACAGCGTGCTGGCACGCTGTACTAAAATCACCCTAGCACGGTGTACTAGTACAC
>NZ_JBSHBP010000008.1:0-177626 GCF_053612065.1 Streptomyces sp. NPDC054765 | reverse complement strand
GGCGCCGACCGCCGGCGCGGTCCCGCGTTCGCTCGTCTCCACCAGCCGCCGCCTCCCCACATCAGCCGGCAGCGCCCCGTCGGATGCGGGGGCGGCACCGGAACCAGACATTTCACCCAGTCTGATGCAGGGGTGCGCGCTGTGGTTCGGTCATCCGGCGGATCATTCCGCGCAGGCATCAAAAAACACGGCGGAAACCCGCACCACCACACCCGGCACACCCGCCGTCCGGGGGCCGGCGGCCGGGCCGCGCGGAGCGAGCCGGCAGCGCGGCCCGGCCGCGCTCCGCTGGGCCGGTCGGGTGAACCGCGCCGGGCCCCGCCGGGCCCGGTCCCGGCCCTTTGGGGCGCGCCGTCCCGCTCGTGCCCGGCGGCTCCCGCTCACGCCACGAGCCGCACGCCCCGCGCCGCGAGGTGGTGGCCGATCAGCGTCCCGGCCAGGCCGAACTCGTTCGGGAAATCCATCGGGACGATGCCCAGGCCCGTCCAGCCGCTCCCTTCCGATCCCGTCAGCAGATTCTTGACCTGCGGATTGAGGCGGTCGGCGTTGGAGCGGGGCGGGAGCAGGGCCGCGGTGCTGACGTAATTGACGAAGAGCTTGCCGGGCTGGGCGACGGCCTTGCGGAACTGGGCCTCGACCTTCGGGTACTTCCCGAACGGCTCCGCCATGTAGTCGTCCTGGATGTCGAACAGCTGCGGATCGGCGTAGCGGACGCCGCCCAGACCGTCGGAGTCGGCCAGCAGGACCACGCTGCCGCGGGCCTGACCCAGCGTCGGCAGCCCGGCGTCGAGCCGGAACAGCGACCGGTAGCCCTTGTCGTCCAGGTACCTCCCGAAGATCCGCCGGAACTCCTCGGCGCTGACCTCCGAGTACTCCTGCTTGACCCGCATCAGCACCGTCTCGGAGGGGTGGGCCTGCAAGAACGCCCGGCAGGCGTTGAGTACATCGCCGAACATCAGCTCCTGGTAGAAGGCGCCGTGATGGATGGCGAAGACGTTGTCGACGGCCCGGCAGCGGACGTCCAGGAAACGGATACCGCTGTTGAGCTGGGCATCGACGGGGGTGTTCTGGCAGGCGACCCAGGGGCCGCCGATCCGTGCGCCGGAGTCATGGGTGCCGGGGATCGTCAGCCGCTGGACGGGGGTGGCGTCGTCGAGCGCCGACATCCAGTCCTGTACGGACACTGCGGTCCCCCGGCGCTGGGCCGCGCCGGCCGTGAACTGCCCGCTGCCGACGCCCGCCAGCACTCCGGCGGCCGACAGCCCGGCCGCGCCCCGGAGGAATCCCCGCCGATCCAGTCCCAGCCCCATGCCGCTTCCCCTGTCCGTCGAGTCTGCGTGGGTGCGCGACGGCTGCCCGGTGCGCACCTGCGGTCGGGGCATCGAACCACAGGGAGCGGGTGTGCGGCACCCGGCCGGCGGACCGGATGGTCACACCGGCCGGGCAGGGGCGGAATTCAGACGCGGAAGGACAGCGACAGCGCGAAGCGGTCCGCACTGTCCGTCCACCAGTTGGTCAACTCCAGTCCGGCCGCGGCGAGTTCGCTGCGCACGCCCTCCTGGCGGAACTTGGCCGACACCTCGGTCCGCAGGTCCTCGCCCGCGGTGAAGTGCACCGCCAGATCCACCCCGGGGATCTTGACGCTCAGGTCCTTGCGGGCCCGCAGCCGCATCTCGATCCACTCGCGGTCGGTGTTCCACACCGCGACATGGTCGAAGTCCGCCGGGTCGAAATCACCGCCCAGTTCGCGGTTGATGACCTCCAGGACGTTCTTGTTGAACGCGGCCGTCACGCCCTGCGGATCGTCGTAGGCGGCGACCAGGGCGGCCTCGTCCTTGACCAGGTCGGTGCCGAGCAGCAGGGCATCGCCCGGGGAGAGCATGCCGTGCACGGAGCGCAGGAATGCGGAGCGCTCCTCGGGGAGCAGATTGCCGATCGTGCCGCCGAGGAAGGCGAGCAGCCGCGGACCGGGGGTGCCGGGGAGTTCGATGCCCTGCTGGAAGTCGGCGACCAGTGCGTGCACGGTGAGGCCGGGGTGCTCGGTCAGCAGCGCCTCGCCCGCGGCGGCCAGCGCGGATTCGCTGACGTCGATGGGCACATAGGAGTGCAGATCGGTCAGCGCGCCGATGAGATGGCGGGTCTTGTCGGAGGAGCCCGACCCCAGCTCGACCAGGGTGCGGGCCTGGGTGGCCGCGGCGATGTGATCGGCGCGGGTGAGCAGGATCTCCCGTTCGGCGCGGGTCGGGTAGTAGTCCGGCAGCTTGGTGATGTCCTCGAACAGCTCACTGCCGCGGCCGTCGTAGAACCACTTGGGCGGCAGCTGCTTGGGGTGACGGGTCAGCCCCTGGGTGACGTCGGCGCGCAGCGCGGCCGCGGTGGCGTCGGCAGGGAGGGTGCGGGTGATGCTGAGCGGGCTCACGTGGCGGGCTCCTTGAGCGGGGTGAGGTGGACATCGGTCCGGGTGGCACGCAGCAGGGTGCGGTCCGGGACCTCGGTCCAGTGGGGGGAATCGTCGTACGGTTCGGAGGCGACCACCGTGCCGCCTCCGGGAACGGCCAGGTGGCACAGCGTGTCGCCCCAGGTGGTGGCGGCGATGCCGGTGCCGTCGGTCAGCAGCAGATTGAGCCGGGAGCCGGGCGCGGCCGCGGCGACCGCCGTGACGGTGCCGGCCAGCGCCTCGCCGATTTCGTCACCGCGCGCCAGCCGGTGCTGGACCAGCGCCCACAGAAACGCCGCATCGCAGCGGGCCGGCAGCCGCAGCAGCTCCCGCGCCGGCAGCCCGGCAGCCAGCGCGGCGAGCGAGTCCGGCCAGCCGGACACCGCGCCGTTGTGGCTGAACAGATAGCGCCCGGCGGCGTACGGCGCGGCCGCGGCCTCGGCGTCCGCACCGGCCACGGTGGCATCCCGCACGGCGGCGAGCAGCGCACCGGTGCGCACCACTCGCGCCAGGTCGGGCAGCAGATCGTCGCCCCAGATCGGCCCGGCCCGGCGGTAGCGGGCGGGCACCGGATCGCCCGGCGCGTACCAGCCGACGCCGAAGCCGTCGGCGTTGACCGTGCCGTGCCGCTGCCGGCGCGGCTCCCACGACTGCCGGTACAGGCTGTGTGACGGGGCCAGTACCACCTGGCCGAAGGGTATCTCCGGCCCCAGGTAGGCAAGGTGACGGCACATCAGGCACCGGCCTCCCGGGGCGGGCCGTCCGCGGCCCTCATGCGTCGGCCGCCGGGCCGGCGTCCCGGGCGGTACGGAACCCGGAGAAGATCTGCCGCCGGACGGGCAGGTCCCAGTTGCGGAAGGTGCCCCGGCAGGCGACCGGGCCGACCGCGAACGAACCGCCGCGCAGCACCTTGTGCTCGTCGCCGAAGAACACCTCCGAGTACTCCCGGTAGGGGAAGGCGGCGAAGCCCGGATAGGGCAGGAAGTCGCTCGCCGTCCACTCCCACACCTCACCCATCAGCTGCCCTACGCCGAACGCCGACCGGCCGTCGGGGTAGCTGCCGATGGGGGCGGGCCGCAGATGGCGCTGGCCGAGGTTGGCGTGCACCGCTGCGGGGTCCTCGTCGCCCCAGGGGTAGCGCCGGGACCGGCCGGTCGCCGGGTCGTGCCGGGCGGCCTTCTCCCATTCGGCCTCGGTCGGCAGCCGCCGGCCGGCCCAGCGCGCATAGGCGTCCGCCTCGTACCAGCTCACATGCAGCACGGGCTCGTCCGGCGGCACCGGTTCGGTCACCCCGAACCGCCGGCGCAGCCACTGGCCGCCGTCGCGCTTCCAGAACAGCGGTGCGCGCAGCGTGTGCTCCTGCACCAGCGCCCAGCCCTCCACGGTCCACCAGCGCGGCTCCTCGTACCCGCCGGCCTCGATGAACCGCTGGTAGGCGCCGTTGCTGACGGGGGCGGTGTCGATCAGGAAGGAGGGCACCAGCCGGCGGTGTGCGGGCCGTTCGTTGTCCAGCGCCCAGGGCTCGGTGGAGGTGCCCATGGTGAACGGGCCGCCGGGGACGAGGACGTCGGCCGGCAGGATGTCGTCGGAGGCGGGCGGCGGCTCGGGCGCGGTGAGCACCGCCGGGCCCCGGCGCAGCTGATGGGTGATGAGCATGGTCTCGTCGTGCTGCTGCTCATGCTGGGCGATCATGCCGAAGGCGAAGCCGGAGTCGAGCAGCGGACCGCCGTGCAGCGGGGTGCGCTCCAGGATGTCCAGCACCCGGCCGCGCACCTCGTCGACATAGCCGTGCGCTTCGCCCGGGGCCAGCAGCGGCAGCGAAGGGCGGGTGGCGCGGGGGTGCTCGAAGGCGTCGTAGACGGAGTCGATGTCCGGGCGCAGCGCGTCACGGCCGCCGACGGTGCGCAGCAGCCACTGCTCCTCCTGGTTGCCTATGTGCGCCAGGTCCCACACCAGCGGGGACATCAGCGGGGAGTGCTGCGCGATCAGGTCGGGATCCTCGACACAGGTGGTCAGCAGGCGGGTGCGGTCGCGGGCGGCGAGCAGCGCCGAGGCCGCGCGCTCACGGAGGAGCTCGGGATCGAGGGTCACTGGCTGTCCTTCCCCACTATGAGATCGCCCTCCGCGGCATACAGGGCGTCGAGATGATCATCCGCGGGGCAGCGGCCGGGGTTCACATAGCGCTCGGTGAAGTCCGCGACCGCCGCGAGCACCTCGGGGGACGCCCCGAGCCGTGGCAGCGCCTCCTGTGCGGCGGCGAAGCAGCTCACTGCCGCCGCGTGCAGCTCCGGGTCGGTCAGTGCGCCCCGGGCGGCGCGCCGCCACAGCGGGTTGCGCGGCGCGGGGCGGGAACCCGCCGTCTCCGCAAGGGGTTTGACGATGCGGTACGCCCGCTCAGTGGCCTCCGGGTCGTCGAACAGCGCTGCCGTGACGGCCAGCGGCACGACCCATCCGGCTTCGCCCGACTGCGCGTCGATCATGCGCAGTTCCAGATGGCCGCGCGGCCGTACGGGCGGGAAGAGGGTGGTGACGTGGTAGTCCAGATCCTCCTGGGTGGGCGGTCTGGGCACGCCGGTGCGGATCCACTCACGGAAGGTGAGTCCCGCCGGCGCGTGCCAGGGGCCGTCCTCGGCGCGGATGCACATCACCGGGGCGTCCAGGACGTAGCCCACCCAGGCGGTGCGCGGATCCGGCCCCTGGGGCGGGGCGAGGGTACGGTGCGGGTCGAGCTGCGACCAGATGACCTGGCGGGTGGTGCGGTAGCCGGTGGGGCAGCCCTCGCTGGTCGGGGAATTGGCGAAGGCCGCGGCCAGCACCGCGCCCAGCAGATGGGCCAGCAGCCAGCGCCGGCCGTGCCCGAGCGGGCCGGGCTCCTCGTACCCGGCGTCCACACACACCTGCACGGACGCGGTGGCGCACATCATGGACCGCCCTGCGGAGCCCCAGCGGTCGAAGTAGGCCTCCATGGCGTTGTAGCGCGGCGCGGTGAGCACCCGCTGCGGGCGGTGCCAGGGATTGTGACCGTGGCCGGCCATGCCCAGGCCCATGGCCAGCATGGCGGGGCGGACCAGCGCGAGATCGGCGGTGACCGTGTCGATGCACTCGGTGAGGGAGCGGGCCGGGAGCGAACTGAGCTCCAGCTGGCCGCCGGGCTCGAAGGTCAGCAGGGAGGTGAGGGGAAGGGCACGCAGGGTCGCGGCCGCGTGCTGCAGCCGGTCCGGTGCGACCGGACATCGAGGGGTGCGCGCGTCATGGACCAGCCATTCGATCTCGACGCCGATACGGCGTGGGGGCCCCGTCTTGAAGCATATTCCGTGCAGGTGAGCCTCAAGTTCCGCTTCCGATACTGCGGGCCGTACGGGCATGGAATCCCTCTCCCTCGTGGGGTGGCGGCAGGATTGCCGCCCTCCACCTAATCTCCTGCGGGCGGCGCGCTCAAGAGTGCGTTCGTGCCGCGGCCGGTGGGACGGGCTTCCAGGGGGCAGGCGGGCCGTCCGGGCCGGGAGACCGGCGGACGGGGCCGCGGCGTCCTCCCGGCGCCAGGACGGCCTTCCCGCCCGCCGCCGGGGCCGGGGACCGGACGCGGCGAGCGGCGGACGGGGGCGGGGAAGGGGTGCGCCCGTTCGAGTGAGTGCGGGGCGGGGTGGCTTTTGCCGCCGTGGCGGCCCGGCGCCTTGGCCCGGTGCCTTGGCCGCCCGGCAGCACCAGGTCCTTGATGCTCTGCCGGCCGCCGAGTGCTGCCTGGATGGCGTACTGGGCGGGCGCGTTCGGGCACAGCCGCACGGAGGCGAGGGTCCCCAGGCCCTCCAGATGGTCGGCGGCGTGCTGCTTGGGTCCGGAGACCACCAGCCAGCCGGAGCGGAATCAGCAGCAATGGCCCCCGCCGGACGACGGGGGCCGCGTAGCTGGGGTGCCACTGCTTGATCAGGAGGGGAACTGCCCACCCTTGATGGCAGCGACGAATGACGACCAACCGCCTGCCGAGAACGCCAGCGCCGGGCCGTGCGGGTCCTTGCTGTCCCGAACCGGGACGATCCCAGGGAGGCCGCCGGTAACCTCGACACAGTTGCCACCGTTGTTGCTGTAGGAGGACTTGAACCAGGTAGCGCCCTCCAGACGCAACGCCGTCACCGTGGCAGAGTGATTCTTCATTCTGTGATCTCTCTCGATAGTTGGTGCAGAATTTTCGGGGTGTCACGGGGAGGCAGGGCAGCAGCCACCATGGCGTCGAACATGCGGGAGAACCGCCCGACGTCGCGCGGTTTGTCAGTGACCGCGACGGTGCTCCATGGCGTGTCCGTCTGGACTGTCGTCGGCAGGCCATCGCCAAGAATCATGATGTTGACGTCGTGGAAGGCGACGTAGCTGCTTCCCGCCTGCGGGAGAACTTGTATGGTCACGTTCTCGCGGGCGGACCATTCGGCGAGAGCGGCGTGCTGTTCCCGCATGACGTCCGGCCCGCCGATGGCGTAGCGGAGAGCTGGCTCGTACAAGACCGCCCACACCCTCTGGGGGTCGTCGTCACGTGTCATGCCCTCCTTTCTCTTCATGCGAATCTGCACGCTTCGCTGCCCGAACTCTGTGGTCGTCTCGTCGATGGGCTTATGCAGGTCGTGCACGGCCTGCGCGTATGCCTCGGTCTGAAGCAGTCCCGGAACGAAGGTCGGGTGAAAGATGCGGATCTCCCGCGCCGCGGACTCAACGCCGAGGAATCGCGGCATGCCCGACAACATGGTGGTCCCGATCCCCGTCCACCATTCGCGGCTGGACGCCTCGCGTTGGAGTGCGACTAGCCTGTCCACCTGCTCCTCGTCGGTGATGCCGTAGCGCTCCAGCAGCTCTCTCAGGTGTCCGGCCTGCCTGAAGGACTTCCAACCAGTCTCGACACGCTGAAGCGTGCTCTCGTCGAAGTGCAGGCCCACTACTGCCTCCGCGATCGTCAGACCGGCCGCCTTGCGGAGCTGGCGCAGTTCGTGTCCCAGCCCGATGCGCCTGGCGGTTGGCTGCGGTCTTGCGGCCATGTGCCCTCCATTCTGATGCATGTGCGCGCCGTTGCCTGCCTTGTGTTCAGCCTGGCATCCGTTGTGTGCAGAGCAGAAGCCATGCGCATGCCTTGGCATGTGCCATTTCTGATCCTGAGGCTGATTCTCAGCAGATTCTGTTGCGTCTAACTATGCAACGGGACACGGTGGTTGAGCCACGGAACGCCATCAGAGCGGAATGTGGAGGCGTGGCATGACGAATGATCAGGCCACATTCCGCGTCCGCAAAGACCACTGCCACGCAAGGACCCCCGCAACCGTTGGTGGACGGCTCGGGGGCGTGGACAGACGCCAAGAAGGAGCGCTGACGTGATCCACGGTATCGCGAGACTGTTGGTGCCGCTGCTGCGGCTGTTGTTGCCCGCCCGGGGCTGCCATCGCGCGGTCGGCGCACTACCCGCCGCAAGGCGCGAGGATGCGCCGACGCTCGTGCTTCCCCGCTTTCCCGTCCGGCAGACGGGGCCGCTGCGGGGTGAAGACGTTGCCCTGATCCGCCCGTATGTCCTCGCGCCCGAGGAACGACGGGACCGCCGGGTGCAGCGCGGGCGACGGCGCGCGCTGTGGCTCGCGTCGCACGGCGTCGACGCGGGGCCGCGTGGGATTCACGGTGTGGAGGTGATGGGTTGATGCCCGGCATGAGCGGTCCGGTGTACTTGAGGGCTCCGGTTCCGGGGCCGGATCCTGAGCCGGTTGCCGGGTGCGATGTGTGTGCGGCGTTGGCCCGGCAGTGTGCGGCGGCGCGTTCGCTCGGTGACAAGTCCAAGGTGGTCGACTGCAACGTCGAGATGCGTCGCCATCCCCACCCGAAGCGGGAGGGGCGATGACGACCGAGGTGCGCACGGAAGCTCAGTTGGCAGCGGACACCTACGGTGATCTGCAACTCGCCTTGGCTGACGCGAAGATGATGTTCCCGGAGATGACCTTCAGCGACACCGCCGAGGGAGATGTCCGGATCAACCTCGCACGCGTCGGCATCGGCACGGTCGGCGAAGCCGGCCCGTGTTCTGAAGGCGGCGCGGTCATGAGCACGGGCGTGTGGTCGCGGCTGCGGGGCCGGGTCGGGCCGGACCGGGCCGAGGAAGCGTGGAACCGGCACGTCAGGTATCGGGGGTTGTACCGGCAGCTTGATCACGTGCAGGCGGCCCTCAAGGCCCGTACCGCGTGGATGGATGAGCTGGCCGAGGGGGATCTCGCGGAGATGCTGCGTGGTCTCACCGGGTGCATCGATGCCGTTCGGGCAGCGGGCAGCGATGCCCCGGACCGACCGGAGGGCACACATTGAGGACGCGCTACCGGTTCGCGGAGTGGACGCTGATGGCCGACGGGGATTGCTCGGTGCGGTACGTCGGTGCGTGCCTGGACTGCGGCGAATTCTGCGTCGATGCCGCATCCGCCGACGAGGCTCAGGACTGGTGCCTCAAGCGCGCGGGACGCACTGGGGAAACACACTTTGAGATGCGGGCCTTGCAGTACTTCACCGCCCACCTCACCGACCCGGCGGCGGACGGCGCCCCGCCGGGCACGTAGGGCCAGGGCGGGCCGACCGTCCCGGCCCGCCCCCCGTGCCCGGTCGTACCCGCCGCGCCCCGTTCGGCGGAACTGACGGTGCGTCAGTAGCGGAACCGGGTAACGCTCGGAAATGGATCATGCATCAGGAACCCGGCCGCGTACCGGGCTTGCGCTCCTGCTGGCCGTGGCGATGGGCACCGTGCTCTGGGCCCCGGCGGCCGCGGCGACGACGGACCCCGGGGGCGGCGGGCGTACCGGTTCGGCCTGGCTGCCCTACTGGGGTGACGTCGACGCCGGCTACCGCGACGCGCTGCGGCACGCCTCCCAGCTGCACACCGTCAGCCCCTTCTGGTACGAGACCTCCTCCGACACCACCGTCACGGGGCACGAAGGCGCGGGGCGGCGCGACATCATCGACGGGCTGCACGACGCCGGGATCGATGTCGTGCCCACCGTGACCGAGACCCTCGGCGCCGAGAAGATGGCCGGCTTGATGCACGATCCCGAGCGGCGGCGGGACCATGTCGACACGCTGCTGGACCTGGTCGCGAGCCGTCCGTACGACGGGATCGACCTGGACTACGAGGCGATGGCGGTCACCGGCGACCGGGAGGCCCGCGACCGGGTGCGGACCGGGTACAACGCGCTCGTCAAGGAGCTGTGCGCACGGCTGCACGACCGTGGCAAGCAGTGCGTGGTCACGGTGCTCGCGAAGGTCCGCGGCAGCGGCCAGGCCTTCGACTACGAGCAGCTCGGCAGGTACGTCGACCGGTTCCGCATCATGGGCTATGACCTGCACTGGTCGGGCGGCGAGGCGGGCCCGCTGTCCGCCAAGGACTGGTACGAGGAATTCCTGCGCTACGCCACCGACACCGTCCCCCGGCACAAGATCGAAGTGGCCTTCCCGGGCTACGGCTGGGACTGGGTCAGCGGGGTCACCGGCCATGCGGCCCATGTGACCTGGAAGGAGGCCGAGGCGCTGCGCGAGCGGGAGGACGCGGACTACCTCTTCGACGAGCGGTCCGGCACCCCGCACTTCACCTATCGCAAGGACGGTGAGGAGCACGAGGTCTGGTACCAGGACGGGCGCGGAGTCCGCGCGCAGCTGCCGCTGCTGAGGAAGTACGGGGTGCGGGGCACCGGACTGTGGGCGCTCGGATTCGAGGACCCGGACCACTGGGCCGCACTCCGCGGAGAGTAGCCGCAGCGCCGCCCCGGACGGTGGGCCCGGAGCCGCCGTGTGCTTCGTCGCCTCCGTCCCGTGCCGTCGGGCCCGCTGCCGTTGCCGGGCTCCGGGGCTCGGCCGGCGGAGGCGTCAGGGGCGTCGCTGCGAGGTGGCGGAGACTGTTCCCTGGGGGATACCGACCGCTTAGTATGTCGCTGGCGAGGGCGCCGCTGCGCCCTTTGCCCCACCCGCGTATCCAAGGTTGTGGAGGCACCAGGTGAAGGCATGGCGCGTACACGCGAACGGCGAGCCGCATGAAGTGATGCGGCTGGAGGAGGTGCCGGACCCGCAGCCGGGACCGGGGCAGCTGCTGCTGCGGGTGCGGGCCGCCAACGTGAACTTCCCCGACGCGCTGCTGTGCCGCGGCCAGTACCAGGTGCGCCCGCCGCTGCCGTTCACCCCCGGCGTGGAGATCTGTGGCGAGGTGCTCGCCGTGGGGGAGGGGGCGGCCGGCGAGACCGGGGCACGGGTGCTGGCCCAGCCGCCGCTGCCCGACGGCGGGTTCGCCGAACTCGCGTGCGTCGACGCGGCGACGGTACGCCCGGCCCCTGAGGCCCTGGACGACGCCGAGGCCGCGGCGCTGCACATCGGCTACCAGACCGGCTGGTTCGGCCTGCACCGCCGGGCCAGGATCCAGCCGGACGAGACCCTGCTCGTGCACGCCGCGGCCGGGGGCGTCGGCAGCGCCGCCGTACAGCTCGGCAAGGCCGCGGGCGCGCGGGTCATCGGTGTCGTGGGCGGCGAGGACAAGGCCCGCACCGCCCGCGCACTGGGCTGCGACCTCGTCCTCGACCGGCGCAGTGACGACCTCGTCGCCGCCGTGAAGGAGGCCACCGGCGGCCGCGGCGCGGATGTGGTCTACGACCCGGTGGGCGGTGAGGCATACGCCCGGTCCGTCAAGTGCATCGCCTTCGAGGGCCGGATCATCGTCGTCGGGTTCGCGAGCGGTGCCATCCCCACCCCGGTCCTCAACCACGCCCTGGTGAAGAACTACGCGATCCTCGGCCTGCACTGGGCCCTGTATGCCGCCAAGGACCCGGTCGCGGTCGACGCCTGCCACGAGGAGCTCACCAAGCTCGCCGCACAGGGCGCCGTCAAGCCGCTCATCGGCGGCAGGTTCCCGCTGGAGGGCGCCGCCGAAGCCGTTCAGCGGGTCGCCGACGGCACGTCCACCGGACGGCTCGTCGTCCTGCCCGCAGCGGAGGAGACCCGATGACCGACGCCGCAGATCTGCGCCGGCGCACCGCCGAGCTGCTCGCCGCCCGGCCGCCCGCCACCACCGGCCGGCTGGCGTTCCTGCGCGCCCGCTTCGACGCCGGACTCGCCTGGGTCCACTTCCCCGAGGGCCTCGGCGGACTGGCGGCGCCACGCGCCCTGCAAGCCGTCGTGGACGCGGAGTTGGCGGCCGCCGGCGCCCCCGGCAACGACCCCGGACGCATCGGTATCGGCCTCGGTATGGCCGCACCCACCATCCTCCGGTTCGGCACCGACGAGCAGAAGCAGCGGCTGCTGCGCCCGCTGTGGACCGGCGAGGAGGTGTGGTGCCAGCTGTTCAGCGAACCCGGCGCCGGCTCCGACCTGGCGGCGCTGGCGACGCGGGCGGTACCGGACGGCGACCACTGGGTCGTGGACGGCCAGAAGGTCTGGACGTCCAGTGCACATCTGGCCCGCTGGGCGATCCTGATCGCCCGTACCGATCCCGGCCTGCCCAAACACCAGGGCATCAGCTACTTCATCTGCGATATGACCGACCCCGGTGTCGAGGTGCGCCCGCTGCGGCAGATCACCGGCGAGGCCGAGTTCAACGAGGTCTTCCTCACCGGCGTCCGGATCCCCGACACGCAGCGCCTCGGTGCGGTCGGCGAGGGCTGGGAGGTCGCCCGGACCACGCTGATGAACGAACGGGTCGCCATCGGCGGCGCCCGGATCCCGCGCGAGGGCGGCATGATCGGCGTGGCCGCCGCCGACTGGCGCGCACGGCCCGAACTGCGCACCCACGATCTGCACCAGCGGCTGCTGACACTGTGGGTGGAGGCCGAGGTTGCCCGGCTGACCGGTGAGCGGCTGCGCCAGCAGCTCTCCCAGGGCCAGCCCGGCCCGGAGGGCAGCGGGATGAAGCTGGCCTTCGCCCGGCTCGCCCAGGAAATCAGCGGCTGGGAGGTGGAGTTCCTCGCCGAGGACGGTCTGACCTACGACGACTGGACGATGCGCCGCCCCGACGGCGTCGACTTCACCGGCCGGGAGGCCGGTTACCGCTATCTGCGCGCCAAGGGCAACTCCATCGAAGGAGGCACCTCGGAGGTGCTGCTCAACATCGTCGCCGAACGTGTGCTGGGGCTGCCGCCCGAGCCGCGCACCGACAAGGACGTCGCGTGGAAGGACCTCCCCCGATGAACGACGGGACACCCCTGGCCGGCACCCCGGCCGCCGACCCCGATCTGCTGTACTCCGAGGACGAGGAAGCGCTCCGCGCCGCCGTACGGTCACTGCTCGCCGACCGCAGCGATCCGGCCACGGTGCTCGCCGGCCTGGAGTCGGACGTCGCCCACGACACCGGCCTGTGGCGCGCGCTCGCCACGGAGATCGGTGCCGCGGGGCTGCTGGTGCCCGAAAAGCTCGGCGGAGCGGGGGCGAGCGCACGCGAGGCGGCCGTGGTGCTGGAGGAGGTGGGCCGCTGTGTCGCCCCCGTCCCCTATCTGACCAGTGCGGTCATCGCGGTGACCGCACTGCTCTGCTGCGACCACGGTCAGGAGGACGTCGCGGCGGCGCTCGCCGCGCTCGCCGGGGGCCGCACCGTCGGTGTGCTCGCGGTCCCGCTGCCCACCGCTCCGGGCGGGCTGCCGGCGGCGGCCGTACGGGCCGGGGCGGACGGCGCACTGACCGGCCGGGTCACCTCGGTCGCCGACGCCACGGGCGCCCAGCTCCTCCTGGTCCCGGCCCAGGGTCCCGACGGCCCGGCCCTCTATGCGGTCGAGGCCGCGGCGGACGGCGTCCGCACCGACCCCGTCACCCCGCTCGACCTCACCCGCCCCCTCGGCCGCCTCACCTTCGACGGCGCCCGCGGCCGCTTGCTGGCCACCGGCGACCGCGCCCGCGCCGCCGTCGAACGGGCCCTGCTCACCGGTGCCGGGCTGCTCGCCTCGGAACAGCTGGGCGTCGCCGAATGGTGCCTGTCCAAAACCGTGCGCCACACGGCGCAGCGCACCCAATTCGGCCGTCCCGTCGGCTCGTTCCAGGCACTCAAGCACCGGATGGCCGCCCTCTGGCTGGAGGTGGCCTCGGCCCGCGCCGCCGCCCGTAACGCCGCCGACGCACTGGCCACCGGCAGCCCGGACGCTCCGGTGGCGGTGGCCGTTGCCCAGGCGTACTGCGCGCCGGTGGCGGTGCGTGCCGCCGAGGAGTGCATCCAGCTGCACGGCGGGATCGGCATGACCTGGGAGCACCCGGCCCATCTGTTCCTCAAGCGGGCCAAGAGCGACGAGGTCGCCCTGGGGTCGCCGGGCCGGCACCGGGAGACCCTGGCGGGGCTGGTCGCTCTCGACGCCCCGTAGGGCAGTCACGGCCGGCGGCCTCCGGTCACTCGGTGATGGCGAAGGTCCGGCTGACATCGCCGACCGTGCCGTCACCGGCGGTGGCCACCTCCAGGAAGTAGCGGGGGCCCGGCGGTACCTCGGGCAGCGTCACGAGCGCCTCACCGGTGCGGGTGGCGGGCGCCCGGGGTACCACCAGGGCCACCCGCTGCGACCGGCCGTGGCCCGTCGCGGCCCGCAGCCAGACGTCCACCTCCTCGCCCGTGCTGTTCTTCCAGGCCACCGTGAAACTGCCGTTCGCCTTGTAGTCCACACCGGGCTGTGGCGCGGTCACCTCGATCCGCCCCGACGGGGGCGAGGCGAACTCCTCGGGTTCCCCGGGGCCGGCACTGGCGGTGGTCGCGCCCAGGGCGGAGGTGGCGGCCCGCGCCGCCGAGCCCGCATGGCCGGACGTGGCGGCCATCGGACCGCCGGCCGGGGGCCGGCCCGCGCCGGAGTCGGGGTGCGACGGTGCCAGCGAGACCACCAGCATGCATCCGACGGCGGTGGTGGCGACGGCGACGGCCAGATTGGTGGCCATCGAGGTGGCCCTGCACATCGTCTCCTCGTTTCCTCGGGGGAGTGGCGAGCCGGAACATCCCCGGCACTTTGATCATCAAAAACGACGCGCGGAGCGATCACCTGGATGGACATCTCCGGCACGACAGCCCCCGGTGCACGAGGGAAAATCCCCCACTGCGGGCCGGATCGGCCCCTGCACCGGTGATGTCCTGAAAGTGCGGTTCAGGTAGCGTCGAACGCATGAAAACCGCAACGCGTCGTGCGCTGATCGGACCGGTGCTCGTGTGGGTGGCCGCACTGCTGGCCGTGGTCGCCGCCATGGCACCGGGAGCCCATGCCGCCGGCGGGCTCGACGAGGCCGCGGCAGCCCTCGAGAAGGGCCCGGTCTATGTCGATCCGCGCGCTTCGGACCAGCTCTCCTCCGCGCAGGCGGACGCGCTGGCCAAGAAAATCAAGGACGCGAACAAGCCGGTCTTCGTCGCCGTGCTGCCCCGCGCCGCCGAGTACCAGCCCAGCACGCTGCTGCGGGATCTGCGCACCAAGGTCGGCATCAGCGGCGTCTACGCCGTCGAGCTGGGCAGTGGCTTCAACGCCGGCGCCGACCCGCGGGTGATGCCGCACAGCGCGGTGCAGAACCTCGTCGGCTCGGTCAAGCGCTCCGCCTACCCGAGCGTCAACACCCGGCTGAACAGCTTCGTCGACACCGCGATCCAGTCGGCGAACGGCCAGGCTCCCGCCTCCTGGGGCAGCTCCGGCGGCTCCGGCATCAACACCGGAACGGCGATCGGTCTCGGTGTGCTGGTGGTCGTCGGCGGTGGCGGCGCGTACGCCATTGCCCGCCGCAACCGCAGCAGGCGGCTGGCGGAGGAGCGGGCCGCGCTGGAGGATCTGCGGGTCGTCGTCGACGAGGACATCACCGCCTTCGGCGAGGAGCTGGACCGGCTCGACTTCCACCCCGGTGAACCCGGCGCCGACGACGCGATGCGTGCGGACTACAGCCATGCGCTGGACGCCTACGAGGGCGCCAAGTCGGCGATGGCGGCGGCCGAGCGCCCCGGCGAGGTGCAGGCCGTGACCAAGGCCCTGGAGGACGGCCGGTTCTCGCTGGCCACGCTCGCCGCGCGCCGCGAGGGCAGGGCGCTGCCCGAGCGCCGGCTGCCCTGCTTCTTCGACCCGCGGCACGGGCCGTCCGTCGTGGACGTGACCTGGGCGCCGGCGGGCGGCGCGGAGCGCACCGTACCGGTCTGCGCGGCGGACAAGAGCCGTCTGGACGACGGCCGGGAGCCGCTGGCCCGTACGGTGCGGACCGCGAGCGGCGACCGCCCCTACTGGGACGCGGGCCCGGCCTACGGCCCCTGGGCCGGCGGCTACTTCGGCGGTGGCCTGCTGCCCGGCCTCCTGGTGGGCACGCTGCTCGGCAACATGATGATGTCGAGCGACGCCTACGGCGCCGACTTCGGCGGCCCCATGGGCGGCGACTCCTCCGGGGCCGACTTCAACCCCGATGACTTCGGCGGCGGCTTCGGTGACGGTGGCGGGTTCGACGGGGGCGGGTTCGGCGGCGGAGGCGACGGGGGCTTCGGCGGCGGCTTCTGAGCGCAGGCGCCCGCGCGGTGAGCGGTGAGCGGTGAGGGGTGAGCGGTGCGTGCTCCGCGCTCCTGAGCGGATGAGACCTCCGCGCTCCTGAGCGAGAGAGCGTTCCCCGCGCCTTCGCGCCGGGCGTTCCCCGCGCCTTCGCGCCGGGCCCCTCGCCCCTCCCCCTCAGGCGCTCAGCGGTCCGCCGCGCTCACCGCCCGCTTGGCGCCGAGGAACCGCCCGTAGCGCGGCCGCGCCGCGAAGTCCGCATAGCGCCATACGGCGGGCCGGCCGGCCTCCCGGCACAGATGCAGGACCTGGTCGGGCCCCAGGTGTACGCCCACATGCGCGCCGTACCCCGGTGGCCGGTCCGGGACCGGCCCGCCGTCGAACAGCACCAGGTCCAGCGGCCGCGGCCGGCCGGTCCGCCGGGTGGCCCGTTCGTCCGCCCAGAGTTCCGCCGAGCGCAACGGCGGTATCAGTAGGCCGAAGTGGCGGAGCACGGCATAGGCGTAGCGCTGGCAGTTGGCCCCTTCGGCCAGGTCGGCGAAGGTGTCAGGAGCACCGCCGCCGGCCGCACCGTCCGCCCCGTGCGGGGAGTGTGACGGGCATTCAGGTGTCGCCGCTCCCGGATGGCGGGCACCCGAGTAGGTCACCTTGCGCAGCGCCTCCGGCAGCTGCCGGAACGCTACCGCGCCGTAGGCGGCGGGGACTTGACGGCCGGGATCACCACTCACCCGGTCATGATGCAGGAGATCTCCCTCATGCCGCACGCTCCGGTGTCGAGCAGGCTCGACGCATCGGATCCGACGTGCACCCGACATCGCGAGGAGACCCCCGATGGAACGCCGCTTTCGCAAGGCAGCTCTCTGGGGCGCGACCGTCGCCGCCGTCCTGGCGGCCACCGGCCCGCTCGGCCCGGCGCACGCCGTACCGCGGTCCGATCCGTCTCCCCAGCCCTCGCCGCGCGCCCTGCTCGACGCGATGCGCCGGGACCTCGGGCTGACGGCGGAACAGGTGCGCACCCGGCTCGCACAGGAGGCCGATGCCCAGCGCGCCGCGGCCGCGGTACGCCGGGCGCTCGGCGTACCACCCTCCGGGATGTGGTTCGACAAGACGACCGGCAAGCTCGTCGTCGCGGTTACCGGCGCCGCCGATGCACAGCGGGTACGGGCCGCGGGGGCGGTGCCCAAGAAGGTGCCGCACAGCCATGCCGCCCTCACGGCACTGGCCGGGCAGATCAGCGGCCGGGCCGGCAGGGGCGTACCGGGCGTCACCGGATGGGGCGTGGACGAGCGCGCCAACGGCGTCGTGGTCCGTACCGACCGCAGCAGGCGCACCGCCCGGACCGACGCCTTCGAGAAGACCGTCCGCGCCCTCGGCGCGCACACGAAGGTCCCGGTCACCGTCGAGCGCGGCGACCGGACGCCGCATCAGCAGGGCGGCTCGGTGGTGGGCGGCGAGCGCTGGATGCCCGGCAACGAGGGCATCTGCTCGATCGGCTTCTCGGTGACCGGACCGGGCTCCTTCCAGGGATTTCTGACGGCCGGTCACTGCACCCTCACCGCCGACCAGACCGCGTACGGCAAGGACGGCAGCCGGATGGGAACCTCGAACCAGGGCGGCAGGCACAGCGTCAATGACCGTGAGGGCGACTTCGGGCTGGTCGGCGTGGACCAGCCGGGCTGGACCGTCAGCTCGTACGTGGCGGGCCAGGGCGGGACGCCGGTCACCGTCACCGGCTACCAGGAGGGCCTGGAGGGCATGTCGGTCTGCCACTCCGGACAGAGCAGCGGCTGGCACTGCGGGGAGATCACCCGGGTCGGCCAGACCGTGGACTACGGAAACACGGTCATCGAGGGGCTCTCGTTCACCAACGCCTGCTCGGCGCCCGGCGATTCGGGCGGCTCGTACGTCACCCAGCCCAACGCCCCGATGGCCGTCGGGGTGCACTCCGGTGGCGGCGCCGCCACCTGCGGCAACTTCGGCGGTGCCACCCTCACCATTTTCCAGCCGGTCGGTGAGGCGCTGGCCAAGTGGAACCTGCGGCTGAAGACGGGCAGCCCCTGACCGCCGACCTGCCGCGCCCGACGCCCGCCGGCTCCCCGTGCCTACGAGGGGAGCGCGGTGGCGGGGAGGCCGGCGGTGGCCCGCAGAAGTTCCGTGACTTCTTCGCCGCCGCCGGCCGCCCCGACCTCGCCGAGGACCCGAGGGTGGCCGGCCCGGCCGTCCCGAACGGGTGAATCCGTCACCCATTGTGACGCCTCCAGGCCGCCGCACACACGATGCCGATCCTAGGTTTGAGGCGTTCGGGGGCATCCGCACCCTGCCCAGGGAAAGGCCTTCGATGGACACACAGATCGCCCAGGTGAAGATCCACCCCGCCATCGGCATCGCCCGGATCGGCAACAGTGACAAGCCGCCCTTCCTGGGGCCGGAGTCACCGGACCAGCCGCCGCTGCCGGCCGGTTCCCACAAGGACGGCTCGGGGAAGATCATCCGGCAGGCCGCCCGTTTCCGGGTCTACGGCTACAACCAGGCGGGGGAGGTCGTCAGGGAGCTCAAGCTGGGCGACGAGGACGTCACCGAGATCAAGTGGTCGGTGCATCTGGCCAACAAGAAGGCCGCCTGGTACCAGTTCCACCTCCCGCTCGACATCCCCGAGGCCGCCACCCTGCCGGACACCCAGCGGCGCCGGCGCAACTTCGGCGTCAGGGGAGCGGAACGCACGAAGCTCGTCATCGACTCCGGCCTCCAGACCGTCCGCGCCTCCCGGCACGAGACCGCCACCTTCGCCGGAAAGATCATGAACCGGCCGGTCTCCCTCGGCTCCCTCGCCACGCAGACCGACGGCCGCCTGGTGGTCGTCGGCGGGGCCGGCACCTCGGCCTCCTACACCACCCCCGAAACGCCGATCTCCGGCGTCGCCAACAACGACACCTGGTACGACGACGTCTCCGACGGCCCCGTCACGGCGGAGGTCACCCTGAGGGGCATCACGAAGACCGCGACCCCGGCCTGGGCCGTGGTCGCCCCGCCGCACTACGCACCCGGGGTGAAGACCGTCCGCACCCTCTACGACCTGCTCCACGACGTATTCGTCACCGAGCACACACTGCCCGCCGAACCGCAGATTTCCTACCCGGACCACATCGAACCGATCCTGCGGCGGTTCTGCGAGCTGCAGTGGGTCAACCACGGTTTCGCCGCCCAGTTCGGCTGGGACGGCCCGCACCACTTCCTCGACCCGGCCCTGCGCAAGCGGCTCGCCGACCCGGGCGAGGCAAGCCAGGAACTCCGCCGCCAGGTCTATGTCCACATGCGCGACTACGACCGGGACGGCACCTCCCCGCTGCCCTGGCCGTGGCTCTACGGCGACGCCATGTCCAGCGGCAAGCCCACCTCCGTGCGGCAGCACATCACGCTCTCCGCCGCCCAGGACCGGATGCTGGCCCTGTGGGCCGACGGCCACTTCACCTCCGGCCCGCCCCGCACGGGCTTCCCGGCCGTCGACGAGGCGCCGCCCGCCGAACAGCCCGGACTGCTCGACCGGGCCGCGCTGGAGAACTGTGCCGCCGACGCCTTCCACCCCGGCTGCGAGGTGACCTGGCCGATGCGGCACAAGACCCTGTACTCCGAGCCGTTCCGCGTGCTGCACCGCACACCGGACAACCCGGAACGCGACTACGGCGACGTGCTCACTCTCCAGGACGCCCTGGGCAAGAACGGTCCGCTGTACGCGCAGGGACCGGGCGACCTCACCCGCTGGATGGCCGCCCCCTGGCAGTGCGACACGGCGAGCTGCCGCTCCGGCTACCAGGTACGGTCCGGGCTCGGCCCCCGCTACAGCCCCTATCTGCCCACCTTCTGGCCCGCCCAGATGCCCAACCATGTGCTCAAGCAGTCGGACTTCCGCACCGTCAACACCCCGCCCACCGGCTCCGACGACAGCGCCAGGGAGAAGGCCTTCGAGAACCGCGCGGTGTGGCTGCGCGGCCTGCAGGGCACCGACTTCAACAAGCAGCGCCGGCAGATGATCGACGACTGGTTCAAGTTCGGCATCGTCGAGCCGCACGAATACACCGTGGGTGACGCGAAGTTCCCCCGCTACCTCCAGGTGGAGTCCGAGCCCGGCTATCCGCCGGCCCCCGACCACGCCAACCTCGTCAACATCCAGGTACCCGAGGCGGGCGTGCCCCAGCTGGCCGGCGTGGCCGGCGTCTGGACCGGGGAAGTCCCGGCCGAGACTGTCGAAGCCATGCTCGTGCAGCAGGCGGTCCAGGAGGTCAAGGAGGCGACCGGCCGGGACGAGACGGCGATCGCCGCCGGATATCTGGAGAAGCTCGATCCCTTCCACGGCGCCCGGTGAGCCCCGTACCGGGCTATGACGTCGTGGTCGCGGGCGGCGGCCCGGCCGGCTGCGCCGCCGCGCTCGCCCTCGTACGGGCCGGGCGCACCGTCCTGCTCGCCGACGCCGGTACCGGCCCGCCCAAGACCGGGGAGGCGCTGGTGTCCATGGGGCGGCTGCTGCTGGCCGACCTCGGCGTCGAAGCACCGGTCCTGGGCAGCGGCCATCTGCCCTGCCACGGCAACCTGTCCGCCTGGGGCTCGGCCGCACTGCACGCCGTGGACTCCATCGGCGACCCGTACGGCCACGGCTGGCATCTCGACCGGCCGCTCTTCGACCGCCGGCTGCGCGCCGCCGCCCGCGCGGCGGGCGCCGAGGTCGCCGAGCACACCGCCGTACGGTGCCCCTCCCGCCGGCCGGACGGCACCTGGCGGCTCGCTCTGCGCGACCGCTCCGGCGGCGCGCGTACGGTCCGTTGCCGCTGGGTGGTGGACGCCACCGGACGGGGCGCCGCGATCGCCGTCCGCTCCGGCGCCCGGCGGCGCACCGGGGACCGGCTCACCGCCTTCCACCTCACTCTCGACCCGGCCCCGCAGACCACCACCGACGGCCGTTCGCTGGTCGAGTCCGACCCGGACGGCTGGTGGTACACCGCTCTGCTGCCCTCCCGGCGCCGCCTGGTCGCCTACTTCACCGACCCCGATCTGCCCGCCGCCCCGCGCGGCGCCGAGCGGTTTTGCGACCGGCTGCTGGCCACCCGGCACATCTGCCTCCGGGCCCGCCCGCACGGTCTCACCAGCCTGCGGCCGCCCCGCCGTGCCCCCGCGCACAGCGCGCATCTGGACCGGGTGCACGGCGACGGCTGGACGGCCGCCGGGGACGCGGCGGCCGCTTTCGACCCGCTCAGCTCCCAGGGCATCCTCACCGCCCTGTACACCGGGCTGAGCGCGGGCCAGGCGGTCGACGCCCGGCTGCGCGGCGACCGGGCGGCGCTGCCCGGCTATGCGGCGAAGGTCGCCACGGCCCGCGCCGCCTACCGGCACGGCCACCGTGCCGTGCACGCCCGGGAAACCCGCTGGGCCGACCGTCCCTTCTGGGCCCGGCGACAGCGGCAACGTCCGGCGCCCTGAGCCGGCTGCCCCGGACCCCGGGCAGCTGTCCGGCGCCGGTTCGATGTGCTGCCCGGGGAACCGCTGCCCGCGGACTCCCGGCCACCGACCGCCCGCACGTCCTCAACCCGGGTGGATTTCCGGCCAGTTGAGGCGTCAAGAACCGGTCTGCGGGGGCGCATCGTCCCAGGTACCGGGGAGGTGGAGGAGGCGGAATGCCACCTTCGTGACCTTGGCGGAATCAACTACCGCCTGATGCACCTGCGTTGACAGTGCACGGGGGTGGCTCCACCATGCAACGCGGCATCAGCGGGACGGGGCCTGTCTGCACCTTCCCGTCGAGGCGGACGGGACTTCGACGACGTGCCCTGACCGCCGGTTACCGCAGGTGGCAGTGGTAAAGCGTGTCCGCCCCCAGCAGAAGGAGCGCCCGTGGCCCCCTGGCCCCCTCTCCCCGGCACCCCCCTTTCCGGCTCCGGTGACCCTGGTTCGCGGCCCACCGGAGCGTCTCCCGGCGGCGAGGCCCGCACCGGGGCCGCTCCTGCCGGGCGGCCCGCCGGGTCCGCCCGCCCCGCCCCCGCCGCGCCCCCTCGCCCGGAAACCACCGGCCGTGACCTCGTCGTCGCGCTCTCCCCGTTCGAGGAGCCGGGCGAGCGGATCGTCGTGGCGGCCGAACGCGCGGGCGCGCTCGGCCTGCTGGACCTCGGCCGGGACGCCGGCGCCGCGCGGGACGCGCTCGCCCGGCTCGGACGATTACGCCATGGAGTGCGGGTACCGGTGGGGTGTCCGCTCACGCCCGCCGATCTGCCCGACGAGACCGACACCGTGCTGCTCGCCGACCCACGGGCCTACGCCGCCCCCGGGCCGCACACCGCCGGGCCGGGCGGCGCGGTCCCCGGGCCGGACGACTGGGCCGGCGGCGGACGGCGCCGCGTATGGGCCGAGATCACCACCCCCGAGGAGGCCGCGGCGGCGTGTGCCGCCGGAGCCGGCGCGCTCGTCGCCCGGGGCCACGAGTCGGGTGGCCGGGTGGGCGAACTCACCACCTGTGTCCTGCTGCAGCGCGTACTGGCCGACCCGTCCGTGACGGTTCCCGTGCTCGCCGCCGGGGGCATCGGCCCGCACACCGCCGCCGCGGCCGTCGCCGGCGGAGCGGCCGGTGTGCTCCTCGACTCCCAGCTCGCGCTGACCACCGAGGGCGAGGCCCGGCTGCCCCGGGCGGTCGCCACCGCCATCCGGGCCATGGACGGCAGCGAGACCACGCTCGTCGCGGGCCATCGGGTCCTCACCCGCCCGGACCTCGGCACCCCCGCGGCCGCCGCCGGCAGCGGGGCCGCCGGCCCAGGGGCCGACGGGGAAGAGACCGGTCCGGCCGGCATTGCCCCGCTTCTCGGCGCCCGCGACCTGCACACCCAGCTGCTCCCCATAGGCCAGGACGGCGCCTTCGCCGCCCGGCTCGCCGCGCGGCACCGCACCACCGGGGGCCTCGTACAGGCGGTACGGGCCGCGGTCGCCGACCACCTCGCCGCGGCGGCACGCACCCGGCCGCTCGCCCCGCGCCCCGGAGCCCGCCACCTCCCCGTGGCCCAGGGGCCGATGACCCGGGTCAGCGACGAGTCCGCCTTCGCCGCCGCCGTGGCCGCCGAGGGCGGACTGCCCTTCCTCGCCCTCTCCGTCATGGACGGCGAGCAGGCGCGCCGGCTGCTGGCCGAGACCGCCGAGCGCCTCGGCGAACGGCCGTGGGGCGTGGGGCTGCTCGGCTTCGCACCGCCCGGACTCCGGCGCGAACAGCTCGCCGCGGTGGCCGAGTTCGCCCCCGACTACGCCCTCATCGCCGGTGGCCGGCCCGCCCAGGCCGCACCCCTCGAAGCGGCCGGGACCCGGACCTACCTCCATGTCCCGGCGCCCGGCCTGCTGGAGCGCTACCTCGCCGAAGGCGCCCGCAGATTCGTCTTCGAAGGGCAGGAGTGCGGTGGTCACATCGGTCCCCGGGCCAGCTTCCCGCTGTGGGAGGAGCAGATCGAGCGGCTGACCGTCCACGCCCGGACGCCCGGCGGGACGGCCGAGGACCTGGACCTGCTCTTCGCGGGTGGCATCCACGACGCCCGCTCCGCCGCCATGGCGGCGGCCGCCGCGGCCCCGCTCGCCGCACTCGGCGCCCGCATCGGCGTCCTGATGGGCACCGCCTACCTCTTCACCGAGGAGGCCGTGGCCACCGGCGCGGTACTCCCCGGCTTCCAGGACACCGCGCTGGCCTGCGACCGGACCGTACTGCTGCGGACCGCCCCGGGCCATGCCACCCGCTGTGCCGAGACCGCCTACGCCGAGGAGTTCGCGGCGGCCGGACGGCGCCTCGCCGCGCAGGGCACGGACCCACGCGCCCGTTGGGAGGAACTGGAACGGCGCAACCTCGGACGACTGCGCCTCGCCAGCAAGGGCCTGCGTCACACGGACGGCGGGCGGCCCGCGCCGGTGGGTGAGCGGGAACAGCGCAGGGAAGGCCTGTACATGCTGGGCCAGGCCGCCACCGCCCGCAGCGCCACCACCACCGTCGCCGCGCTGCACACCGCCGTGACCGACGGTGCCACCGCCCGGCTCACGACGCGGGCCGAGCAGTTCAGGACCCCCGACGAGCAGCAGGAGCGACGGCAACGGGACGCGGAGCCGCTGGACATCGCCATCGTCGGCATGGCGTGCTTCTATCCCGGCGCGGCCGACACCGCGCGCTTCTGGTCCAATGTCGTCGCCGGAGTCGACTCCGTCACCGAGGTGCCCGCCGAGCGCTGGGACACCGGTATGTACCACGACCCGGACCCCGCGCGGGCGGGCGAACGCACCCCGTCACGCTGGGGTGGCTTCCTGCCCCCCATCCCCTTCGACGCCCTCGCCCACGGCATCCCCCCGGCCTCCCTCACCGGCATCGACCCGGTGCAGCTCCTCGCCCTGGAAGCGGCCGCCAAAGCCCTGGCCGATGCCGGATACGCCGACCGCGACTTCGACCGCGCCCGCACCAGCGTCGTCTTCGGCGCCGAGGCGGGCACCGAACTGGCGGGCGCCTACGGCCTGCGGGCGCTGCACCCGGCCTACCTGGGGGAGCTGCCCCCCGGCCTCGACGCCGAACTGCCCCGCCTGACCGAGGACTCCTTCCCCGGCGTGCTGGCCAATGTCATCGCCGGACGTATCGCGAGCCGCCTGGACCTGGGCGGCGCCAACTGCACCGTGGATGCCGCCTGCGCCTCCTCCCTCGCCGCGCTCGACCTGGCCTGCCGCCAACTGCGCGACCACGACAGCGATATGGCGCTGTGCGGCGGCGCCGATGTGCACAACGGCATCAACGACTACCTGATGTTCGCGTCCGTACGCGCCCTGTCGCCCACCGGCCGCTGCCGCCCCTTCGACGCGGCGGCCGACGGCATTGCGCTCGGTGAGGGCGTCGGCGCACTGGTCCTCAAGCGGCTCACGGACGCCGAGCGCGACGGCGACCGGATCTACGCGGTCATCAAGGCGGTCGGCACCTCCAGCGACGGGCGCTCCCTCGGGCTGACCGCGCCGCGGCCCGAGGGCCAGCGGCGCGCCCTGGAGCGCGCCTACCGACGTGCCGGGATCAGCCCCGCCCAGGTCGGGCTGCTCGAAGCCCACGGCACCGGCACGGTCGTCGGTGACACCGCAGAACTCGGCGTCCTCACCGAGGTGTTCGAGGCCGCCGGAGCCGCACCGGGCAGCTGCACGCTGGGCTCGGTCAAGTCGCAGATCGGGCACACCAAGTGCGCGGCCGGCCTGGCCGGGCTCATCAAGGCCGCGCGCGCCGTGCACACGGGCGTACGGCCGCCGACCCTGCATCTGACCCGGCCCGCCGCGGACACCGGCCCGGACACCGGCCCCTTCCGCTTCGACGCCGGGAGCGCCCGGCCCTGGCCGGTCCCCGCGGGGCGGCGCATCGCCGGGGTGAGCGCCTTCGGCTTCGGCGGCACCAACTACCATGCCGTGCTCGCCGGTTACGACGGTGCTCCCGAACCCGCCCAGGCCCTGACGCACTGGCCCGCCGAGCTCTTCTGCTTCCGCGGGGCCGACCGTGCCGCCGCCGTACGGGCCATGGAACGCCTCGCCGCCCGGCTGGCGGACAACGACGCCGCCGGGCGGCCGTGGCCGCTGCGCGACCTGGCCGCCGAGACCGATTCGGCGCAAGGGCCGGTCCAGGTCTGTGTGGTGGCCGACGACCTGGACGACCTCGCCGTCAAGCTGGCTGCCGCCCGCCGATTCGACGCCATCGAGGGTGTGTATCCGCGCAAGCGGGACGCCGACCCCGGCCTGGTCGCCTTCCTCTTCCCCGGCCAGGGCAGCCAACGGACCGGCATGCTCGTGGAGTTGTTCCTCGCCTTCCCCGCGCTGCGCGGCCTCCTGGACGACGCCGAACCGCAGTGGGCCGCCGCCATGTTCCCGCCCACCGCCTTCACCGCCGAGCGGCGGGCCGCTCAGCAGGCCGCCCTCACCGACACCCGCGTCGCCCAGCCGGCGCTCGGCCTCGCCTCCGCCGCCGCACACCGGCTGCTCACCACGCTCGGGGTGCGCCCCGACTGCACGGCCGGCCACTCCTACGGCGAGCTGACCGCGCTGTGGGCCGCCGGTGCCTACGACACCGGGACGCTGCTGCGGCTCAGCGCCCGCCGCGGCGAGGCGATCCTCGGCGCCGCCGGGGACGACCCCGGAGCGATGGCCGCCGTCGTGGCCACCCCGGCGCGGGTACGGGACCTGACCCACGGCGCCGGGGTCGTCGTCGCCAACCACAATGCGCCCGAACAGAGCGTCATCTCGGGGCCCACGGACGCCGTGGAAACGGCCGTGGCGGCATTGCGCACCGCCGGTGTGGAGGCGCGGCGCCTGCCGGTCGCCTGCGCCTTCCACAGCCCGCAACTCGCTGGCGCCCGCGAGGCGCTCGCCGCCGAACTGTCCGCGGTACCGGTGTCCGCCCCCGCCGTCCCGGTCTGGTCCGGCGCCACCGCGCGCCCCTACGGCCGCGAGGCGGCCGCGGTACGCGACACGCTGGCGGGCCAGGTTGCCGCACCGGTGCGCTTCGTGGACCAGATCGAGAACATGTACGCCGCCGGGGTGCGCACCTTTGTGGAGGCCGGGCCCGGCCGGGTGCTCACCGGCCTCGTCGGGCAGATCCTCGGCGGACGGCCGCACACCGCCGTGGCACTGGACGTGCCGGGCGAACCCGCACTGGCCCGGCTGCCGCATGTGCTGGCCCGGCTCGCCGCGGCCGGGGTCCCGGTCGACCCGGAGGCCCTGTTCCACGGGCGTACGGAGCCACTGCCCGCCACCGCGCCGCGCCGCCCGGGATGGCTGGTGGACGGACATCTGGTGCGCACGGCCGACGGCGCCTGCCTGCCGGGCGGGCTGCGTCCGGCGCGACGTGTGGACACCCGCCGGGGCGGTGACGGTGCGCCTCCCGAGGGCGGCGCCGTATCCGGTGACGTTGCCCGGCAGGATGCGGTGCTGGAGTATCTGCGGGCCTCGCGCGAGCTGGTCGCCGCCCAACGGGACGTGGTCCTGCGGTACTTGGGAGATGCCGCCGCGACCGCCCCGGAGCGGACCGCGCCCTCGTACGCCATGCCCTCGTACACCGAGCCTGCGTACGCCGCGCCCGCGCCCGCGCCCGCGGAGGCCGGAGCCGGGGCCCCGGCCGGCGCCGCCGTCGGGCGGACGCCCGGCACCGCCGCACGGCGTCCGGGCCCCGGTGAACTCCTCGATGCGGTGCGGGAGATCATTCACGCCCGGACCGGCTATCCGCACGAGATGCTCGACGCCGGGCTCGACCTGGAGGCCGATCTTTCGGTGGACTCCATCAAGCGCGTGGAGATCATCGGCGCGCTCGCCGACCGGATCGGACTCCCGCGGGACGCCGACGGAGCCATGGAGTCGGCGGTGGAGCAGCTCGCCCGGGTCAAGACCATCAGCGGCATCGTCGACTGGATCGCCGCCGCCCCTGCCGAGCCCGCACCGGCGGCTCCTGCTGTGCCCGAGCCCGGACCAGCGGTTCCTGCTGTGCCCGAGCCCGGACCGGCCTTCCCTTCGACCGGGTCCGGACCGGCCCTCTCCTCACCCGGGCCCGGACCGGCCCCTGCGGCCTTCCCGCCCGGACCGGCCCCGGCCACCCCCGACTCGGCCCCCGCCGCCCCGTTACCGCCCACGGAATCCGCCCCCTTGCCGCCGCCCGCCCCCGCGGACCCGCCCGCCGGGAGTGAAGCCGGCCGCGCCCCCGTGCCGCGGCGCCCCACCCGCTCTCTGGTCCAGGTCGCCCCCCTCGGCCCGCCCGCGAGCCGGCCACCCGCCGACGTGGTGGCGGGCAGCGACTTCGCGGTGGTGGAGGACGGGCAGGGGGTGGCGCTGGCGCTCACCGCCCTCCTGGAGAGCCATGGCGCACGGGTGCGTACCGTCCCTGCCGAGCGGCTGGCCGAGGTCACCGCCGACGGGGTGGGCGGACTCGTGGACCTCAGTGCGCTGCGGGCCGGACGCGGCGCCGTCCTGCCCGGCCAGTACGCGGGCCTGCGCAGCGCGCTGACCGGCGGAGCCCGGTGGCTGCTGCTGGCCACCGCGGCCGGCGGCACCTTCGGCCGGGACGCCACCGGGGACGCTCCCGACCCGCTGCCCGGCGCCGGGCTGCGCGGCTTCGCCCGTACGGCCGCCCTCGAATACCCCGGCGTCCTGATACGGGCCGTGGACATCGACCCCAAGGACCGCCCCGAACGCATCGCCGCGCACCTCCTCGCCGAACTGTGCGCCCCCGGCGAACCCGTCGTCGTCGGCCGCACCAACGGCACCCGCACCACCCTGCGCACCGTCCCCGCACCCCTGCGCCACGACCGGCCCGCCACCGGCCGGCCACCGCTCGACGCCGGCTCCGTGGTGCTGCTGACCGGCGGCGCACGCGGCATCACCGCCCGCACGGCCCGTGCCCTGGCCAGCGCCCACGGCTGCCACATCGAACTCCTGGGGCGTACCCCCCTGGACGAGACCCCCGAGGACCCGGCCCTCGCACACGCCCACGACCGCATCGCGCTGCGTGCCGCGCTCATCGCCCAAGGGCTGCGCAGACCGGCCGAGATCGAGGCGGCGGCCACCCGGGTCCTGGCCCGCCGTGAGATCACCGGCACCCTCACCGCGCTGGAACCGCTCGCGGCCTCCGTGCGCTACCACGCGGCCGATGTCACCGACGCGGCCGCCGTCCGCGCCGTGGCCCGGGACATCCGGGACCGGCACGGCCGTCTCGACGGGATCGTGCACGGCGCGGGCACCCTGGAGGACAAGCTGCTGCGGGACAAGGACCCGGCTTCCTTCGCCCGGGTCTTCGCCACCAAGGTCGACGGCGCCCGTCATCTCCTGTCGGCCGCCGGCGACGACACGCGCTTCCTCGCCCTCTTCGGCAGCGTCGCCGGGGTCTTCGGCAACCGCGGCCAGGCCGACTACGCCGCCGCCAACGACGCCCTCGACACCCTCGCCAGGGCCTGGTCGGCCCGGACGGCCGGACGCGTCCTCGCCGTCGACTGGGGGCCATGGGCGGCCGACGGCGGCGGCATGGTCACCCCGGAACTGGAGCGCGCCTACGCCCGCCGGGGCATCCCGCTCCTGGACCCCGATGCCGCGGCGGCCGCCTTCCTGGACGAACTGGCCCACGGCACCTCGGCCCAGGTCGTCCTGGCGGCGGAGGCGGAGGCGGAGGCGGCGGGCGGCGAGGTGGCGGGCGATGAGTGAGCCAGGCGCCCGGCGCACCGGCCCCCGCCCCACGGACGCGGCAATCGTCGGCATGGGGGCGCTCTTCCCCGGCGCCGGTGATCTCGCCGCCTACTGGCGCAACCTGCTGGCCGGCACGGACTGCATCTCCGACGTCCCGCCCGGCCGCTGGGACCCGGAGATCTACTACGACCCGCACGGCGCCGAAGGCCCCGCCCGCAGCGACCGCTTCTACTGCCGGCGGGGCGGCTTCCTGGACGAGCCGGCCGCCTTCGACCCCACCCGCTTCGGCATCATGCCCGCCGCCGTCCCGGGAGCCGAGCCCGATCAGCTGCTCGCCCTGCGCGCCATCGCCGATGCCATCGCCGACGCGGGCGGCCCGGAGCGACTGCCCGCCGACCGCTCCCGGATCGGTGTCATCCTCGGCCGCGGCGGCTTCATGGGCGTGGCCACCGCCCGGCTCGACCAACGGGTCCGTACGGCCCACCAGCTCGCCGCCACCCTGCGCGAACTCGCCCCGGAACTCGGCGAGTCGAAGATCGCCGCCGTACGGGAGGCCTTCCAGGCGAGCCTCGGGCCCGAACGGCCGGAGGCGTCCATCGGCCTGGTGCCCAGCTTCACCGCCGCCCGGACCGCCAACCGCCTGGACTTCCGCGGTCCCGCCTACACCCTCGACGCGGCCTGCGCGTCCTCGCTGCTGGCCGTGGCGCAGGCCGTCGATCTGCTGGCCGCCGGGCGCTGTGACCTCGTGGCCGCCGGAGCCGTGCACCACTGCCATAGCGCCACCCTGTGGAGCGTCTTCACCCAGCTGCGCGCGCTCAGCCCCACCCAGCGCATCCGCCCCTTCGACCGCCGCGCCGACGGCACCCTGCTGTCCGAGGGCACCGGCGTCGTCCTCCTCAAACGCCTGGCCGACGCCGAACGCGACGGGGACCGGGTGTACGCGGTGCTCCGCGGGGCGGGAGTGGCGGGCGACGGGCGCGCGTCGAGCCTGATGAACCCCCGCACACAGGGGCAGGTACGGGCGCTGGAGCAGGCCTGGCACGACGCCGGACTCGACCCGCGGGACCCCGCGGCGCTCGGCCTGCTGGAGGCGCACGGCACCGGGACGCCGGTCGGCGACGGCGTCGAACTGGACACGTTGGCAAGGGTGTTCGGCCCGCCTGGCGGCAACCGGGCGCCGGTCGGCCTGGGCTCGGTGAAGTCGATGCTCGGGCACACCATGCAGGCCGCCGGCATCGCCGGACTCATCAAGGCCGCCCTCGCCGTCCACCACCGGACCCTGCCGCCGACCCTGCATCTGGACGAGCCGCACCAGGGCCTGGCCCGGACCCGTATGCGTCCGGTCACCGAGGCCGAACCCTGGGACGCCGGACGCGCCCCGCTGCGGGCCGGTGTCAACGCCTTCGGCTTCGGCGGGATCAACGCCCACGTCATCCTGGAGGAAGCCCCGGGACGGCAGAGCGCGGCCGCGCCGCCCGTGCCCCGGAACTCCCCGCTGCGCATCACGGAGCCGGAGCGCACCGTACTGCTCACCGCGCGCTCTCCCGGCGAACTGGCCGGGAAATTACGGCATATGGGGGACGGGGATGCGGGCGCGGACCCGGGCGGCCCCGCGGACGACGGGCCCTGCCGCCTCGCCCTCCTCGACCCCACCCCGAAGCGCCGCGCCCTGGCCGCCAAGGTCCTCGCGCGCGGACTGGCCTGGCGGGGGCGCGGCGAGGTGTGGTTCACCCCGAGCCCCTTCTTCGGACCCCACGCCGCGGAGGCGGGCGCGCGGCTGGCCTTCGTCTTCCCGGGGCTGGAGGCGGAGCCGCCGCCGCGCGGGGACGACATCGCCGACCTGCTGTCCCTGCCCCGCCCCCCGGTCTCCGGCGGCAGCGGTCTGGTCGAACGAGCCGTCGACTCCCTCGCCGCCGGCCGGCTGCTCGCCCGCGCCCTGGCCGAACTGGGCATCGCCCCCGACCTGCTGGCCGGGCACAGTCTCGGGGAGTGGACCGCGATGGTGGTCGCCGGAATGTATCCGCACCGGGCCGTGGACACCTTCCTCGACTCGCTGCGGCCCGGGTCCCTCGCGGTACCCGACCTGGTCTACGCGGCACTGGGCTGTGGCGCCGCACAGGCGGCCGCGGCGCTGGAAGGCCTGGCGGAGGTCGCGGTCAGCCATGACAACTGCCCGCACCAGTCGGTGATCTGCGGAGCTCCGCGGCAGCTCGCCGAGGCCGTCGGCAGACTCGCCCGGCAGGGCGTACGGGCCCAGGAGATGCCCTTCCGCTCCGGCTTCCACACGCCGATGTGGGCGCCCTACCTCGACCAGGTCGGCGCCGCCTTCGACGCGCTGCCGCTCGGGGACGGACACCTCCCCGTCCCCGTATGGTCGGCCACGACCGTCGCCCCCTTCCCCCAAGAACCCTCGGAAGTACGCCAGTTGGTGCTGCGGCACCTCCTGGAACCGGTCCGCTTCCAGCAACTGACCGGACGGCTGTACGAGACGGGTGTACGCGCCTTCGTCCAGCTCGGCGCGGGCAGCCTGCCCGGCTTCATCGCCGACACCCTCCACGGTGCGGACCATCTCGCTGTCGCGGCGGCCGACTCCCGGCGCGACGGAAGGGCACAACTGCGGCGGCTGGCAGCCGCGTTGTGGGCCGAGGGGCTGCGTCCGCGCTGGGCGAGGCTGGCGCCTCCCGGCGCCGCCGCCCCGGCGGCCGCGGACGCTGCCACGGTCCCGGAAGGGGCCGGGACACCGGTCCGGCTCGACCTCGGCTCGCCGCTGGTCCGCCTCGGCGACGCGGCGCCGGTCACGGGGCTTTTCGCGGCCGCGGCTCCGGAGGGAGAGGGCGGGGGAGCGCTGCCGCACCCCCGGCAGCCCGTCGCGGAACCCGTCCGGCAGGCCCTGGACACCCTCCTCGCCGAGACCCGGGCCGCCACCCGGACGGTCGCCGCCGCGGCCGCCCGGCCACCCGCGGCGCCCGGCCCCCGCCCCGCCCCCCGGCCGTCCCCGGCCCCCGGCCCCCGCCGCACCGTCCGCCACCTCTCCCTCGCCACCCTCCCCTACGTCCGCGACCACTGCGTCTACCTCCAGCCCGACGACTGGCCCGAGCCCGCCGACCGCTTCCCCGTCGTCCCCATGACCACACTGCTGGAACTGGCCGCCGACGCCGCCCACGAGGCACGGCCCGGTCACACCGTCACCGGCTACTCCGACGTACGGGCCCTGCGCTGGCTGCCCGTCGCCCCGCCCGTCGACCTGGCCGTCACCGCCACCCCGGCCGCCGACGGCCGGGTACGGGTGAGCCTCGGCGAGCACGCCTCCGTCACCGTCCATCTCGCGGCACACCACCCGGCGCCACCACCTCCCGACGCCTCGGCACTCACATCCGGCCGGCCGGCGCCCGTCAGCGCCGAGGCCCTCTACCGGGACCGGTGGATGTTCCACGGCCCGGCGTTCGCCGGGGTCCACGAGGTCACCACGCTCGCCGCCGACGGCATCCGCGGAACGCTGCGCGCACTGCCCGCGCCCGGCGCCCTCCTGGACGCCGCGGGCCAGCTCCTCGGCCACTGGATGCAGCTGAAACTGACCGGCGACCGGCTGGTCTTCCCGGCAACCCTGGACCGCGTACGGCTCTACGGCCCCCCGCCCCGCGAGGGCGCGCTGCTGGCGGCCACCGCCCGGATCCGCGACGTACGTCCCGGCTCGGTGCGCGGGGACGTGGAACTGCGCGGCGCCGACGGCACCGTATGGGCGCGGCTGGAGGGCTGGACGTACCGGCGCTTCGGGGCCGATGAACGGGTGTGGCCCATGAAGTTCACCCCGGAGGTGTGCGGGGTCGGCGAACCCCGTCCGGGCGGCTGGTGTCTGGCCCGTCGCCGCTGGTCGGACCCGGCCTCGCAGGAGCTGGTCATGCGCCGCTACCTGGGCGCGGCCGAACGCGCCCGCTACGAACGGTGCGCGCCGCGCGCCCGAGCGGCATGGCTGCTGGGCCGGATCGCCGCCAAGGACGCGGTCCGTGAACTGCTGTGGGAGGCGGGAGCCGGGCCCCTCTTCCCGGCCGAGATCCCCGTCGGCAACGACCACCACGGCCGCCCCCGGCCCGAGGGCCCGCTCGCCGGCGGCATCCACCTCTCCCTTGCGCACAACGACCACGTCGCGGTCGCCCTCGCCCACCGGGCGGGCCCCGTCGGCATCGGCATCGAGTCCGTCACCGACGATCCGGCGGCCCTCGAACGGATCGCCCTCACCCCGGCCGAATGCCGCCTGGCGGACGGCCTCCAGGCCCGGGAGGCACCCGGCGGGGGCACCGGCCGCGCCTACTGGCTGACCGCCCTGTGGTGCGCCAAGCAGGCCGCGGCGAAGGCGGCGGGCAGCGGCCTCGGCGGCCGGCCGCTGGAGTGGGCCGTCACCCCCGCACCGGGCGGCGCGCTCCAGGTGGTCTCCCCGGACGGCCGGCGCCGTCTCGTCCATCTCGACTCCGTCCACGACCTGTCCGCGCGCCACGTCGTCGCCTGGACCGGGCCGCCGCCCGAGGAGCGGACGGGCACCGACACCCTCACTCCCACGGAGGCCACCCATGGCAGCTGACCCGCTCTCCGAGCGCACCGGGCCGATCCTGGCCGAGATCACCGACATGCTGGTGAGCGTCGTCGGCGACGAGCTGCTCGTCGTCGGCGAGATCACCCCCGCGACCACCTTCAACGACGATCTGGCGCTGGAGAGCATCGAGTTCGTCGCCCTGGCCGAGCTGCTGCAGCAGCGCTACGGCAGCTCGGTGGACCTGCTCGGCCTCCTCGCGGAGAAGGACATCGACCAGATCCTGGCCATGACGGTCGGCGAACTCGCCATCCATATCGACCGGGTCACCGCCGCCGACCAGGCCTGCGCGGGCTGAGCGCGGATGGCCCTCACCCCCGCAGGCGGGCTGCGTCTGCACACCCAGTGGCTGCCGGGCCGCGGCGACGCCACGGTCGTCTTCCTCCACGGCCTGGTGATGGACAACCTGTCCAGCTTCTACTGCACCCTGGCGGGACCGGTCTCCCGCGCCGGACACCAGGTACTCCTCTACGACCAGCGCGGGCACGGCCGCAGCGAGCGCCCGCCCGACGGCTACGACAGGGACAGCGCGCTGGCCGACCTCGCCGCCCTGCTCGGTTCCCTCGGTGTCGACCGCCGCCCGGTCCATCTGGTCGGCAACAGCTACGGCGGTGTGCTCGCCCTGCACACCGCACTCGTCCGGCCCGACCTGGTGGCCTCACTCGTGCTGATCGACGCCCAGCTGACCGGCGACTGGGTCGAGGACATGACCGACACCCTCACCGTCGCGGCCCTCGGCCTCGAACACCGCCGTCTGCCCGAGCAGCTCGCCGCGCTCGGGCGGCGCAAGGAGGCCCGGCTGACCGCCGGCGCCGACGCCCTGCTCAACCGCACCACCCTGATCGAGGACATCGCCGCGGGCCGCGCCTTCACCGCCCGCGACTTCGCCCGGCTGAGCCGCCCGGTCCTCGCCGTCTACGGAGAGCACTCCGAACTCCTGCCCGGCGCACGGGAACTGGCGCGCGCCGCCCCGGACTGTGAGCTGTGTGTCCTCCCCGGTGTCGGGCACACCGTGCTCAACGAAGCCACCGAAGGGCTGTGCGCCGCGCTGCTGGCACGGCTCGGCGCCCGGACCGGGGCGGTGACCGGATGAGAGTGCTGTTCGTCGTCCCGCCGCTGGCCGGCCATGTCAACCCCACCCTCGCCGTCGCCGCCGAACTCACCGCGCGCGGCCACCAGGTCGCCTGGACCGGTCCCGCCGCGACCCTCGCGTCCCTGCTCCCGGCCGGTTCCCTCCTGTACGCGGCGGGAGACCGGGACGCGGCCGACGGCTCGGATGTCCTGCACGGGCGCTGGCGCGATCTACGGGGTGTCGCCGCCCTCCGGTTCCTGTGGGCGGACGTCCTCATCCCGCTCGCCCGCGCGATGCTCCCCGGTGTGCACACCGCCGTCGAAGCCTTCGCGCCCGATGTGCTGGTCGCCGACCAACAGGCCCTGGCCGGGCCGCTGGTGGCGCGCCGCCACGGTCTGCCCTGGGCGACCTCGGCGACCACCTCGGCCGAGTTCACCCGGCCCTTCGAGGGTGTCCCCAAGGTGGGGGAGTGGGTGGCACAGCGCATCGCGGCGCTGCTCGCCGAATGCGGCGCGCCCAGCGGCTGGGACCCGCGCTTCTCCCCGCACCTCGTGCTGGTCTTCTCCACCCCCGCGCTCATCGGGGACGGCGGGCCGTTCGGGGACGGCGGGCCGTTCGGGGACGGGGCGAGCAGGGCGGAGCCGGCCGCCGGCGGAACCGGCGCCGCGGCCCGCCCCGCCGGATACGGATATCCGCCCCACTACGCCTTCGTCGGCCCCGCCTTCGGTGCCCGCCCGTCCGCCGGAGCCTTCCCGTGGCACCGGCTGGACCCCGGGCGCGCACGGGTGCTCGTCTCCCTCGGCACCCTCAACCGCGAGGCGGGCGCCCGCTTCTACCCCGCGGTACTGCGCGCCGCCGACGCCCTTGCGGACCGTGCGCAGCTGATCCTGGCCGCCCCCGGAGACCTCGCCGGGACCGTCCCGCACCACATGGTGCACCAGGAGTACGTCCCCCAGCCCGCCCTGCTGCCGCACCTCGACGCCGTCGTGTGCCACGGCGGCCACAACACCGTGTGCGAGGCGCTCGCCCACGGACTGCCGCTGGTCGTGGCGCCGGTCCGCGACGACCAGCCGATCGTCGCCCGGCAGGTGACCGAGGCCGGTGCGGGAGTGCGGGTGCGCTTCGGCCGGGCCCGTGCGCAGGAGCTGCACCAGGCGCTGGCCGCCGTCCTGGACGACCCGGCCCACCGCCGTGCGGCCCGCCGTATCCAGGCGTCCTTCGCCGCGGCGGGCGGCGCCCGCACCGCGGCCGACCGCTTGGAGAAGCTGCCGCCCGGCGGCACGGGCCCCGGCCCCGCCCCGACCGAGACCAAGACCGAGACCGAGGCGAAGACCGAGGCGAAGACCGAGGCGAAGACCGAGGCCAAGGCCAAGACCGAGACCAAGAGCAAGGCCAAGACCGAGACCAAGACCGAGAAGGGACCGTGAGCCGGATGACGCGAGCGCACCGTACGGGACGCCGCACGCGATGGGTGGCGGCCGCCGCCGTGACGGCCCTGGGAGCGGGCACCGTGCGCGCCCGCCGCAGGCTGGCCGCGCTGCCCGTGCTCGACCCCGGCGGACCGCACGGCGCCCCGCGCCCACCGCTCCCGGGCTGGCACCTGATCACCGCGCCCGGCGTCGTGGCCGACGACGCGACCCTGCGCGCCGCGGCCGACCACGCCGTACGCGAAGGACTGCGCGTCGTGGACCTGATCCCGGCGCGCCTGGACGCCGAGAGCACCCTCGGTCTGCTCCGGCTCCTCGACCCCGCGGCCCACCGCACCGACCGGTGCGCTCCGGGCCACGGCGCCGGGCACGCCCTGCTGGTGGCCGACGACGTCTACCGGCGGGCCGGACTCGACGCCCAAGAACCGCCGCGTTCGACGGCCGGTCTGCTCCGCCTCGTCCGCACCCTCAAGGAGTACGCACCCGACGCCACCGGCTGGGCCATCGCCCCCGGGCTGACCGTGCCGCCCCCCGACCCCGCGCGGCACGCCGAGGAGCTCCGCGCCCGCGGTCTGCCGCCGGTCCTGCTGTCCGCCGCCCGGCTCGCCGGTCTCGTCCTGCTGGTGAAGTGCCTGACCTCGGCGCCGCGTTGGGGCGCGGCGGCGACCGCCCTCTACTGGCTGCAGCTCGCCGTCGTCCTGGGCCCGGCCCGGGGACCGCGCCCCGCCGGCCTCGCCCGTGCCACGGTCTCCCGACCCCTGTGCGCCCTGTCCACCGCGCTGCGGACGCTGGCCACACCGGCCGCCGACGAGCCCGAGGACGCCGGCGCCCCGGCGCGCCGGGCCGCATACACCGCCGCACTCGCGGGTGGCACGGACCGGTTCTTCGAGCCCCGCCGCACCGACTGCCCCTGGTGCTCGGCACCCGACCCCGCCGTGCGCATCCGCACGCCCGACCTGCTCCAGGGCAAGCCCGGCCGCTTCACCCTGGAGGAGTGCCGCCAGTGCGGGCACATCTTCCAGAACCCCCGGCTCACCCAGGAGGGACTCGACTTCTACTACCGCGACTTCTACGAAGGCCTCGGCGGCGACGGCGCCGCCCTGGTCCTGGGCCGGATGAGCGACACCTACCGTGCCCGCGCCGAACTCCTGGGGCCCTTCACCACCCCCAGAGCCTGGCTCGACGTCGGCACCGCCGCGGCACACTTCTGCAACGCCGCCCGCGCCGTATGGCCCGAAACCCGCTTCGACGGACTGGACATGGGCGAAGGGGTCCACGAAGCCGCCCGCCGCGGCTGGATCGACACCGCCCACCAGGGCCAGTTCCCCGACCTCGCCGACCGGCTCGCCGGGCGCTACGACACGGTGAGCATGCACCACTACCTCGAACACACCCGGGACCCCTTCGCCGAACTCGATGCGGCCGTCAAGGTCCTGGCCCCCGGCGGCCATCTGCTCATCGAACTCCCCGACCCCACCTCCCGTGCCGGCCGGCTGCTCGGCCGCTACTGGCTGCCCTGGTTCCAGCCCCAGCACCAGCACCTCATGCCGGCCGCCAACCTCAAACAGGCCCTGGAAGCACGGGGATTCACCGTCCTCGTCGAGCAGCACGGCGCCGCGCACCAGCCGAACGGTGACTTCCTCGGCGCCGTCGCCCTCGCCGCGAACGGACTCGCCCCCGACCCGCTCGCCCCCTGGTCCACCGTCCCCGCCACCCCGGCCCGCCGCGCCGCCCGAAGCGCCGTACAGGCCATGGCGGTGCCCTGCTACGCCGCCGCGCTCGCCCTCGACGCCCTGCGCACCGCGGCGGCCCGGACCACCGACGGCGGCAACGCCTACCGGCTGCTCGCCCGTAAGGAGCTGGGATGAGTGCGGCGGACCTGGCGTACCGCACGACGGCGGACCCGCTGCTGCGCCTGCTCTCCCACGGCTTCGCGACGGCGTACGGCCGGGCGCCCGACGCGGTGTGGCGGGCCCCGTACGCCTTCCGGGTCCCCGCGTCCGCCGTCCCGTCCGGCCCGCCGTACACCGGGACGGCGCTACGGACCGACTGGTTCGCGGCGGCCGGCCACCATGTCGATGTGGCGGTCGCCCCGCGCGCCGACGGGATGCTGCGCTGCGGCTCGCTCAACCACCCGGCCGGGACTGCCGAACTCCCCCTCACCGGCCCACCCGCCCGCGCTCCCGACTGGGCGGCCCGCCCCTACGCCGTGCTGCGCGCCCTCGCCGCCGCCGGATGCGGACGCGGCGGCGCCGATCTGCAGCTGAACGTCCCCTTGCCGGACGCCGCGGGGCTGCCCGTCGCCGCACCGGTGGAGTGCGCGGTCGCGCTGGCCGTCGCGGGCGCACACGCCGGGCGGGGCGGACGCCCGCCGACCCGCGCACAGTTGGCGCGTCTGCTGTGCGCCGCGGCACCCGGCGATGACGGGCTGCGCCGGGCCGTCCTCTTCGCCCGGGGCGGCCACCTCCTCGCGGCCGACGGCAGTGCCCATCAGCCGCTGCGCGCCCCCGACGGCAGCCCGGACCCCTGTCTGCTCCTCCTGGCGGCCCGTGGCACCTTCCGTGGCGGCACGGATACGGACGCCGCCGTCCCGGCCACTGCGACGTCCACCGCGACATCCACCGCGACGCGCACCGCCTCCGCCGTGGCCACCGGTCTCGCCTCCGCGGTCCGTGAAGCCCTGCGTGCCGGTGCGTGGTCCGCCTGGTGGCCCGGCACCCGGCCGGGCCGCAGTGTGCTGCTGCTGGTGCCCCCGGACCGGCGGTCGGCCGTCCGGGCCGCCGCCTTCGAGGCCTTCCGCGGCTGCGGCCTCCCCGTGCCACGCATGCTGCGGATCACCCTCGCGGACGCGGCCCGCCGCGAGGACTGACGACCACGGCCCCGGGGCCCCGGCCCATCGCCTGCCCCATGGGCCAAGGGCGCATTCCAGGGGCCGCGGAAAGCGCCCGCGCACGGCGAAGGCCACCCCACAAGGAGGTGGCCTTCGCCGTGCCGCCCGTCGTCAGCGGGCCCCGGGTGCCGTCAGCGGCGCCGCACCAGCGGGAACGGCAGCGTCTCGCGGATCGACAGACCGGTGAGGAACATGACCAGCCGGTCCACGCCGATGCCCAGACCACCGGTCGGCGGCATCGCGTACTCCAGGGCCTGGAGGAAGTCCTCGTCCAGCTCCATGGCCTCCGGGTTGCCGCCGGCCGCCAGCAGCGACTGCGCGGTGAGCCGCCGCCGCTGCTCCACCGGGTCGGTCAGCTCCGAATAGGCGGTGCCCAGTTCGGTGCCGAACGCGACCAGGTCCCAGCGCTCGGCGAGCCGCGGGTCGCGCCGGTGCTGGCGGGTCAGCGGGGAGACATCGGTGGGGAAGTCCTTGTAGAACGTGGGAAGCTCGGTCCGCTCCTCCACCAGCCGCTCGTACATCTCCAGCACGATGTCGCCACGGCCCATCTCCGGCTTCACCGGCACCGACGAGGCGTTGCACAGCCGGCGCAGCACGTCCGGCCCGGTGTCCGCGTCGACCTCTTCGCCGAGCGCCTCGGAGATCGCGCCGTAGACGGTCTTGACCGGCCAGAGCCCGGAGATGTCGTGCTCGACCAGCCGGCCGTGCTCATCCGCCTTCCGCGCCGTGGCGCTGCCGAACGCCGCGATCGCCGCGCCCTGGATCAGCTCCCGGGTCAGGTCGAGCATCACGTCGTAGTCGGCGAAGGCCTGGTAGGCCTCCAGCATCGTGAACTCGGGGTTGTGCTTGTAGGAGATGCCCTCGTTGCGGAAGGTCCGCCCCATCTCGAAGACCTTCTCCATACCGCCCACGCACAGCCGCTTGAGGTACAGCTCCGGCGCGATCCGCAGATACAGATCGAGGTCGTAGGCGTTGATATGGGTCTGGAACGGGCGGGCGTTGGCGCCACCGTGGATCTGCTGCAGCATCGGCGTCTCGACTTCCAGGTAGCCCCGGTCGATCAGCCCCTGGCGCAGCGCCTGCACGGCCGTGCTGCGGGCCCGCAGATTGTCCCGGGCGTCCGTCGAGACGACCAGGTCCACATACCGCTGGCGGACCTTGGCCTCCGGGTCGGACAGCCCGCGCCGCTTGTCCGGCAGCGGCCGCAGGCACTTGGCCGTCAGCCGCCACTGCGTCACGAACACGGTCAGCTGACCGCGGTCGCTGCTGCCGACCTCGCCCTCCGCCTCGACATGGTCACCGAGGTCGATGTCCGAGCCGAAGCGGTCCAGCAGGTCCTTGCCGCTGCCGTCCCGGGTGAGCGCGATCTGCAGATCGCCGGACCAGTCCCGCAGCACCGCGAAGAGCACCCCGCCGTGGTCGCGGGTGAGCAGCACCCGCCCGGCGACGCTGACGGACTTGCCGGTCCGCGCCCCGGGCGTCAGATCCGGGTATGCGTCGCGGACCTGGCCCAGGGTGTGCGTGCGCTCCACGCCCACCGGATAGGGGTCGGTGCCGGCCTCCCGCAGCCGCTCCAGCTTCCGGTGGCGCACCCGCACCTGTTCGGGCAGCGCGGCCAGTTCCTGCTCGCGCAGCTCCTCCTCGGTGGCCGGACCGTTCTGCACCAGGCCGAGTTCGTCCAGCGACGGCAGTCCCGCGGTGCTCGCCGGGGCCAGCAGCCGCTTCTTGTGGCCCTTGCCCCACAGCTTGCCCAGGCTCGGTACGGCGACGAAGCCCTCGGCGATACCGGAGGCCAGACCGATGCGGGCCAGCGCGCCGGCGTCCGCGTAGCACAGGAACCGCGGATACCACTCCGGGTTGTACTTCGCGTTGGAACGGTAGAGGGCTTCCAGCTGCCACCACTTGGAGAAGAACAGCAGCAGTTTGCGCCAGAACTTCAGCACCGGCCCGGCGCCGATCCGGGCGCCCTCCTCGAAGGCGGACCGGAACACCGCGAAGTTCAGCGAGATCCGGTGTACGCCCATGGCACCGGCCTGGGCGCACAGCCTGGCCACCATGAACTCCATGACACCGTTGGGTGCGGTGCGGTCACGGCGCATGACATCCAGCGAGATGCCGTCGTTGCCCCATGGCACGAACGACAGCAGCGCGATCATGTTGCCGTCGCCGTCGAACGCCTCGGCCAGCAGACAGTCCCCGTCCTCCGGGTCGCCCAGCCGGTCCAGCGCCATCGAGAAGCCGCGTTCGGTCTCGGTGTCCCGCCAGGCGTCCGCCCGGTGGATGACTTCCTGCATCTCCTCGTCGGTCAGCGCGGAGTGGCGCCGTACGCGGAAGGTCGCGCCGGTGCGCTCGACGCGGTTGACGGCCTGGCGGGTCACCCGCATCTCCCGGCCGTCCAGATCGAAGTCCTTCACATGCAAGATCGCCTCGTCGCCGAGCTGCAGCGCACCGAGCCCGCAGCGCGCGAACGCCTTGGCGCCGCCCTCACTGGCACCCATGACGGCCGGCTGCCAGCCGTAGCGTCCGGCGACCTCCAGCCAGGCCTCGATGGCCTGCGCCCACGCCTCGCGGTCACCGACCGGGTCACCACTGGCCAGACACACACCGGCCTCGACGCGGTAGGTGACGGCGGCCTTGCCGCTGGGGGAGAAGACCACGGCCTTGTCGCGGCGGGAGGCGAAGTAGCCGAGCGAGTCCTGGCTGCCGTAGCGCTCCAGCAGCGCCCGGATCCGGCCTTCCTCGTCGCCGTGCAGCGCAGCCTCCATCCGCTGCGAACGGAACAGCGCGGCCGCGGCGTTCAGCAGTGCCAGCGCACCGAGCAGACCGAGGACGGCGCTGGTCCAGTGCGGCGGATGGCCCTCGATCAGCCGGCCGCCCACCAGCCCGCCGCAGACGCGGTTGGCGGCCCACAGCAGCCGGTTGGCGCCACCGTGCTCCAGCGTGCCGGGGGCCAGCGACACCAGTCCCCAGCCGAGCAGCACCGCCACCGTGAGCCCGCCGACCAGCACCAGGATCGCGCGCAGGAACGCGCCGCGGCGGGTGATCGCGTAGAACTCGCGGTGCGAGACGAGCAGCAGCACCAGCGCACCGGCGCACAGCAGCAGGGAGAAGGCGTACTCCCAGTACCCGGCGGCCAGGAACAGCGCGTCCGCCAGGGTGACCAGCACCATGTAGGTCACCACGAACCACAGCGCCACCTGTTTGCGAGCGGTCATCGCCGCGGCCAGGAGGAAGAGGAACACGGCATAGGCGAAGTTGGGCACCACCGGGATGGTGAGCGTGTCCAGCCAGTAGATCACCGGGTGGAGTCCGCGCCGGAGCGGCCCGATCAGCGCCATCAGGGCACAAAAGAGCCCCAACACGCTGAAGATGATGGCGAAGCCATTGGGGACGCGGCGCCGGAAGCGCCGCCACCCCGTGAGTTGATCCTGGTCCTGCACGGTGCTCATTCCGTCACACTAGGCTCTGAAAGGGCTCAGCTGCTCGACGCGCGGGCGCTGGTTCTCTGCCACGGGGATCAGCTGTCATGCCAGTCTCCGATCCCGATGGTCCTGTTGTCTTCCCCTCGTAAGGAGGGTGCGGCGACCACTACCGGGTCACCCACGTGGACCTTGCCACAAACCCGTCCCATGTCCGAGTCGGTGCAACTCCGGCCGATGGTGAAGTTCAGGTCATAGTCATCGGTGAAGTAGCGGCCGCCGCCGGAGTCCACCCCGTTGAGGGCCGCACGCAGCGTGACCCTGGTGCCCGGCTTCCACTGCTGTGCGGGATGCCAGTCCACCCGGTCCCTGCCGCTGCCGTCCTTCCCCCAGTCCCATGATCCGGTCGTGCGCCGGTCGGTGGTGACGCTCAGGCGCCGTTCGACCTCGTTCCGGTCGGTCACCGGGAAGTCGAAGGTGATCGTGAGGGGCCGGCCGGCGTCGGCCACGGCGCCCGCTGAGCCGGGACCGAGCATCAGCGTGTTCAGCCTGGCCGCCTTCGCGGTGGTCAGTGACTCCTTGGCCGCGGCGACGCCGCCCTGCGCGTTCCTGGTCCTGGCGACGACGGAGTACTTGGTGTCCGGTGCGGTTTTCGCCCTGGATATCCAGATGGTCCCGTGGTTTCCGAGCCCGCCGGGCAGCTGCTGCCCCCTGGGATCGGTGACCGTCACCTCGGTCAGCACTCCGCCCTCCGCGGACACCCGGAGCCGGTCGCCGGCCTGTACGGTCCGGGTCCCGCTCGCCGCGCCCAGTGCGACCTTCACCGGATCGCCGGGGGGTGCCGATTCCGCGGCGCCCCCGCATGCGGTGAGCGCGCCCATGCCGATCACCGGGGCCAGTGCGAGCGCGACATGCTGCGGCCGGAAGGGCCGGCGGCGTCGGGAGGGGTGCTGGCTCATGTCGGGGCTTTCCGTCTGTGGTGCGGGGGAGGCGGCGATGTCGGCCGCTAAGACGGCGGATCGCCACACTTCGTTGCAGGGAGTGATGTGATCCACGGCACAGTGGCCGGTGGGGGTGTGGTGTGAGAGGCGAACGCGGGAGCGCCGCTCGGTACTTGCGGGGATATGGGCGATTTCTTCCATACGGACCCGGCGGTCACGGGTGGGGGCGGATCCGTGGACGGGTCGCCGGGGGCTGGAGCCGCCCGCGCGGCCCGGGTGGGCGGGCGGCTCCAGCCGCGGCCGGCCGTCGGTCGCCGCGCCCTTTCGGCAGCCTCCGGTACCCCGCAGTAACCCGCAGTGATCACCCGATCGGAGCACCCGGACGAGAACCGGACATACCCTGAAATACGCCAAACTGGCCACCCCTTGCTGCCCGTTCGGGCGGCGGTTGAGGAGGTGTGCGTCCCATGGCCATTTCCATCTCGGTCGTACTGCTGCTGGTGATCCTGACCGTGATCTTCCTGCGCAGCGGCAAGCTCAAGATCTCGCACGCCCTGGTGTGCGCGCTGCTCGGTTTCTACCTGGCGAACAGCAGCCTGGCTCCGGACATCCACCAGGGCCTGTCCGGCGCCGCCGACGTGGTGAGCAGTGTGCGTCCGTGACGCCGGCGGCCTGCCGGAACCTCGTCCTCGCCACCCTCGGTTGCACGGTCACCTTCTGGGCCTGGAGCCTGCTCTCCCCGCTGGGGCACGCCTTCAAGACCGGCCTCGGCCTGACCGGACCGGAGGCGGCGGCGCTGGTGGCGGTGCCGTTGCTGGCCGGCTCACTGGGCGGGGTGCCGGTCGGCACGCTCACCGACCGCTATGGCGCCAGGGTGATGTTCCCGCTGGTCTCCGGGCTCACCGTCGTGCCGGTACTGCTCATCGCCCCCGTCAAACACTCCTTCGCCGGGATGCTCGCCGTGGGCTGTCTGCTCGGTCTGGGCGGCACCACGTTCGCCATCGCCGTTCCCCTGGTCAACGCCTGGTTCCCGCCCCGTCACCGAGGCCTGGCGCTGGGCATCGCCGGGATGGGCACGGGCGGCATCGCGCTTTCCGCCTACCTGACTCCCCGCATCCATGACTACGACGAGAACCTGCCGTATCTCGTCGTCGCCGTGGCGCTCGCCCTCGTCGCCTTCCTCGGCGCCATGATGATCAGCGACCGCCCGGACCGGCCCGTCCCGCCGGCCGCGCCCGGCACCCGGCTCGCGCGGGCCGGGCGGCTGCGGGTCGTCCGGGAACTGGCCGGGCTCTACGCGATCGGCTTCGGCGGCGTCATCGCGCTCGCCGTCTGGCTGCCCAGCCGGCTGGAGGCCTGGGCCCGCCTCGCGGGCGCCGGCGCGACGGCCAAGGCGGCCGCCATCACCCTGGTCGCCGTCGTCTGCCGGCCCCTCGGCGGCTGGTGCGCGGACCGGGTGCACCCCGCCGTCGTCACCGCCTGGGCGCTGGGCGTGGTCGGGCCCGCCGCGGTCGTCCAGGCCTTCGGCCCGGCGCCGAACCCGACGGGCACGGTCCTCTTCCTGGTCATGGCGGCCGGCCTGGGCGCGGCCGGCGGTGCGGTCTTCGCGCTGGTCGCGCGGGTGACACCGCAGTCGCAGCTCGGCAGTGTCACCGGCATAGTCGGTGCCGCCGGCGGCCTCGGCGGCTTCGTCCCGCCGCTCGTCATGGGTGCGGTCCACCGCGGCACGGGCAGCTACGCCCTCGGCTTCATGCTGCTCTCCGACCTGGCCCTGGCCGGCTGTGTCTACGCCCTGGCCCGGCTGCGCACCGCGGGCACCGGGACCACCGGGAAGGTCTGACCGGTGGCCGGGCGCCGCCGGGGAGGGCCCGGGACCCTCACCGGGAGGAGAACACCCCGACCGCATTGGCCACCGGCCGCTCCGCCCCGCCCGACGGATGATTGCGGACCGTCGCCCCGTACCTGTCGCCGGTGACCAGCGTCGAGGACCCGCCACCGTCCAGATCCATCGCGTCCCGTGCGCCCAACTGCGCCATCAGATCCGCCAGTTCGCGCACCGTCAGACCGGTCTGGCCCGGCGCCCCGTCCAGCGCCATCAGATACAGCACCCGCCCGCCGTCGCCGATCCCCGCGGAGGTGCGCACCGCCACCGCGACGGTGTCCAGCCCGGCCACCGGCTCGTCGTCCCGCACGATCGGGAAGCCGCCCACCGCGAACCGCAGGGGGACGGGCCCCCGGCCGACGAGGCGCGGGGTGAGATGCACCGGCTCGCCGATATGCAGCGTGCGCAGCTGCCGTGCTCCTTCCTCCCGGCCCACCAGCACCACACTCCCCGCGGCCACCCCGCCGGCGCCGGGCACGTCCTCCAGCGCCGTCACCCGGCCGTGCCGGACGGTCACCTCCGCGGTGTCCGTACTGCACGGCGCCGCCCGGTCGGTGTCCGTGCCACAGGTGGCGCGCACCCGCGAGGCCGGGCCCCACTGTGCGGTGTAGGCGCCGATACCGCCTACCGGCAGCGCGTACTGGTTCAGCCCGCCCAGCGGCAGCGTCCCCCTGGCGGTCAGCACCGCACCGCGCAGCGAGAGCCGGTCCAGCCGGGCCCGGTGGTCGTAGCCGACGCCGATGACGTCCTCGGTGGTCGCGCCCGGCGGCATGACCGGCCCGAACCGCTGGCCGTCGGGCACCGCGCCCTTCAGCTGCCGCCCCGAGGCCACCGCCGGGCCGACCGGGGCGCCGGTTGCCTCCACCCCCGGGTGCTGGGTCTCGGTGATATGGAAGAAGTCGCCGTTGACGGCCCCGACCGCGCCGTGGTCGGCCGCCATTCGGGACACCGGCGACCGCGCGCCGACCGCCCCCGGGTACAGCAGGTCCACCGCGACCCGGGGATCGGCCAGATCGACCGTCAGCAGATGGCCGTGCACGAGGCCGCGTGGCACCGTCATCCGGAATTCGCCGTATGCCACACCCGGCGCCACCGCCCTGGCGTGGAAGCGACGGAGCGTGCTGCTTGCGGCGGTGGCCGACGCCCCGCCGGCCAGCACTCCCCACGCCACCAGCACCGTCAGCACTGCGCGCACTCGACCGAATCGCCGCTTCACGATCCCCCCTGACGTCGTGCCGACTGTCCCAGGTGCCGGAGACGTTCACTATGGCCCGGAGATGTCATGAATCCGTACACCCGCAGAACGGCCGTCGTGTCGCCGGGAGCGGCAGGGCGCACGCCGTGTCATCCGGCGCTGTGCCAGGAGGCATCGGTGACCAGCTGCAGATAGCGGGCCCAGTCCCAGAATTCTCCGGGGTCGGTGTGGTCGGTGCCGGGAACCTCCACATGGCCGATGATGTGCTCGCGGTCCTTGGGGATCCGGTAGCGGTCGCAGATGGCGGCGGTGAGCCGGGCGGACTGTTCGTAGAGCGGGTCGGTGAACCACGTCGGGTCGTCGATCCAGCCCTCGTGCTCGATGCCGATGCTGCGGGTGTTGTAGTCCCAGTTCCCGGCGTGCCAGGCGACGTTCCGCTCGCTGACGCACCGGGCGAGAGAGCCGTCGGCGGACCGTACGACATAGTGTGCGGCCGCCTTGTGCCGGGGGTCCTGGAAGAGCTTGAGGGTGTCCGCATAGGTCTCCTGGGTCACATGCACCACGACCATCTCGATCGGATACTGCGTCGGCCGGTTGGCGGCGGTGTAGTTGGACGGGCTTGCCGGAACCCCGTGGACAGGGGGGTAGGCGGCGCCGCGCGGCGCCCGCGGGGAGGGAGCGGCACCGGCGCCGGTGTCGGCCGCGGCAAGGGGAGCGAGTGTGGCGGACGCCGCGAGCGCGGCCGCACCGGTGAGCAGACGCCGGCGGGCCGGGCGACGGGGGGCGGGCTCCATGTGAACTCCTGACAAGGACCGAGGGGGAGTGGTCGCGTACATGTCACGCACACATGCGGTGCGTTCATGATGCGCAACAGAGCACGCCCTGCCAAGGGAATGGCCGCTTTGCCAATGGCTGGACCAAAGGCGGAACGGCGCAGGTCAGGAGGGAGCGAGATACCTGATCGGACGTCACCCGGGTGCCGCGCCCCCCGGCCCCGACGGCCGGTCCTGAGCACGGCACCCGGGCAGATCCCCCAGGTCAGTGACCGATCTCTACGTCCTCCAGGATGCCCAGCGCGTCCGGTACCAGCACGGCCGCCGAATAGTAGGCGCTGACCAGGTAATTGATGACGGCCTGGTCATTGATGCCCATGAAGCGGACCGACAGGCCGGGGCGGTACTCGTCCGGGATGCCGGTCTGGTGCAGCCCGACCACGCCCTGGTTCTCCTCGCCGACCCGCAGCGCCAGGATCGAGCTGGTCTGGTCCGGGGTGACCGGGATCTTGTTGCACGGCAGCAGGGGGATGCCCCGCCAGGCGCGGACCGCCGTGCCCTCGAACTCCGCGGTGGTGGGGTAGATCCCCCGGGCGTTCCACTCCCGCCCGATCGCCGCGATGGTGCGCGGATGCGCCAGCAGGAACTGGGTCTTCCGGCGCCGGGAGATCAGCTCGTCCAGGTCATCGGGGGTCGGCGGCCCGCTGCGGGTGTGGATGCGCTGCTTGAGGTCGGCGTTGTGCAGCAGCCCGAACCCGGGGTTGTTGAGCATCTCGTGTTCCTGGCGCTCGCGCAGCGCCTCCACGGTCAGCCGCAGCTGCTGGTCCAGCTGGTTCATCGGGTCGTTGTAGAGGTCGGCGACCCGTGAGTGCACCTTCAACACGGTCTGGGCGACGCTGAGTTCGTACTCCCGCGGCGCCAGGTCGTAGTCGGCGAAGGTGCCCGGCAGGGCCGGCTCGCCGACATGGCCGGCGGCCAGCTCGATGGCCGCCTCGCCGTGCTTGTTCTGCGCCGGCACCAACGCCGCCCGGAACTCCTCCAGATGGCCGCTCAGCGACTCCGACCGGCCCAGTACCTCTTCGAGGTCGCTGCGGTACAGGGTCAGCGCGGTCACCCGGGTCACCGCCCGTACGGAGTGCTCCCACTCCGCGTCCGGTGTCAGCAGCGCCGCGGCACCGAGGGCGTCACCGTCGGCCAGCACCCCCAGCACCGTGTCCTCGCCGTACTTGCCGGCGCCGATGCGGTCGAGCTTGCCGTGGGCGATCAGGATGACCCGGTCCGTGGGTGCGCCCGCCCGCGCCAGCACATCGCCGGGCGCGAACTCCCGCTGGACGAAGCGCTCCGCCAGCGCCTCCAGGGTTGCGGGGTCGGTGTAGCCGCGCAGCGGCGCCAGCTCCCGCAACTCCGCAGGAATCACCCGGACTTCGGAGCCGGTCGAGGTGAAGTCCACCCGGCCGTCGCCGAGGGTGTGGGTAAGGCGGCGGTTGACGCGGTACGTACCGCCGGAGACCTGCGTCCAGGGCAGGATGCGCAGCAGCCAGCGGGAGGAGATCCCCTGCATCTGCGGCACGGTCTTGGTCGTGGTCGCCAGCTTGCGGGCGGCCGTGGTGTCCAGGCTGGACCGGCTCTGCTCGATCGCGGAGGGCTGCGGGCCGGACGTCGGATCCACCGATGTGGTCATGAAGAAGGCTCACCTGTTCTGTCGGTGCTGTGCGTGCGGTGCTGTGTGTGCAGTGCCTGCACATGCGTACGGTCGGCGCGGCCGGGCGGCGAGAAGGGGCCGCTCCTCGGGCGCGCCGGTTGCTGCCCGTGGGCCGTTCAGTGGCCGATCTGTACGTCGTCGAGAACGCCCAGCGCATCGGGCACGAGAATGGCCGCCGAATAATAGGCGCTGACGAGATATTTGATGACGGCCCGGTCGTCGAGACCCATGTAGCGCACCGAGAGGCTCGGCTCGTATTCATCAGGAATTCCGGTCTGGTGCAGGCCGACGACGCCCTGCTTTTCCTCACCGGTACGCAACAGCAGAATCGAACTCGTCCGCTCCGGTGTCACCGGAATCTTGTTGCACGGGAAAATCGGCACCCCACGCCAGGAAGGCAGTGAATGCCCCATGAAATCGACCGCGGTCGGATACAGTCCGCGGGCACTGCACTCCCGGCCGATCGCGGCGATCGTGAGGGGATGGGCGAGCAGGAAGCCCGGGTCCTTCCAGACCGTCGCCAGCAGGTCGTCGAGGTCGTCGGGGGTGGGCGGGCCGGTGCGGGTGCGGATGCGCTGCTTGAGGTCGGCGTGGTGCAGCAGTCCGAACCCGGGATTGTTGAGCATCTCGTGTTCCTGGCGCTCGCGCAGCGCCTGGACGGTCAGCTTCAGCTGCTCCTCGACCTGGTTCATCGGGTCGCTGTAGAGGTCGCCGACCCGGCTGTGGGTGCGCAACACCGTCTGGGCGACGCTGAGTTCGTACTCCCGCGGCGCCAGGTCGTAGTCGACGAAGGTGCCCGGCAGGGCCGGCTCGCCATGGTGGCCCGAGGTGACGGAGACCGCCGATTCCCCACTGGCGTTCGTGGGCTGAGCGGAGTCCTGCCGGGCCGCCGTCAGATGCTCGCGCAGGCCGGGGGAGCGGTCGAGGACCTCCTGTGCGGCCTGCCGGGGCAGCGCCATCACGGTCACCCGGGTCACCGTGCGATAGCTGAACTGCCAGGTGTCCTCGGGGTCGGTGAGCGGTGCGTCCCCGAGGTGGTCGCCGCCGGCCAGCGCTTCGAGCACCGCCTCCTCGCCGTATTTGCCGGTGCCGATACGGTCCACCCGGCCGTGCGCGATCAGCACCAGCCGGTCGCCCGGCTCGCCGGCTTCGGCGATCAGCTCACCGGGTGCGTATTCCTGCTGGGTGAACCGCTCGCCGAGCGCGGCCAGTACCTCGGTATCGGTGAATTCCCGCAGCGCGGGCAGCTCGCGCAGCTCCTCGGGAATGATCGAGACATCGCCGCCGCGGATATCGAAATCGATGCGCCCGTCGCCCAGGGTGTAGGTCAGCCGGCGGTTCACCCGGTAGGTGCCGCCGGACACCTGCACCCAGGGCAGCAGCCGCAGCAGCCAGCGCGAAGTGATGCCCTGCATCTGCGGTGCGGTCTTGGTGGTCGTCGCCAAATTCCGCGCGGCGGTGGTACTCAGACTGGAATTCTGGGCATCTTCCGCGCTGCCGTGCAGCGATTCGTCGGCAATCGTCACCATGCCACCTATCTCTTCGAAGAGTGCGTTGCGGAACGCCGCGGAACCCCCTGTTCACGGCAGCTCCGCGGCAACCCGCCGAACCGAAGATAGTGGTGCTGTTTTTATCGGCACAATCGCTCGATGGGGTGGCATGGAATTCTCGTTCCATGGAAAGGTTTAGCGGGTTCAATTCCGGGGAGAGTGTGCCGGGGCGCAGGAGTGGAGGGGATCGTTCAGTACGGCTTGGAGCGCCGCGTGCGCCGCCCCGAGCAGCGGTCCGTCCGCGCCCAGCCGGGACACCGTCACCACCGGCCCGCCGGCCCGCCCGGAGTCCGCCGCGACCGCCGTCCGCAGTGCCAACTCCCGCTCCATGGACGGCAGGATCCAGGGCGCCAGCCCGGCCAGCGCGCCCCCGAGGACCACCGCCCGCGGATCGAGCAGATTCACCGCCCCGGCCAGCGCGATACCGAGTGCCGTGCCCGCCTCGTGCAGCGCCCGCACGACAGCCGTGTCCCCGTCGGCGGCCCGGTGCGCCAGCAGGCCGATACGGGCACCCGGCCCCCGATGGGCGGCCGCCGCCCGCCCGGGAGTCAGGCCGCCCGCGCGCAGCACGGCCTCTTCCCCCGCGTACCGCTCCAGACAGCCCCGCCCGCCGCAGTCGCACGCCGGGCCGTCCGGATACACCGGCACATGTCCCAGCTCCCCCGCGAACCCCCGTGCCCCCCGCAGTAGTTGACCGTCCACGACGACCGCGGCACCGATACCGACCTCGGCCGACACATGCACGAAGTCCGGGGGCGGGGCCGGCCGGCCGTCGCCCCCGCCCAGCCGCAGTTCGGCCAGCGCACCGAGGTTCGCCTCGTTCTCGACGGTGAGCGGAAGGACGAAGGAACCGTCCGCCGGGGCCGTGGCCCCGGCGAGCCCCGGTGCCAGATCGGCCGCCCGCCAGCCGAGGTTGGGGGCGTGCACCACGGTCGTCGAACCACGGGCCACCAGACCGGGCACGGCCACCGCCAGCCCGGCCGGCCGCAGCCCCTCGCCGGCGATCGTTTCGGTCACCTCCGCGAGCAGCACGGACAGCCGCCGCAGCACGGGTCCGGGAGCGCTGTGCCGGTTCGCCGCACCGGCCGCCACCCGGGCCCGGACCCGCCCGCGCAGATCGACCGCGCACACCGCCAGATGGTCGACGCCTATCTCGGCCCCGATTCCCGCCGGGCCGCGGTCGCTGACCGCCAGTTCGCTGCCCGGCCGGCCCCGTCCGCCGGTCGCCGCCCGCCCCGTCTCGACCAGCAGCCCGGCCCGCAGCAGCTCATCGGCCAGGGGAGCCACGCCCGCCCGGGTCAGCCCGATCCGTGCCGCGACCGCCGGCCGGGAGAGCGGCCCCTGTGCGGCCACGGTCTGCAACACCCGGGCCAGATTGCGCCGCCGGATGCCGTGCTGGGTATCGCCGCCGGGCGCGGTCACGGGTTTCTCCTCGGGCCGGGGGCGGGGGCGTGGATCTCGTCGGGCGGACGGCTGCGGGGCTGCGGTCACCGTCGCAGCAGCGCCCCGCCGTCGGCGAGTGTCGACGCCAGCCGGTCCCACGCGGCGATGTCCCGCGGCAGCGCCTCGTACTCCGCGCCGCGCGCCGTGCCCCAGCGGCGGGCCACCGCCGCCGGGTCCTCCTCCAGCAGCAGCCCGGCCGCCTGTGCCGCCGCGCCGAGCGCCACCAGCTCCTGTGCCTCGGGCACCACCACCGGGCGGCCCGACAGCCGGCGCACGGTCTCCCGCCAGGCCCGGCCCTTCGCCCCGCCGCCGATCAGCAGCAGCGGCGTACCGGGCGCGGCATCCGCGTCCAGCACCCGGTCCAGGGCCTGCAGCAGCGCGAACACCGCGCCGTCGTAGGCGGCCTGGAGCAGCTGACCGGCGGTGGTGTCGTGCCGCAGCCCGTGGACCAGGCCCGAGGCGCCCGGCAGATTCGGGGTCCGCTCGCCGTCGAGGAACGGCAGCATCACCACACCGCCGCCCTCCTCCACGGCCTCCCGGTCGCGCCCCAGCAGCGCCGCCACCCGGTCCACGGCCAGCGTGCAGTTCAGGGTGCAGGCCAGCGGCAGCCAGTCGCCGCGGGCGTCGGCGAAGCCCGCCACGGTGCCGGCCGGATCGGCGGGCCGGTGGGTGGAGACCGCATAGACCGTCCCCGAGGTTCCCAGGCTCAGCACCGGCTGCCCGGGGCGCAGGCCCAGCCCGAGGGCGGCCGCCATGTTGTCCCCGGTCCCCGCGGCCACCAACGCGCCATGGGGGAGCGGCAGATCACCGGCGTGCACGCTCCCGGCGGCCTCACCCGGGAGCGCCACCCGCGGCAGCGCCTCGGGGGACAGCCCGACGTGCGCCAGGATCTCCGGGTCGTAGGACTCGGTGGCCGAGGCCCACCAGCCCGTCCCGGACGCATCGCCGCGATCGGTGACGGACTCGCCGGTCAGGCGCTGGGTGAGGTAGTCGTGCGGCAGCCGTACCGCGGCGGTGGCGGCGGCAGCGGCCGGCTCGTTCTCCCGCAGCCAGGCCCACTTGGCCACCGTGAACGCCGGCCCCGGTACGCTCCCCACCCGCTGGGCCCAGGCCCGTGCACCCCCGAGTTCCGCGATCAGCCGCTCGCTCTGGGGCGCCGGCCGTACGTCGTTCCACAGCATGGCCGGGCGTACCGGCTCACCGGCCGCGTCCAGCGCGACCAGCCCGTGCTGCTGACCGCCGACGGACAGCGCCGAGGCCTGCCGTGCCGCATCGCCGCACTGCGCCAGCGCCTCGCCCAGCGCCCGCCACCACTGCCCGGGGTCGCTCTCCTTGCCGTCGCCGTCGCTGACCGTGTGCGGGGCCTGGCCCCGGGCGACGACCACACCGGTCGCCGCATCCACGACCAGCGCCTTGGTGGACTGGGTCGAGCTGTCCACCCCGACGACCAGCGGTCCCGCTGACTGCGCGCCCATCGTGCACTCTCCCTCGGCGGCCGTACTCCATGGTCTCGGTCCAGGGGGTTCCCCGGTGTGCTGCCGCATATTAGTTTGGCCGCGGCGGAATTTGTAAAGCGCGTTGACGAAATGACCGAGGGAGTCGCGATGAGCGAACGCGGTGGGCGGGTCGCCCCGGATGAACGCCGGGGGAGGACCCTCGCGGGGTGTGCGCCCTGCACGTACGAGGCAGGGGAAAGCGGGGGGCCGGCATGAGCCATCAGCCCGTTCCCGAGGACAAGTTCAGCTTCGGCCTGTGGACCGTCGGCTGGCAGGGCCGTGATCCCTTCGGCGACGCCACCCGCCGGGCCCTGGACCCCGTCGAATCCGTCCACCGCCTCGCCGGCCTCGGCGCGTACGGCGTCACCTTCCACGACGACGACCTGATCCCCTTCGGTGCCGGGGACAACGAGCGCGAGACGGCCGTCAGACGCTTCCGGAAGGCACTGGACACCACCGGCCTGGTCGTCCCGATGGCGACCACCAACCTCTTCACCCACCCCGTCTTCAAGGACGGCGCCTTCACCGCCAACGACCGCGGCATCCGCCGCTACGCGCTGCGCAAGACGCTCCGCAACATCGACCTCGCCGCCGAACTGGGCGCCCGCACCTATGTGGCCTGGGGCGGACGGGAAGGCGCGGAATCCGGCGCGGCGAAGGACGTACGGGCCGCCCTGGACCGGATGAAGGAGGCCTTCGACCTGCTCGGCCAGTATGTCGTCGAGCAGGGGTACGACCTGCGGTTCGCCATCGAGCCCAAGCCCAACGAGCCGCGCGGCGACATCCTGCTGCCCACCGTCGGCCACGCCCTCGCCTTCATCGAGCGGCTGGAGCGCCCCGCGCTCTACGGCGTCAACCCCGAGGTCGGCCACGAGCAGATGGCCGGGCTGAACTTCCCGCACGGCATCGCCCAGGCGCTGTGGGCCGGCAAGCTCTTCCATATCGACCTCAACGGCCAGAGCGGGATCAAGTACGACCAGGACCTGCGCTTCGGCGCGGGCGATCTGCGGTCCGCGTTCTGGCTGGTCGACCTGCTGGAGACGGCCGGCTACGACGGGCCGCGGCACTTCGACTTCAAGCCGCCGCGCACCGAGGACCTGGACGGCGTCTGGACCTCGGCGGCCGGCTGTATGCGCAACTATCTGATCCTCAGGGAGCGTGCCGCGGCCTTCCGGGCCGACCCGGCCGTCCAGGACGCGCTGCACGCCGCGCGCCTGGACCAGCTCGGCCGGCCCACCGCCGAGGACGGCCTGGCCGGACTGCTCGCCGACGGCACCGCCTACGAGACCTTCGACATCGAGGCGGCGGCCGCCCGCGGGATGGCCTTCGAGCATCTGGACCAGCTGGCACTGGAGCACCTGCTGGGGACCGTCTGACAGCCTCCGGCGGAACCCGGGCGGCCGCTAGCCGAACAGCTCGCGCAGAAAGGCGATTTCGGCCGCCCGCTGCTCGCCGCCGCCCCCCCTCGTGGGCGTTGAACCGCCACACCTTCAGCTCCTTCCCGCCCGCGTAGTGGTGGTAGGCGGCGAAGCCGGTGGACGGCGGCACCACGTCGTCGCGCAGCGCCGTACCGAAGAGCGCGGGGGCGGTGGCACGGGCCGCGAAGTTCAGGCCTCCCAGCCGTAGGGCGGCTTCACTCGCCGACCTCGGTGGCAGCCGGATCCAGCACCCGTGCCAGGAAGGTCCGGGTCCGCTCGTGCTGCGGGGCGCCCACCACCTGCTCCGGAGTGCCCTCCTCGACGATCACCCCGCCGTCCATGAACACCACCCGGTCGGCGACCTCCCGCGCAAAGCTCATCTCATGCGTGACGACGAGCATCGTCATGCCTTCCCGCGCCAGCGCCCGCATCACCGCCAGCACATCGCCGACCAGCTCCGGGTCCAGCGCCGAGGTCGGCTCGTCGAAGAGCATCAGTTCCGGGTCCATGGACAGTGCACGGGCGATGGCCACCCGCTGCTGCTGCCCGCCCGACAACTGCGCGGGGTAGGCAGCCGCCTTGTCGCTCAGCCCGACCCGTTCGAGAGTGGCGCGGGCGATCCGCTCCGCCTCACCGCGGTCGCGGCGCAGCACCCGCCGCTGGGCGATCGTCAGATTCTCCAGCGCCGTCAGATGCGGAAAGAGGTGGAAGGCCTGGAAGACCATCCCGATCCGCCGGCGGACCCGGTCGATGTCCACGTCCGGGTCGGTCACCTCGGTACCGGCCACGATGACCCGTCCCGCGCTCGGCTCCTCCAGCAGATTCACACAACGCAACAGGGTCGACTTCCCCGACCCCGAGGGCCCGATGACACACACCACCTCACCGCGCGCCACCGAGAAGTCGATCCCGCGCAGCACCTCCAGCGCGCCGAACGCCTTGCGCAGGCCCTGGACATCGATGGCCTTCGGGTCTGCCGTCTTTGGTGCCGTCCGGTCGGTCGTCACGCCGCTCACCTGGCCTTCGCCGTACGGGCCTCCAGCCGACGGACCAGCTGGCCGAGCGGGAGGGTGATCACGAGGTAGAGCAGCCCGGCGATCAGGATCGGGGTCAGGCTCTTGTGCTCATTGAGGGCGTCCCGGCCGAAGTTGGCCAGCTCGAACTGGCCCAGGGACAGCCCCAGCAGATACACCAGCGAGGAATCCTTGGTCAGCAGGATCAGTTCATTGGTCAGCGGCGGCAGCACGATACGGAATGCCTGCGGAATGACGATCGAGACCATCGCCCGGCCGTGCGACATCCCCAGTGAACGCGCCGCCTCCGTCTGCCCCTTGGGGACGGCCTGAATTCCGGCCCGGATGGTCTCCGCCATATATGCCGCGCCCACCAGCCCGAGCGACAGCATCACCGTGACGTTCATATCGAGCGCGACCTCGAAGGCCAGCGGCACACCGAAGCCGAGCGCGATGAACACCAGCAGACAGGGGATCCCGCGGAAGAACTCGATATAGGTGACCGCGATCCAGCGGTAGGGCGGCACCGACGAGAGCCGCATCAGCGCGAGCACCAGACCGAGCGCCAGACCGAAGCCGAAGCCGAGCAGGGTGTAGAGGACGGTGTTGACCAGTGCCGTGGTGACGATGTCCGGGAACAGCGCCTTCGCGACCCCGACATCGAAGAACGCCATCCGCAGCTGGTGCCAGTCGGCGACCAGCGCGAAGACCACCACGGCGACGACCAGGACGCCGTACTGCACGCCACGGATCACCCGGGCGCGCTGTCGTCTGGACAGAGACATGACGGGCGGCCTCAGCTCTTCGGAGTGGTGCCGAACCACTTCTTGTAGATCCGGTCGTAACTCCCGTCGGATTTCGCCTTCTTGATGACCGCGTTGATCTTCTTGCGCAGCGCGTCGTTGCCGGTGCGTACGCCGATGCCGTAGTGCTCACCGGTATTGAATTCCGCAGTGACCTCGGTGTCGGGATTCTGCTTCACATAGTCGAGGAGCACACCGTTGTCATTGATGCCGGCATCGACCTGTCCGGACTTCACGGCGGTGAGCAGCAGCCCCAGATCCTCGAACTCCACCAGCTCGACGCCCTTGCCGTGCTTCTTGGCGAAGATCCCGCCGGTGGTGGCCTTCTGGTATCCGAGCTTCTTGCCCTTGAGGTCCTCGACCTTCTTGTAGGGCTTGCCCTGCTTCGTCAGCAGCGCCTGGGTGGCGTTGAAGTAAGGGTCGGAGAAATCCATCACCTTGTCCCGCTCGGGCGTGATCGTCATGCCGGCGGCGGCCAGATCGCAGGTGCGGATGGTGAAGTCCTGGCCGGTCTCGATCCCTTCGAAAGGGGTATTGACGATCTCCTGCTTGACCCCCAGATCCTTGGCGACCAGGTCCACCAGGTCCACATCGAACCCGACGACCTTGCCGTCCTTCTTCACCTGGAACGGCGCGTACGGAAGGTGGGTGCAGGTCTTCAGCGTCCCGGAGGAGACCAGCTCCAGGCCGCCGGCCCCCTTCTTCCCGTCGGACGTGATGCTGCTGCACCCCGCCAGAACGGCGACGGCCGCGGTAATGGCTATGACAGGCAAAGCGGAGCGAGCGGACACAGGCCCTCCAGGGGCAGGATGAACACCAACCAAGCCGTGCGTGCTGCGATGTGGCTGCATCCTGCCACCGGCCCGGGGCGCTGTCGCCGCCGCGTCGGTTGCGTCTGTGTAACGCCTTCGGCCCGCGTCCGGCCGACGGGGCCCGCTCCCGGGCCGCCCCTCAGCGGCCGAGCCCGCCCGCCAGCTCGGCAATGGCGTCCGGGCCCACCCGGCAGCAGCCGCCGATGAGCCGGGCGCCGTCCGCGGCCCAGCCGGCGACCCGGTCCGTGCTGAACGTCGGGCTGCCGCACCAGGCCCGCGCCCCGGCGTCCCAGCTCTCCCCGCTGTTGGGGTAGACCACCACCGGCTTGCCGGTGATCTGCGCCGCCGGCCGCACGGCCCGGTCCGCATCCTCCGGCGCGCAGCAGTTCACCCCCACCGCGATCACCTCGTCCGCGTCCGCCGCCACCGCGAACGCCTCCGCCAGCGGCTGCCCGGCCCGGGTGCGGTCACCCATGACGCTGTACGACAGATACGCCGGCACACCCAGTCCGCGCACCGCCCGCAGCAGCGCACGGGCCTCCTCGACGTCCGGCACCGTCTCCAGCGCCAGCACATCGGGCCGCGCCGCGGCCAGCGCCTCGAGCCGCGGCCGGTGGAACCGCTCCAGCTCGTCCACCGACAGGCCGTAGCGGCCGCGGTACTCGGAGCCGTCCGCCCGCATCGCCCCGTACGGCCCCGCCGAAGCCGCCACATACAGCGGTCCGGCAACCCCGCCGGCCGACGCCCGCCCGGCCGCCTCGCGGGCCAGCGTCACGCTCCGGCCGAGCAGTGCCGCGGCCTGCTCCTCGCCGATGCCGCGCCGCGCGAACCCCTCGAACGTCGCCTGATAGCTGGACGTGATCGCGACCTGCGCCCCGGCCTCGAAGTACGCCAGATGCGCCCGCACCACCGCCTCCGGCTCCTCGGCCAGCAGCCGGGCCGACCACAGCGCGTCGCTGAGGTCGTGCCCGGCCGCCTCCAGCTGGTTGGACAGCCCGCCGTCGAGGACGACCGGCCCCGCGGCGAGGGCGTCGGCGAGCGGCGGGGACGTGCTGATCATGGTGTAAAGCCTCTCCGTGCTGCGGGACGCGTGGGTGCTCACTCCTCACCCGGATCGTAACGCCCGCCGTTGACAGAGCCCCTGGCCGGAGCGGTGCGCAGGGCACGGCGCAGCCGGATGGGGAGGAGGGTGCCAGGGGCGTCGCGGCGGGCCGCCCGGCCCGGGGGCAGCGGCCCACCCCGGCGGCGAACGGAACCTGCGCGGCAGACTCGGACGCGTCGGGCCGTGCGGCCGGATGCCGCCACAGCCCGGCGTCCCGCAGCACCGGCAGCACCCCCTCCCCGAACCAGTACGCCTCCTTGACATGAGGGTGCCCGGAGAGGATGAACTCCTCGATGCCCAGCCGCTGGTACTCCACGATCCGCTCCGCCCCAGGTCAGATAGACATCGGCGGCGCGGGCCACGCGGCCGCGAGCCTGCCGGTGGCCCGTGCCAGCGCCTGCGGCCCCGGTGTCCACTCCTCCTCCAGAACCGCGAGCCCGGCCGTGCCGCCCTGTTCCCAGGCCCGTACGGCCGGCGCCAGCCCCCGCGCATCACGCCCCGAACCGGCCGCCAGCCGCGCCGATATGACGTCCCCGGGGCCGGCCGCCGCCAGCCGCACCGCGTCCTGGCCGGGAGTCAGCACGGGCGGCAGCGGACTGTCCGGGTGCCGGGCGCAGAGCGCATCCGCCAGCAACTGCTGGGCACGCGCCGCCGCGTCCTCGATCAGGAACTCCAGCGCGGCCACGTCCACCCCGGGTGCGGGCGGGGTGCCGCCACCGAGCGCCGGCGGGGCACCCGCCGCGGCAACCGGCGGCGGTGCCGCGGGCAGCGGCGGCAGAATGTCCCGCGCCGCGTACGCCTCGGCCGCCGGTACTCCCGTGCCGGAGCACGCCGCCGCCCCGTCCTCGGCCGTCGGCCCCGCCGCCCGCGCCGCACTGCGGCTCTGCAACTCGTCGAGCAGTGCTTGCTCGCCCCGGCCACGCACCAGCAGCAGCACGAAGGGATCCTCGTCCAGCAGCCGCGCCAGCTGATAGCACAGCGCGGCCGAATGCGCGCAGTGGTCCCAGGCGCCGCAGCTGCAGGCCGGCTCCACGTCACCGATCCCCGGCAGCAGTTCGATCCCGGCGGCGGCCGCGTCCTCCACCAGGGCCGGTGGCATGTCCCGGTCCAGCAGCGCCGCGATATGCCCGGCCCGGTCCGCGACCAGATCCAGGAAGCGGTCCCAGTCGGCCGCGCCCAACTGCTGCAGCAGGACATCGGACCGGTGCCACGTATGGTCGCGGTCCTGGACGACCGCGGTGATCCGCCCGGGGCGCACGGACACTGCGCCGACCGCACCGGCCCGCGCATGCCGCCGCCCGAGCTTCAGCTGCTCGCCGTCCAGCGCGGTGTCCTCCAGCGCCTTGAGCCACGCCTGCCCCCACCAACTGCGCGCGAAGGCCCGCCCGCGCGCCGCGGGCAGCGCAGCGAACGTCCGCTCACCGGCCGCCGCGTCCCCCTCCTCCGGATACTCCGCACCCTCCCGGTCCGGGTACTCCGAAGCCTCCCGGTCCGGGTACTCCGAAGCCTCCCGGTCCGGGTACTCCGAAGCCTCCCGGTCCGGGTACTCCGCACCCGCCCCGTGCGGATCCATCGACGCTTCCCCTCCGCGCATGTTCATCGCTCACTCCCTCGCAGTACGACCAGGTCCGCCAGCTCGGCGTCGGTGAGTTCGGTCAGCGCGGCCTCGCCGGACCCCAGAACCGCATCGGCCGACTGCTGCTTACGGGACAGCATTTCGGCGATCCGGTCCTCGATCGTGCCCTCCGTGATGATCCGGTGGACCTGCACCGGCCGGGTCTGTCCGATGCGGTACGCGCGGTCGGTGGCCTGTGCCTCGACGGCCGGATTCCACCACCGGTCGAAGTGCACGACGTGCGTCGCGCGGGTGAGGTTCAAACCCGTACCCGCCGCCTTCAACGACAGCAGGAACACCGGCGCCGCGCCGTCCTGGAAACGCTGCACCATCTCCTCGCGCCGGGCCACCGGTGTACCGCCGTGCAAGAACTGCGTGGGCACCCCGCGCGCCGCAAGATGGGCCTCCAGCAGCCGTGCCATCTGCACATACTGCGTGAACACCAGCACGCCCGCGCCCTCGGCCAGGAGGGCGTCCAGCAGCTCGTCCAGCAGCTCGACCTTCCCCGAACGCCCCGCAATGCGCACCGTTCCATCCACCCGGCCCCCGTCCGCCGGGGCGCCTTCCTTCAAGTACTGCGCAGGGTGGTTGCAGATCTGCTTGAGCGAGGTGAGCAGCTTGACCACCAGCCCGCGGCGGGCGAACCCGTCCGTCCCGGCGATCTCGTCGAGCCCCTCGCGCACCACGGCCTCGTACAGCCCGGCCTGTTCCTCGGTCAGTGCCACCGCACGGTCGCACTGCGCGCAACGCGGCGCTGGCCGCTCTTGCTGCCGATCTCCCCAGCCCGATCCTCGCCGACGTGACCGGGATGCACCGCCACACCGCGCTCCGCTGGGTCGCCTACGCCCGACGAGACTGGGCCGAGTACCTCGCAGCCCGGGCGGCAGATGACTCGCCATCGAGGCGGTTGCCCAAATGATGTTGCGGCTGTCCGGCGTGTCCTGGAGCCTCTCAGGCTGGAGGTGGTCTCAGTGACCGAAATCAGGGTCTCCCTGTCCGTGCGCGATCTCGCCCACGAGGACCTGCCCTCGTGCGCCTGGTCGGGCTCCGCCATGCACGTGAGGCAGATTGCCGAGCAGTTGCGGCGGGCTGACCTCGGCCAGGTCGACTACCTGGCCGTTTGCGGACCCGCAGACGTGCCGGTGGCGATCGGCGGCGTCGACTACATGCTCAAGAGTGGTGCTGGCACGCTCTGGCAGCTCGGTGTCCATCCAGCGCTTCAGTCGTGCGGCGTAGGCACCTTGCTGATCAGCTCCGCAGAGGCCCGAATCACAGCCCGTGGTCTGGCGGTGGCCGAACTGGGCGTCGAGGAGAGCAACGCCAGAGCCCGAGCTCTCTACGAGCGATTGGGCTACCGGCCCTACGGCCGCGAGCTGGACTCCTGGGATGTGGAGACAGAAGAGGGTTCGGTCAAGCGGTACGAAACCATGTGCACGTTGATGCGCAAGGACCTCGCATAGCCAGGATCCCCAGCAATCCGAGCGGACATCGGCGGTTGCAGCAGCGAAGCAACGGTACGGAAGACGGGGAATAGTGCACGGTCGGAATAACCCCCTCCCGCCAGTAGTGCTCGCGATGCGCTCGGGCTGCTGTTCTGATCCCGAAGACGGGCAAGGGCGACACCTGATGCGCATCCAGTCCGAAGACGTCGACGAGTCTCTCGACGACGAGGACGAGCTGGAGGACGATCTTGACGACGAGCCGCATCTCCTGATCCGCAGCCGGCACTTCAAGACCGCCACCGACCCGGACACCGGCAACTACCTCCCCAGCGGAGCCGAACGAGCCGTCCGCTGGGTCGCCATCGCCCCGGTCGTCAACGCGATCAGAGTCCTCGAACGACTCGTCCCCGAGGGCGACCTGCTCTTCGGCGCATCCGTCCACAACCGGACCCACCCCAACACACGGACCGGCTCGCTGATCGCCGACACCATTCGGACTCGGATCGAGGACTTCGTGACCTGGGCCAACGCGGAAACCGACACCCACGACCTTCCAGGAGAAGTGATCCCACCCGACCCGCACGGCAGGATCGGACTGGGACGCTTCCGCCGAAGCCTTGCCTGGCACATCGCACGCCGACCAGGAGGACTGGTCGCCCTCGCCATCCAGTACGGGCACATGCGCACCGTGCTGAACACCGACGAGTCGGGCCGCTACGGCAGCCGCAGCTGCTCCGGCATCCACCAGCTCGTCGACATCGAGACCGCCCTGGCCACCGCTGATGCCGCCGCCGACCTGGCTGAGCGATTCGAAGCCGGCGAAGGCATCTCCGGTCCCGCAGCCCGCCGCGCTCTCCTCCAAGCCACCACCGGCCCCATGTTTCAAGGCGGCCTGGTCAAACGAGACTTCCCCGTCAAACACACACTGGCCCGCCGCCACCTGGCCCGGGACGGCAGCGTGCTCTACGACAACCCCCGAGCCCTCCTGCTCTGCCTGTTCAGGAGCGACAGAGCTCCCTGCCAGGAGGACGGCCGACTCTCCGAGCCCATCCTTGACCGCTGCGTCCCGAACTGCGGAAACATTGTCCGAACCGACCGGCAAGCAATCGCGCTCCGCGAACGGGCCCAGCAGTTGGAGATTGAAGCCGACCACGTTCCCGGTCCGCTGGCAGACCGCGGTCTCGCGGCAGCCCAGCAGTTCCGCGACCAAGCCGACGAACACGACCGCACCCGCTTCACTATTGAGGACATCACGGCATGAGCCCGGCACCCGACGAACGCGACCGCATTCGCGCCGCCATGGACCGCATCCTCGACGGCACACCTGAACGCTCCAACGGAGCGCTCACCATCGTCGCCCTCGCTATCGAGGCCGATGTTCCCCGCAACGCCCTGACCCAGCGGCACACCGACCTCAAGAACAAGTTCTACGACCGAGTCAGGGCCCGGGGCGGAACTCCGGATGCCGAAGTCCGGCTCCGCAGAAAGATCTCCGACCTCAAGACCACCATCGCTAACAAGAACAAGGAGATCGTCCGGCTTCGCGACGATGTCCAGGGATTCCTGGCGGAGATCACGCGACTGACCCTGGAGAACGAGGAGTTGCGGGACGTGCTCAGCGGGCGCCCGAGCAACGTCACTCCGCTGCGGGCGGGACCAGGTAGCCGGTGAACGGTAGCGTGAGACACTATCCCGCACTGCGAATCCACTACAGCCTGGTGGTCGCCTACCCGTCCGAGGCGAACCCCTCGGACGGGTAGAGCAGGTCGCAGACTCCGTCGGTCTCAGTCTGCAGGGACCTGGTAGCTGGCTCCCTCGTTGGACGACGCACGCCGGAAGGCAGGACATCAGGCTGAGCAGGGAGGCCAGGGCTACACCAGTGCGTACGTTGACGGCGTGTTGGGGCACTTGTGCGCCCGCGGCGACCACGCGGGCGCCGCGCCATCATGCGGGCTGGGTGGTGATGGTGCACAGGCGCTTGGTGGCCCGGGTCAGGGCCACGTACAGATCCCTCTCCCCGCCGGGGCGGGCCGTGATGATCTCCTCGGGGTTCAGGACGACGACCCCGTCGAACTCGAGGCCACGTGCTTCGGACGCGGGCACGATGCGTGCGTGGTCGGCGATGCCGTGAGCCGTCAACTGGCTCACCCGGGTGTCCGCGCAGATCACTCCCAGGAGTTCGTCCGGCTGCGCGGTGCTCTGGGCGCGCAGTTCCTCCACGACGGCGGTGACCAAGCCGTCCCCATGTGTGGTCACGGTGCGCGGGCTCTCACCGCTGCGCAGTGACCGTGTGGGCCGCTGGTCCGGAGCGATCCGCGCGAGCAGGTCCCGGACGCTCTCCAGGATCTCCTGCGTGGTGCGGTAACTGATCGTCAGGTCGTGCAGTCTGAACCGCGTCCCGACATGCGGGCTCAGGGCTTCCTTCCAGTCGCGTGCCGTCGTGGCCGGGCCCGACTGGGCGAAGTCACCCACCAGCGTCATCGCCCTCGCCGGGCAGTGGCGGACGATCATCCGCCACTGCATAGCGGTCAGTTCCTGCGCCTCGTCGACGACGACGTGCCCGTACGTCCGCTCGGGCGGGCCGTCGACCAGGCTCGCCGCCTCGTCCAGCAACGGCACGTCCGCATCGGTCCACGGGGCGTCCGGGACACGCAGGAGAAGGGACCGCTCCTGCGGGGTAAGGGTCGGCAGGCGCTCGGCCAGGGCGTCGGCATCCGTCAGCAGTGCCTTCACGAGGTCGCCGGGTACCAGTCTCGGCCACAGCGCCTCGACCGCCCGGTCGACACCGGCGTCGTCGAGGAGATCGGCCCCGATGGCGTCCAGGTCCAGCTCGTGGACCGGACCCGGGTCGGCGGCGCCCTCGGCACGGCGCTGGGCGACCCCTGTGAACCGGTCGAGGTTCAGGCCCGTCATCTGCTCGGCATCGGCGTCGATCTGCTCCAGGAGGTCGCCCATGTCCCGTTGCATCGCGTCGCTGACGGCGTCGACCAGGAGTTCCTTGAACGCCTGGCGCGCGGGGTTGTGGCCGGATGCGGCCGCCAGGGCGGCGGCGCGTGCAGTGGCGACCTCCTTCTCGGACAGGTGGACCAGTTCCTGCCCGACCCGGACGGTGAAGTCACCGGCGGGGGCCTGGTGGTCTCGCAGCAGGCCGGCCAGGGCGTCGGCGAGGTCCAGGCCGCCCTTGAGGCGCGCCGTGTCGAACGGGTCCACCGCGTCCGGGGACACTCCGGCCAGTTCCTGACAGGTCGCCAGATCGACGTCGTTCTCCCCGAGCGAGGGAAGGACCTGGGAGATGTAGTCGAGGAAACGGGCGTTGGGGCCCACCACGAGGACGCCTTCCTCCGCGGCGCGCGGGAACGCGTACAGGACGTAGGCCGCCCGGTGCAGGGCGACCACCGTCTTGCCGGTGCCGGGCCCGCCCTGCACCACGGTCACCCCGCGGTGGGCGGAGCGGACGATCTCGTCCTGCTCGGCCTGCAGCGTCGCGACGGCCGTGTGCATCCTGCCCGTACGCCGTGCCGACAGAGCCTCGGTCAACGGGCCGTCCCCCACGACGTCTTCGTCGGTCGGGGCGGTCCCGTCGAGCAGTTCGTCGCTCACCGAGACGACCGTGCGCTCCTCGAGGCGCAGGTGCCGGCGCCGCCGCAGATCCATCGGGTGGACCGGTGTCGCCTCGTAGAAGGGCCGCGCCGCGTTCGCGCGCCAGTCCACGAGCAGCGGCAGTTCGTCCTCCTCCGTGTGCAGTCCGATCCGCCCGATGCGCAGGGCCGTGCCGTCCGTCCAGTCGATGCGCCCGAAGACCAGCCCCTTCTCGGCGCCTTCCAGCCGGCCTATCTCCTTGGTCAGACGGTCGGCGGCGATCTCTCTCTCGTACGCCTCGCCGGCGCCGTCCGCCGGGGCCTTCAGCACACTCGCCCGGTTCGCTCGCGCCTCGGAAAGCCGCTCGGTGAGCAGCTCATACAATGAGGACACGTAACCTTGCTCCGATTCAACCGCACGCACGGCAGAATCATTTATGTTTGACAACAAGGGACTCCTTCGATTCGAGCCGCACCATACGGCCAAAGTTCCCTAAAGGTAAGTCTTGACTTACTTGTTGCGTCTATGTCCTTACGGCTGACCGCACTTCGTGTCATGCATTCTGTCGTTTCCCTTGAATGTCGGTGATATTTTGCCGTGCACGGGAATGGCAGTGAATCCACGGGAAAGGTTCGTGGTCGCGTCACGGGCCGGGACGGGGCTGGCCTGCATTCCAAATGCGGACACCGGGGGCCGCCGTGATCCGGTTGTGCGACGCGGCGAGTTGGGTGATGTTCCCGCCGCCGTGTGCGGCCCGGATGCCGGACCTCAACGACTCAACATGCTGACTTGACAGGGAAGATGAGTGTGATCGTCTTCCCCAGCCCCATGTCGTCGGCGAGACAGGCACCCAGTCCCAGCGAGGTCATCCGGTGCAGCCAGCCGAGTCCGCGCACCTGGTAGTCGCGCAGCGTCGCGGTGAGCGCCGCGGGCTGCCGTACGGGTGCGAGGTCGCTGCCTTCCGGGTCGGCGAGCCGGTCGCGCAGCCGGGCAAGCCAGCCGGCGGCCTCCACTTCCACCCGGCTGCCGTCCGCGTCCTCGGCGGTTCCGGTGAGTGCGGCGCCGAGCGCATCGAGCGGTGTGAGCTTGTGGTCCCGCCGCTCCCGGGCGGCCCGTACCGCCTCCGGGTCGATCAGTACCCACTGGTCGTGCAGCCGCACCAACGGCCGTCCCGCCTCGGCGAGCCGGTCCAGCTCACTCCTGCTGATCTCCCGGCCGCCCACCGCAAAGCGCCAGCTGAAGGAGAGCAAGGCATCCGCGGACAACAGTGACGGCAGTCCCGGTTCCGGCCCCTGCCCTCCGCCGTCGCCCTCCGCACCGGGCGGCCCCACCACGGCCCGGCCGGTCAGCTTGCGTGCCAGCTCCTTGGGCCAGTGCACCTGCACCCCGGCGGCGGCCAGTGCCCGCCCGCCCGGACCGAGCAGCTCGGCGACTTCCTCGTCGGCGAGATCCAGTGCCCCGGGCACTGCCGCGGACAACAAGGGGGTGAGCGGCGCCCACGCAGCCGCCGCACGGCGCAGCGTCAGCAAGGTGTCCCTCCGCGCCCGCGGCCCGAAGGCCTGCCCGGCGGGCGAAGTCCCCGCCCACACCTCAGCGGCATCCGCGACCGGCGTCGGATCGGTGAGGCTGTGCAATTGGACAACGGCGCTGAAGCCGATCCGGCCATCCACGGCGCCCGCGCCGACGTCACCGTCCGCCTCGCGCAGCTCCGCCGACCCGCTCCCCGCCGCTGACGACACCCCGCACGCACCGCCCTTGCCCACCCGCCCCTCGCCCCACGCACCGGACAGCGACCCACCCCGGCCATCGAGCCCCTCAGGCTCCGCGCCCTCCCTGCTCTTCCCCTTCGCACCCTCCGCGTCCACGCCGTGCACCTCCACCCGCAGCGAGATCCGCACGCCCGTGTCATGCCCCGCGGCGACATCCGCGGCCCAGGCACGCTGTTCGGGGATGTGCTGCGGCGCGGACACCGCGAAGGCCGGCGCTCCGGTGACCAGCGCCGCGCCGGGGGAGCGCGGCAGCCCGTCCGCCACCGCGTCGAGGAAGTCCCGCACCTGCCGCTCCGGATCCGGCAGCGCCAACGGATCGGAATCCGGCAGCGGAGCGGCGTGCGCGTACGGTGGCATCGCGGCGGCGAGATCGCGCAGCCGCCCGATGTCCGCCGCGTCGAGCGGGCCCAGCCGCCAGGCGTCATATCCGGCGGGACTCACCCCGGGCAGCAGCCGGCCACGCGCCGCGAGCTGCAGCGCCAGTACGGACGCGGCACCCCAGAAGGCGGCAGCCGGATGGGTGCCCCGCGCGGCCCGCGCGCGGGTGAGCACCGGCACCGCCTCGGCCACCGGCAGGACCAGGGCCGGGACCTCGCACAGCGAAACCCCGCCGTCCTCATCCGGCAGGGCCACATCCAGCCGTTCCGCCGCCGCACCTACCCGGCCCGCCGCACCATCTGCGGAAGGCGCCTCCCATACGGGCTCACCATCAGGGCGCCAGAAGGCGACCCGCCCGGCCCGTGGCGGATTCGACGGCAGGAAAACCGCTGCACAGCGGGAGAGCACGGAGAGCTGAGCGGGCGTGACCGCGGGGAGGGATGTCACTGGGTCCCGAACTCCTCAAGTTTGACTACTGGCGCCTGGAGCGCCCGAGAGTACAGGACGGCAGGCGTCTGCCTGGAACCTGCGGCGCGAAAACGGCGTTCAATGGAGTACACAGAGCGCGGCATACGCCGCGGAAGGGGCGTGAAGGATGTCCACACAGGCGAAGGTCGCGGTCGGCGGCGTCGCGGTGGGAGTGATCCTGCTGTGGCTGCTGCCCTTCTGGGCGGCCCTCTTGGTCATGGTCGGAATCCCGGCCGTCGCGTACCTGACGCTCGACTCCTCCCAACGACGCCGACTGCGCCGCGTCAGCCGCAAGCAAATCGGCCGCTGACCAAGCCGGACCCCCGCCTCACGCCGGACACGGCTCCGGTCGTACGCCCCGCCTTGGCTTACGCCTTGCACGGGGCCTGCCTCTTACGTGCCTCGCCCCATCGGGCGTGCCTCGCCCCATCGGGCCGGTGCCTCTCGCGGTTACCGATGGCCGGGGGTGGTGCGTTGTCGCTTCGCGGATGGCGCATGTTGCGCGTGGTGGGGGCTGGGTGTGGGGCTGGGGCTGGGGCTGATGGGGGCTGCCCTGCTCGGGTCGGTGCGTGTTGGGTGTGGCTGGGCTCGTTTCGCCTGGTCCTTGTGGGTGGTGGGGTCGGAGGGTTCCGGTGGGTCCCCTCCGGCCCCCGCGGCACTCACGAACCCCGCACGGCCCCAGCCCCCCACCAAGCCGGACCGCAAACGAATCACAGGGTACGAGCCTGCCGCCGTCGCCGGCCCCGCCCGCCGGCCCCGCGTCACAGACTCGCGCCAGCCCCACCCCGCCTCACACCGGCCGCGCCGCCAGCTCGTCGAGTGACAACAGCAGGCCGGGAAGCGCGGGCCCCCGGCCCACCGGATGCACCTCGCCCGGCTCGTCGTCCAGCAGCACGAACGCAATGTCATCGGTACGTGCGACCATGCTCCAGCCGGGCCCGTCGACCCGCAGCGTTCGCGCCTCACCGGCCGCGAACGACGACCGCACCCGCCCCGGCGGCGGCGGCTCGTTCACATAACCGCGCGCCTCCTCCAGCACCCGCCGCACCCCCTTGTGCGCGTGATCCCCGGGCTCGGCAAAGCTGTCCTCGTCATCCACCTGCTCCCGCCACACCGCCCACTGCATGGCGATCTCATCGGCGCCGAGCCGCCGCTGCGCAGGCCCCCACTCCTCGGCGTCCGGCGGCGCGAGCGGCGCCGGGTCGCCTTCCTCCGGCTCCGGATCGTGCGGCTGCGGCACACCCGGCGTCGATACGGCGAGCGCGAGCGGCCAGCCGGGCAGCGCTCCGACGATGCTGTCCTCCTCGGGGGACAGGTCGTACTCCATCCCGCAGTCCCATGCCGCGATCGCGCAGGCCACCAGCGACACATCCTCCGTCGCCACGGTCCAGCGCGCGCCGGCACTGTCCTGACCGAGGACCAGCCCGTAGCCCTCCGCGTACGGTTCGAGCCCGAGGCCCGCGCACACCTCTGGGTAGTCGTCGCCGAGCACGCTCGGGAACTGCGCGGGCGTCAGCAGCACCGCCGTCAGCACGAACAACTGGTCGTTGTCGGCGCTCTCGGTCGTGGGCACGCGGGCCTCCCCATCCAATCCATCGCGGAGTACGTCGGCGCACCCTAATTGGCTTGGTACGGCCTTGTCACCAGCCATACGCTGCGCAGATGTGTTTTACAGCAGCCGGATGCTCTTCGTGTGCCGGGCCTGCCGGGCCTGCCGGGCCTGCCGGGCCTGCCGGACCGCAGGGAAGAAGGCGCCGGCCTCGCAGGACCGGTCCGCCGCCCGCGGCGCCGCGCCGAGCTGATCGACCCGGGCGCCGACCCGGCGGTCCCCGAACGGCGTGACGTGGCCGGGTGGCGGCGCGCCCTGGAGACCGCATTGCGTGCGGACCTGACCTTCCACGGCGGCTGCTGCCGCGGTACGGGGCCGGGCCACAGACCGCGCACCCCGCGCGAGGTCCGGGAGGGGCCGGCGCTCGCCGACCGCACCGGCATGCCCGTCAAGAAGGCGCTCGCCGTAGTGGATCCGGCACTCACGGACCGCTACGGCGCCGAGCGCGCCCCGGTGGTGCGCGGAGCGAGCATGGCCCTCCTGGACAACGCGCTGCTGGAGGCCTTCCGCTATGAACGGCCCAAACCGGCGGTCCGGAAGGCCGTGCGCACCGCCCTGAAGCTGCGCGCCAAGGCCGTACGGCTGTTGCCGCCCCGCCGCATGCCCCACTACGCCCGCCAGAACCCGGAGATCAAGGGCTACCCGAACGGCTTCAAGGTGGCCGAGCCCGGCACCTTCCCCACCTCCCGCCGCACGGGCAGCTGCCCGGTGCCCCGCACGGACGGCCCGGCGGCGTGCTGAGACATGGTCACCGGCCGCCCGGTCACCGCCGGCGGACCGCCAGCGCGAGGTAACGGGAGTCCTCGTCCTCGTACCGGATCAGATCCCAGCCGCTGCCTGCCAGGAGGGGCCGCAGGTTCGGCTCCGCCCGTAGGTCGCCGGGGGTGACCGGGCGGCCCTTGCGGGCGGCGAGGGCGGCCCGCCCGAGGGGATGGAAGAGGGCCAGCCGGCCACCGGGGCGTACCGTCCTGGCGAGTTCAGCCAGGCCGCCCGCCGAGTCCGGCAGATGGGAGATGAGCCCGGCGGCGAACACCGCGTCCAGCGCGGCGTCGGGCAGCGGCAGCCGGGTCACGTCCGCGAGCAGCAGCGCCGCGTCACGGTCACGCCCGGCCCGTACGGCGGTTCGCAGCATCTCGGGCGTGAGATCCGCGCCCAGTACCGTCCCGCGCGCCCCCACGGCCGCCCGCAGCGCGGGCAGCGCACGCCCCGTGCCGCAGCCGGCGTCCAGGACCCGATCGCCCTCCTGGAGGCCCAGTTCGGCGACGCCCGCGGCATAGGCGGGGCCGTCGCCGGGGAACTTCGCGTCCCAGCCGGCGGCGCGCGGCCCGAAGAACGCACGGACCTCGTGCGGCCGGTCGGCGTGGTGGTCGGTCATCAAAAGCTCCTCCGGAGGCGGGACGGTCGGCGAGAGAGGCGGTGCGGGTGCACAGGACGCCCGCGACGGGCAGGGTCACCACGACGCCCAGGTTCGTGGCCCCGGTGGCGGCGCGCTGTGCAGGTCCAACTATCACGAATGTGACGGTGGGCGGGCTGCTTGATCCGAAGACGTGGCGGCTTTCGTAAACCCAGGGAAAACCGGACCGGTGAGGGGTACGGTCCTCGCCATGGATTTCGGGCGGCCCGCCGCCGGCTCCTCTCGCCGAGCCATGGATCCGCCTACACCGTGACGCGCAGGACCCTGCATCCTGGAGGAGACGGCCGATGAACGCCGCACAAGGGGCCCCGGAGGACGCAGCCCCGGCCCCCGACGCCGAGTTGACCCTGAAGATCTTAGTAGCGGGCGGCTTCGGCGTGGGCAAGACGACCCTGGTGGGCTCGGTCAGCGAGATCCACCCGCTGCGCACGGAGGAACGGCTCAGCGAAGTGGGCGAGACCGTGGACGACACCGCGGGAGTGGACCACAAGGGCACCACCACGGTGGCGATGGACTTCGGCCGCATCACCATCAGGAGGGGCCTGTCCCTCTACCTCTTCGGCACCCCCGGACAGGACCGCTTCTGGTTCCTGTGGGACGACCTGTCGGAGGGCGCGCTGGGGGCCGTGGTGCTGGCCGATACCCGGCGGCTGCAGGACTGCTTTCCGGCCGTCGACTACTTCGAGCGCCGCGCGATTCCCTTCCTGGTGGCCGTCAACTGCTTTGCGGAGGCAGGGTCCTACGGGGCCGACGAGGTGGCCCGCGCGCTGGACCTGGACCGTGGCACCCCGGTCGTGCTCTGTGACGCGCGGGATCGCGACTCCGGCAAGGAGGTGCTGGTCCGGCTCGTCGAGCACGCGGGACGGCGGCACTCCGCCCGGGTGTTGGACTCGGTGGGCTGACCGGCGGGCGGCAGGCGTGGCGCGGATGCCCGGACGGCCCGCGCCACACGCACCTCAGCCGGCCACGGCCACGAGGGCGACGACCTTGCCGATCTTTACCCGTACCACCAGCTCGCCCGGCACGCCGTTGCGGGCACCGTACTCCTCCGCACGGTCCTCGCCCATGTAACGGGCCGCGATCCGGGTCGCCCAGTGACGTACGTCCGACAGATCGTCGCTGATCTCCGCCGTCCCCTCTACGACCACGAAGGCAAACGGGGGCTGTTCGTCGTCGACGCACAGTGCCACCCTGCCGTCGCGGGCCAGATTGCGGCCCTTGACCGTGTCCGCACCGGTGTTGAACACCAGCTCGTCACCGTCCATGAGGAACCACACCGGGGCGGTGTGCGGGCTGCCGTCGGCCCGTACGGTCGCCAGTTTCCCGGTACGGGTGCCCTCCGAAAGGAACCTCTGCCACTCATCCTTCGTCATCTTGTGTGCCATGCCGACATCCTCAGCCATGCGGTACGCACAAGCTCCGCATGGCACGCCGGGCTGTGGGGCCGCTTGCCGAGACGGCGGGGGTGGGACAGGCTGGCCGGGCGGTTCGCGGACGGACCGCGCGCTGCGGTCCGGCCACGAGTGCGGACGGGGACACGGGGAGGAAGCAGCAATGGCATTGAGCAGCGGACTCGACTGGCTGCTGGACGACCTGACCAAACGGGTGCAGAAGGTGCGGTATGCGCTGGTGCTCTCCAACGACGGGCTGGTGACCGGGACGAGCGAGGGACTGGAGCGGGACGACGCCGAGCATCTCGCGGCGGTCGCCTCGGGGCTGCACAGTCTCGCGAAAGGCTCGGCGCTCCATTTCGGAATCGGCCGGGTGCGCCAGACCATGGTCGAGTTCGACGACGGAGTGTTGTTCGTGACGGCGGCGGGGGAAGGCAGCTGCCTGTGCGTGCTGGCGGGCGCCGACGCCGACATGAGCCAGGTCGCGTACGAAATGACCCTGCTGGTCAATCGAGTCGGGGAGCATCTGGGCGTGGCGGTCCGCCGGCCGGAAAGTTATCCACAGGTCTGAGGCGGTGCTTGACCCGCCGGCATCACCTGCGACTACAGTCGTCACTGTCAGTGATCGACCGAGTTGCGGGGGAAGCGACATGACAGTGATGTGCGACGGGCGGCAGACGCTCACGACGGGGCGGGCGGCCCGCGAACTGGAGCTGAGGACCGGCGAGTTCGAGCTCGCCACTCAGCTGGGAGAAGTGCGGACGGTCCCGGCCGGGACCGACGACCGGCCGGGAGGCAGCGGATCGCTCGGCCGACGCCGGGTCCCGGCGGAGGAGATCGCCCGGCTGCAGGCCGAGCCGGACTTCCCGGACGCGCTCCGCGACCGGATCCGCACGGTCAGCACGACCGAGGCCGCCGCACTCATGGGCATCGGGCCCGGCAGGGCGGTGCGTCTGACCCGGGCCGGCTGCTTCGGCCCCGTCCGGTTCTATGTGAACCGCTTCGGCGCGGTGGTCTGGCTCTATCTCGCCGCCGAGGTCGCCGCCTTCGCCGACCGTGAACCCGACCTGATGCGGGGCAACACCCCGGCCGCGATGCGGGTGATGCTCGACAGCGGACAGGACTGGCGGGCCCGCCAGTGGCGCAGCCGCCGGGTGGCCCAGCTCATGGGGCTGACCGACGACCCCTGGGAAGCGGCAGCGGTGATCGCCGCCGTGCTGCCGCCGGAGGAGCTGGCCTCGGTGGCCGAGAACCCGCTGGAACGGTCCCAGCTGCGGCGGCTCAGGCCCACCCTGGCGTCCGTGATCACGGTGACCCCGGCCGCCAGGGAATCCTTCGAGCGCGTACTGACGGCGGATGAGTTCGACGAAGTGCTGTGGTACCGCGTCCATCTCTCCCGCTGCCTGGAAAGGGCCCGCCGGGACGATCCGGGGCGGCTGCGGGCACTGGCCGCCGTGCCCTCCGCCGCCCGTCCGGGTCAGTCGCCGAGTTTCCTGAACAGCCCTTCCTGGACGACCGAGACCAGCAGTCTGCCCTCCCGGTCGTAGATCCGCCCGCGGGCCAGGCCCCGGCCACCGGTGGCGATCGGCGACTCCTGGTCGTAGAGGAACCACTCGTCCGCGCGGAACGGACGGTGGAACCACATCGCATGGTCCAGCGAGGCCATGTCGAACCCCCGCGGCCCCCAGAGCGGCTCGACCGGGATGCGGACGGCGTCCAGCAGCGTCATATCGCTGGCGTAGGTCAGCGCGCAGGTGTGCACGAGCGGATTGTCGCCCAACGGCCCGACCGCGCGCATCCACACCGCGCTCCGCGGCTCCGCACCCTCGATCTCGTCCGGTGTCCAGCGCAGCCGGTCGGCATACCGGATCTCGAACGGCATCCTGCGTGCCATCCGCTCCAGCGACGCGGGCAGATTGAGCAGGCGCTCGCGGACCTCTTCCGCGACTGTCGGCAGCTCCTCCGGGTCGGGCACCACCCGACGCAACGGCAATTGGTGATCGAAGCCGGCTTCCGGCTTGTGAAAGGAGGCGGTCAGATTGAAGATCGTGCGTCCCTGCTGGACGGCGACGACCCGGCGGGTGGTGAAGGACCGCCCGTCGCGGACCCGCTCGACCAGATACACGATCGGCACGCCGGGCCGGCCCGGCCGCAGAAAGTACGCATGGAGCGAGTGGACCGGGCGGTCACCTTCCGTGGTCCGCCCGGCAGCCACCAACGCCTGGGCCGCGACCTGCCCGCCGAAGACCCGCTGCAACGATTCCTGCGGGCTGCGGCCCCGGAAGATGTTCACCTCGATCTGCTCGAGATCCAGCAGATCGACCAGCATTTCGGCGGGATTGGTCATGACCGGTGGCCCTCCGTCAGATCCTTCGGCGGCCTCGGTCGAAGCCGTCGCCTCACAACTGACCCACATCCGTGACCCGCACCACCGCGCGACCCTCCTCGTCGGAGGCGGCCAGATCCACCTCCGCGGAGATGCCCCAGTCGTGATCACCGTTCGGGTCGGCGAAAGTCTGCCGCACCTTCCACAGCCCGTGCTCGGCATCCTCCTGAATCTGCAACAGCTTCGGGCCGCGCGCGTCCGGACCGGTGCCCAGCTCGTCGTATTCGTCCCAGTAGGCGTCCATCGCCTCGCCCCAGGCATCCACGTCCCAGCCGGAATCGGCATCCATCGCGCCGAGCTCCTCGACCTTGTCCAGCGCCGCCAGCTCCACCCGCCGGAACATCGCATTGCGCACCAGCACCCGGAACGCCCGCGCGTTCGAGGTGACCGGCCGGACCTGATCCGCCCGTTCCGCGGCCTGCTCCGCCGTCTCTTCTTCCGGGTTGGCGAGCTGCTCCCACTCGTCCAGCAGACTGGAGTCGACCTGCCGCACCATCTCGCCCAGCCAGGCGATGATGTCCTGGAAGTCCTCGGACTTCAGATCGTCCGGCACGGTGTGGTCCAGCGCCTTGAACGCACTCGCCAGGTAGCGCAGCACGATCCCCTCGGTGCGTGCCAGCTCGTAGTGGGACGTGAACTCCGTGAAGGTCATGGCGCGTTCGTACATATCGCGGATGACCGACTTCGGCGACAGCGGGTGGTCGCCGACCCACGGGTGACTCTTGCGGTACAGGCCGTAAGCGTGGAAGAGCAGCTCCTCCAGCGGCTTGGGGTACTCGACATCCATGAGCCGTTCCATGCGCTCTTCGTACTCGACGCCGTCGGCCTTCATCTCGGCGACCGCCTCGCCCCGTGCCTTGTTCTGCTGCGCGGCCAGGATCTGGCGCGGGTCGTCCAGGGTGGATTCCACGACCGAGACCATGTCCAGCGCGTAGGACGGCGACTCCGGGTCGAGCAGGTCGAACGCGGCCAGCGCGAACGTCGACAGCGGCTGGTTGAGCGCAAAGTCCTGCTGGAGATCCACGGTCAGCCGGACGATCCGGCCCTCCGCGTCCGGCTCCGGCAGCCGCTCCACGATCCCGCCGTCGAGCAGCGAGCGATAGATCGCGATGGCCCGCCGGATGTGCCTGAGCTGGTTCTTGCGCGGCTCATGGTTGTCCTCGAGGAGCTTGCGCATCGCCTCGAAGGCATTGCCCGGCCGGGCGATCACGGACAGCAGCATCGCATGCGTCACCCGGAAACGGGAGTTCAGCGGCTCCGGATCGGAAGCGATCAGCTTCTCGAAGGTGTTCTCACCCCAGTTGACAAAGCCCTCCGGCGCCTTCTTGCGCACCACCTTCCGGCGCTTCTTGGGATCGTCGCCCGCCTTGGCCAGAGCCTTCTCGTTCTCCACGACATGCTCGGGAGCCTGCCCGACCACAAAGCCGGCGGTGTCGAAGCCGGCCCGGCCGGCGCGGCCCGCGATCTGATGGAACTCCCGCGCCCGCAGCGTCCGTACCCGCGTCCCGTCGTACTTGGTCAGCGCCGTGAACAGCACCGTCCGGATGGGGACATTGACGCCCACACCGAGGGTGTCCGTACCGCAGATGACCTTCAGCAAGCCCGCCTGCGCCAGCTTCTCGACGAGCCTGCGGTACTTCGGCAGCATGCCCGCGTGGTGCACGCCGATGCCATGGCGGACATACCGCGACAGGTTCTGGCCGAACTTCGTGGTGAACCGGAAATTCCCGATCAGCTCGGCGATCTGGTCCTTCTCGGCCCGTGTACACATATTGATGCTCATCAGGGCCTGCGCCCGCTCCACGGCGGCGGCCTGGGTGAAGTGCACGATGTACACGGGGGACTGGCGGGTCTCGAGCAGTTCGGTGAGCGTCTCCGTCAGCGCCGTCGTGCGGTACTCGTACGACAGCGGCACCGGCCGGGTGGCCGAGCGCACCACCGATGTCGGCTTGCCCGTGCGCCGGGTCAGATCCTCCTCGAAGCGCGACATGTCGCCGAGCGTCGCCGACATCAGAATGAACTGTGCCTGTGGCAGTTCCAGCAGCGGAATCTGCCAGGCCCAGCCACGGTCCGGCTCGGCATAGAAGTGGAACTCGTCCATCACGACCTGGCCGATGTCGGCATCCTTGCCGTCACGCAGCGCTATCGAGGCGAGGACCTCGGCGGTGCAGCAGATGACCGGTGCATCGGCGTTGACCGAGGCGTCACCGGTGAGCATGCCGACGTTCTCGGTGCCGAACAGTTTGCACAGATCGAAGAACTTCTCCGAGACCAGCGCCTTGATGGGGGCGGTGTAGAAGGTGACCTGATCATTGGCGAGGGCGGTGAAGTGCGCACCGGCCGCCACGAGGCTCTTACCGGAGCCGGTGGGGGTGGAGAGGATGACGTTCGCCCCGGAGACCACCTCGATCAGCGCCTCCTCCTGGGCAGGGTAGAGCGAGATGCCCTGCTGCTCGGCCCAGCTCGAAAAGGCTTCGAAGAGGGCATCGGGGTCGGCGTCGTTCGGGAGATGATCGATGAGGGTCACGCCCCCATACTGCCTGCCTTCGGCCCGGATCAGGGAACCGAAGACCCAGATGGGGATCGGCTGAAGATCGACAACGCCGAATGCCGCCCGCCCGGACGGCCCCCGGACCCGGCCGTCCCGCCCCCGGCACCGGCCCAAGACGCCACCCCGGCGATCCTGACCTGCGAAGACGTACCGCACGGCAGCGCAGTCGGAGGCGGGTACGGTGCAGCACTCTTACGCTCCGTGCGATGTCAAGGGTGCGCCCTTGTTGCCCACCGTCACCCTCTGCATCGCAGCGCAGCCGGTACGTGTCAGAGATCACGCACCGTAGGAGGTCGGCGAGGTCGGCGAGGTCGGCGAGGTCGGCGAGGTCGGAGAGGTGGGCGAGGTGGGCGAGGTGGGCGAGGTCGGTGAGGCCGGCAGGGCCGGTGAGAGCCGGCAAGGCCGGCGGAGGAATCGCCTCGTCCGGATCGGGGGTGGGGGCTGACCGGGAGGCCTGATCAAGGAAGCGGGGGCAAGAAAGCGGGGGCAAGAAAGCCGTTCGGAAAGCTGTAGACGAGGTCAAGTAAGGCAGGCGAGCCGGGCGGCTCGGGCCGTTCCTGCATGGGGCGTCCGTCTCGGGGACGAGTGCGTCGACAGCAGCCGTTGGAGGCGATGGGGAGGGGGAGGGGGAAGGGGAGGGGGAGGGGGAGGGGGAGGCCCCCCAAGGATGAGGACCACCCGCACAGTTGGCGCAGTAGATACAGCGCACTCCGCCGGCGCCGGCCGTGACGAACGCCAGGAAGCTGCCGGTGCTCAGCAGTTGGCACGCAGTCCGGCGCTTCTCCGCCGGCCGGTCCTGCTGACGTTCCGCTCACGCCCCCGTCCGGGGTTGGCTCACCCCCTCCTCGTACGGAGATCATCTGACGCTACGCTGAGTCGCCGACCGGGCGTCAGGGGCGCGGTGCGGCAGTGCGAGAGGCGCACCGTGCGCGCAGGAGAACAAGCGCAAGACAACGTAAGAGAACAAGGGGTGGGAACAACCATGATGGGACCGGCACACTCGCTGTCCGGGGCCGCGGCCTGGCTGGGGGTGGGCGCGGCGGCGGCTGCCGCCGGACATCCGATGCCCTGGCCGGTGCTCGTCTGCGGGGCTCTGATCTGTGCCGGTGCGGCGCTCGCCCCGGACCTTGATCACAAGTCCGCGACCATCTCGCGGTCCTTCGGGCCCCTCTCGCGGACGCTGTGTGAAGTGGTCGACGCCATCTCGCACGGGGTCTACAAGGCGACCAGGATGCGTGGTGACTCGACCCGCAACGGAGGGCACCGCACGCTCACCCACACCTGGGTATGGGCCGTTCTGGTCGGTGGCGGGATGTCACTGCTGGCGATGCGGGGCGGTCGCTGGGCGGTGCTCGGCATCCTCTTCGTCCATATGGTGCTCGCCATCGAGGGGCTGCTGTGGCGAGCGGCCCGGGTCTCCAGCGATGTGCTGGTGTGGCTGCTGGGCGCGGCTTCGGCCTGGATTCTGGCCGGCGTTCTCGACCAGCCGGGCAACGGAGCGAGCTGGCTGTTCGACGAACCGGGGCAGCAGTACCTCTGGCTGGGCCTGCCGGTCGTCCTCGGCGCGCTGGTCCATGACATCGGCGATGCCCTGACCGTCTCGGGCTGCCCCATCCTGTGGCCCATCCCGATAGGCCGTAAGCGCTGGTACCCGGTCGGCCCGCCCAAGGGCATGCGCTTCAAGGCCGGTAGCTGGGTGGAGCTGAAGGTACTGATGCCGGTGTTCATGCTGCTGGGCGGCCTCGGCGGTCTGGGCGCCCTCGGATACCTCTGACGCACGCGGCGCCGGTGGAGGGGGAACCGGCGCACGGTCCGGGGCTGGGTCCGGGGCTGGGTCCGGAGCCGGAGCCGGAGCCGAGCGTGAACACTCGGGCGGGGCATCGTGGCGATCGCACACCGGCTGCACACCGTCCGCCCTACCACCAGGTTGCGCAGGTTGTGGTGGTGCCTGCGGCCTTGCACCCCCGCGCGGCCGCGAACACCCACCCGTCACCAGCGCTCATGATCACCTGGGCCCCTCCGCCCGAGGGGAATGGTCTGCACAGCGCACTCACGACAACGGCGGGTCGGCAGGGCCCCGGACTTTCGGCAGGGCCCCGGACGTGGGGCCCTGCCGCTGCTGCTTGCCGCATCAGCCGTGCCAGGACCGCCAGAGCGCCGCATAGGCGCCACCGGCGGAGACCAGCTCGTCGTGGCTGCCCAGTTCGCTGATCCGGCCCTCCTCGACGACCGCGATCACATCGGCGTCATGCGCGGTGTGCAGGCGGTGGGCGATCGCCACGACCGTACGGCCGTCGAGCACCCTGCCCAAGGAGCGCTCCAGGTCGCGGGCCGCCCGCGGGTCGAGCAGGGATGTCGCCTCGTCGAGCACCAGGGTGTGCGGATCGGCGAGCACCAGCCGGGCCAGCGCGATCTGCTGGGCCTGGGCGGGCGTCAGCGGGTGCCCGCCGGAGCCGACCTCGGTGTCCAGCTCCTTGTCCAGGGCCCGCGCCCAGCCATCGGCGTCCACCGCCCCCAGCGCGGCCCACAGTTCGGCGTCGGCGGCGTCGCTGCGAGCCAGCAGGAGGTTGTCGCGGAGCGAGCCGACGAAGACATGGTGTTCCTGGTTGACCAGTGCCACCTGCTCGCGGACCCGCTCGGCCGGCATCGCGGAGAGCTCGGCCCCGCCCAGGGTGACGGTGCCCGCCCGGGGACCATAGATACCCGCCAGGAGCCGGCCCAGCGTCGACTTGCCGGCGCCGGACGGCCCGACGAGCGCCAGCCGGGTCCCCGTGGGAACCCGCAACGAGACCTCACGCAGCACATCGACGCCCGCACGGTAGCCGAAGCTCACCCCGTCGGCGTGGACGTCCCTGCCGTCCGGGACCTGCTCCGTACCGGCGGCCTCCGGTTCGATCTCCCGGACCCCGACCAGCCGCGCGATGGACACCTGGGCCACCTGCAGCTCGTCGTACCAGCGCAGGATCATGCCGACCGGCTCGGTCATCATCTGCGCCAGCAGCGCCCCCGTCGTCAGCTGCCCCGGAGTGATCCAGCCCTGCAGGACGAAGGCGCCGCCGAGCAGCAGCACCGAGCCCAGGAGCAGCACATGCGTCAGATCGACGACGGGGAAGAGCACCGTGCGCAGAAACAGGGTGTAGCGCTCCCACTGGGTCCACTCATGGATCCGGCGTTCCGACAGCGTGATCCGGCGGGCGCCCAGCCGATGGGCCTCGACCGTACGTCCGGCGTCCACGGACTCGGTGAGCACCGCGGACACCGCGGCGTAGCCGGCCGCCTCCGAACGATAGGCGCCCGGCGCCCGCTTGAAGTACCAGCGGCAGCCGGCGACCAGCAGTGGCAGCGCGATCAGTACGGACAGCGCCAGCGGCGGCGCCGTCACGGTCAGCCCGCCGAGCAGCAGCACCACCCACACCACGCCGATGGCCAGCTGCGGTACGGCCTCGCGCATCGCGCTGGAGAGCCGGTCGATGTCGGTGGTGATCCGCGACAGCAGATCGCCGGTACCGGCCCGCTCCAGGACGCCCGGCGGCAGCGCCACGGAGCGGACGAGGAAGTCCTCGCGCAGATCCGCCAGCATCCGTTCGCCGAGCATCGCCCCGCGCAGCCGGACCATCCGGACGAATACCGTCTGGGCGGCCAGCGCGACGGCGAACAGCACAAGGGTGCCCTCCAGCGGGAGGTCCCGGGCACCCGCGGCCAGCTTCTCGACGACCCCGCCGAGCAGATAGGGGCCGGCCATGGAGGCGATCACCGCGGCGGCGTTCACCACGACGAGCACGGTGAACGCCGTGCGGTGACGGCGGATCAGCCCGCCGACGTAGGTGCGTACCGTGGCCGGTGAACCGACGGGCAGGGTGGTGAGGGTCTGCGGGGCGTCCGGATCGTGCTCCGGCGGCGCCAGGCCGATCATGCGCTCTCCTCGGTCTGGCCGGCCGACATCGCCGGCGCGGGTTCCGTTTCGCGGGTGACGACCGCGCGGTAGGCGGGATGGCTGTGCAGCAGTTCACGGTGGGTGGCCTCGGCGACGGCCTTGCCCTCCTGGAGGAACACCACCTGGTCGGCCTGTTCCAGGAGAAGCGGGCTGGAGGTCAGCACGACGGTCGTACGCCCCGTCCTGATCTCCCGCAGACCATCGGCGATCCGGGCCTCGGTGTGCGCGTCGACGGCACTGGTCGGCTCGTCGAGCACCAGCACCTCCGGGTCGGTGGCCAGCGATCTGGCGAGCGCCAGCCGCTGGCGCTGCCCGCCGGACAGTGACCGGCCGCGCTCGGTGATGTGGGTGCGCATCGGGTCTCCCGAGTCGTCGGCGGATGCCTGCGCCAGCGCCGTCAGCACATCACTGCACTGGGCCGCGGCCAGCGCCTTGGTGGCGTCCACCCGCCCGGAGGCCGGTACGTCGAGCAGTTCGCCGAGCGTGCCCGAGAGCAGCATCGGGTCCTTGTCCTGGACGAGTACGGCCTCACGGGCGGTGTCGCGCGGCAGATCGTCCAGCGGGGTGCCGCCGAGGACGACGGACAGCAGGCCGCTACCGTCACCGTCACCGTCGTCGTCGTGTCGCGGCGGGTGTCCGCCGAGGCGTTCGGCGAGCCGGCCCGCGGTGTCCGGGTCGCCGCAGACCACCGCGGTCAGCTGGCCGGCCGGGGCGGTCAGGCCGCTGACCGGGTCGTGCAGATCACCGGTGGGTGTCGTCCCCCGGCCGGTGGCCCGGCCGCCGGCCGGCCGGGTCTGTGCCAGTACGCGGGCCGTGCGCTTCGCGGACGGCTTGGCGAACGAGTAGGCCTGGGCGATCTCTTCGAAGTGCCGGAGGGGGAAGAGCAGGAAGGCGACCGCGCCGTAGATCGTGACGAGATCGCCCACGGCGATCGTGCCGTCGAGGGCGAGCCGGGTGCCGTACCAGACCACCGCGATGAGCAGCAGGCCCGGCAGCAGTACTTGGACGGCCGAGATCAGCGACCACATCCGGGAGCTGCGGACGGCGGCCTTCCGTACGTCCTGGGAGGCGCTGCGGTAGCGGCCGAGGAAGAGTTCCTCGCCGCCGATGCCGCGCAGTACGCGCAGTCCGGCGACGGTGTCGGAGGCCAGTTCGGTGGCCCGGCCGGCCTGCTCGCGCTGGGCGTCGGCGCGCCGGATGGCGGGCGGCAGCAAGGGCAGCACGGCCAGGGCCACCACGAGCACGCCGACGGCTACCAGCAGTCCGAGTTCCGGTTGATAGAGGGCCAGGGCAACGGCGACGCCGACCGTGGCCACGGCGGCGGAACCGAACCGGGAGAGCGCCTCGACGAACCAGCCGATCTTCTCCAGGTCGCCGGTGCTGACGGCGACGATCTCGCCGGCCGCCACCTGCCGGGTCATGGCCGGGCCCAGTTCCGTGGTCTTGCGGGCGAGCAGCTGCTGCATCCGGGCGACGCCGGTGATCCAGTTGGTGACGGCCGCGCGGTGGAGCATGGTGCCGCCGACCGCGATCAGTACGCCCAAGGCCATGATCAGGCCGCCGGCCAGGAGGAGCCGGCTGCTGTCGCGGTCCACCACGGCCTGCACCGCGAGTCCCACCGGCAGCGGGAAGGCGGCGATGCCGCCGACGTTCACCAGCCCCCAGGCGAGGGCCTTGAGCTGGCCGCCGAGCTGTTGTGCGCAGAGCCACAGAAGGAAGGCGCCGCCCGTTCGGACGTCCGGGACGCCCGGGTCGGGATGCGGAAGGTCGCGAATGTGCATGATGTCCCAGGCCAAGTCGTGGTGAGTGGTCGGCAACGGGCCGTCCCGGCAGGCGGAATACCCCTCTCGCTCGTCTTGTGTCCGGCGGAGGTTCTGGAAGGTTGGCCCGCGGCGTGGGCTGATTTCAAACGGTTTTTCCGCTGTGGCCATGCGATTCGGACAATCGTGCGGTGGTCGGTGGTCGGTGGCCGGTGGCCGGTGCACGGCGGACGGGTGCTGAACGGCCGTCAGGCCGACGGTGCGACCATGGACGTCATGCGAACAGCAGGCAGTGCGATGCGGACGGCGGCGGTGGCCGCGGCGGGGCTGGTCCTTCTGGCGGGCTGCGGCGGTGCGAGCGGCGGCCGGGACGGGGACGGCAAGGGCGACGGCGCGGACAAGGGGGAGCGCCCCGGCGGTCCGGCCCGCGGGGCGTCGGCCACCACCCACCTCAAGAACATCCCCGAGGTCGGCATCGCCCTGCGGTCGCGTATTCCCGCCGGTTCCCGGCAGGTCGTGGCGGTCTACGGCGAGGGTGCGAACTCCGCCGAGGCCACCGTCGTCCTCTATGACAAGGGCGCCAAGGGCTGGGACCGCAAGGGGAGTTGGGCCGCGCACAACGGCCGGTACGGCTGGACGACGGATCATCACGAAGGTGACAAGCGCAGCCCGGTCGGCGTGTTCCCGCTGACGGACGCGGGGGGTGTGCTGGCGGATCCCGGCGCCAAGCTGCCCTATACGCACTCCTCGGCGTTCACCCCGCCGTCGTACTGGTCGAAGAACACCCGTCACGACTTCGACTATGTCGTCGCGATCAACTACAACCGCGTCAAGGGGGCCTCCCCGCTGGATCCGACCCGCCCGCAGGGGCAGTCCAAGGGCGGCGGGGTGTGGCTGCATCTGGACCACGGCAGCGGTACCTCCGCCTGCGTCAGCGTCCCCAAGTCCGGGATGCAGGCATTGCTGCGCGCCCTCGATCCGGCGCGGCACCCCGTTGTGGTCATGGGGGACAAGGCGCACCTGGCGGCCTGAGCGTACGGGGCGCAGTGAGCGTACGGGGCGCGGGGTGAGTGGGCGAAGCGTGCGTCGAGCGCATGAGGCGTGGCGGCGTCGCACGGCGTGCAAAGCGGGAGGAAGGGGGCGCAGCAGTCACCCCTGCCCGAAACCGGATGGCCCGCGCACTTCTCCTTGGATCAAGCTCCAAGATTTCCGGGGAAGTTGCACGGACCTCTTTCGTGGTGCACGGCAGGCGGCCATAGTGACGGATCGTGGAAGTCCACTTCCGCATCACAGAATCCGTCCCTGGAGGAGTGCCCGTGCCGCACGCCACCGCAAGCCTCACCCGTCGCGCAGGGCGCTTCCTGCGCACCAGCCTGTTTGCGCAGGTCCTGATCGCTCTGCTCCTCGGTGTTCTCGTCGGACGGCTGTGGCCGCAGGCGGGATCGTCGCTCCAGCCGCTCGGTGACGGCTTCGTACGACTGATCAAGGCGATGATCGCCCCACTGGTCTTCTGCGTGGTCGTCGCCGGCATCACCAAGGCGGGTGACCTCAAGGCCTTCGGCCGGATCGGGGTCAAGGCCCTGATCTGGTTCGAGGTGGCGACCGGCATCGCGCTCGTCGTCGGCCTGCTGGCCGGCAATGTCTTCGCGCCCGGCGCCGGGATGCATATCGACCCCGCGTCCCTGGACAAGGGCGCGGTGGATGCCAAGACGGGCGGCGGACACCTGCCCTCCGCCGCCCAGTTCGTCCTGGAGTCCCTGCCGGACAGCGCCGTCGGCGCGTTCGCCGGGAACTCGCTGCTGCAAGTCCTGGTGCTGGCCTGCCTGGTGGGCGCCGCACTGCTGCACCTCGGGCAGAAGAAGGTGCCGCAGATCCTGCCGGTGATCGAGCAGGCCCAGGACGTCGTGTTCACCATCGTCGGCTTCCTCATGAGGCTCGCCCCGCTCGCGGTCTTCGGTGCCACCGCCCATCTGGTGGGGCAGTACGGCCTGGGCGCGATGTCGACGTACGGAAAGCTGATCGCGGTCTGTTACGGCGTCGCGCTGGCCTTCCTCGTGCTGCTCGGCTGCGCGCTCAAGGCCGTCACCGGGCTGAGCCTGTGGAAGTTCGTCCGCTACACCCGCGAGGAACTGCTGCTGGCGCTCGGCACCGGCTCCAGCGAGACCGTGATGCCGCGGATGATGCAGAAGCTGCGGGCCGCGGGCTGCCGGGACGACGCGGTGGGGCTGGTGCTGCCGACCGGCTACTCCTTCAACCTCGACGGCGCCTCGATCTACCTGTCCGTCGGCACGCTCTTCCTCGCCCAGGCCATCGGCGTCGATCTGTCGCTCGGCCGGCAGATCACCGTGGTGCTGGTCCTGATGCTGACCAGCAAGGGCATGGCGGGCGTGCCCGGTTCGGCGTTCCTCGCGCTGTCCGCGACGGCCTCCGCGCTGGGCGTCATCCCGGCCGCCGCGGTCGCCCTGCTGCTCGGCGTCGACCGGATCATGGACTCGATGCGGGTGACGACCAATCTGCTCGGCAACTGTGTCGCGGTCTTCGCGGTCTCGCGTTGGGAAGGCGCACTGGACCGGGTGACCGCGAAGAAGGTCCTGAACGGTGAGCTGCCGGCCGCCGCGCCGGCCGACCGGCCGACGGAGCAGGAGCAGGAGCAGGAGCAGGAGCAGGAGCAGGAGCAGGAACGGGAGCAGGAACGGGCGGCGGACCCGGCGGAAGCGGATCATCCGGTGAAGCCGCGCGGGGCGGCCGCCGACCCGGGCGCCGCCTCCGTCGCCACCCGCGACAGGTGACGCGGCGGGCCCGGCAGGCACGCAGCCGCCCGCCGGGCCCCGCGGCACCCCCGGCCCTTACTCCTGCGGCTTTTGCGAATCCATCCCCGGCCGCGCCTTCTTCCACAGCCCGCGGGTGAAGTCGGGAATCTCCTGCGGGGCGCCGTTCGCCTTGATCGAGAGATCGCTCAGCGGCACCGGTGCGGTCCAGGTCGCCGCGTCATAGACGTCGAAGTCCGGTACGAGGCCGAGCCGCATGCACTGCATCAGCCGGAAGACCAGCAGGTAGTCCATGCCGCCGTGACCGCCGGGCGGATTGGCGTGCTCCTTCCAGAGCCAGTGGTCCCACTCCGCGTATGTGGCGAAGTCGCCCCACTCGTCGTTGCTCTGGGCCGGCTCCAGATAGATCCGCTCGGGGTAGTCCTCGAAGAGGCCCTTGGTGCCCCCGAGGCTGTTGATCCGGCTGTAGGGGTGCGGGGTGGAGACATCGTGCTCCAGCCGGATCACCCGCCCCTTGGCGGTCTGTACGAGGCTGATCGTCCGGTCGCTCTCGATGTACGACTCCTTCCAGCTGGGGTCGTCCGCCGGCATGTGCTCCTTGCGGTACTTGGCGAGTCCGAGGGCGGGGGTGCCGACGCTGGAGATGCGTACGGCGCGGTCCCCGCGGTTGATGTCCATGTAGTTGGCGACCGGACCGAAGCCGTGGTTGGGGTAGAGATCGCCGCGCAGCCGGGTGTGCCACAGCCGACGCCACGGTCCCTCGTAGTACGCGGGGTCGAACATCAGGCCCCGCAGATCGTGGACATACGCACCGGCGCCGTGCAGCAGATCACCGAACAGGCCCGCATGCGCCATCCGCAGCACCCGCATCTCGTTTCTGCCGTAACAGCAGTTCTCCAGCTGCATACAGTGTCTGCGGGTGCGCTCGGAGAGATGGACCAGCTCCCACAGTTGGTCCAGGCGCAGCGCGAGGGGGCATTCCACGCCCACGTGCTTACCGTTGAGCATCGCCGTCTTGGCCATCTCGAAATGCCGGTCCCAGGGCGTGGCCGCGTAGACGAAGTCGATGTCGCCGCGCTTGCAGAGGTTCTCGAAGTCGTGGTCGCCGTTGGTGTGGACGGCGGGCGCGGGCTGCCCCGCGGCGGTGACCTTCTTGGCGGCCTTGGCGGTCTTGTCCTTCACCGGGTCGCACAGGGCGACCACACGGACGCCCGGCATCGCGAGAAAGAGGTCGATCATGCTGCCGCCGCGGTTGCCGAGTCCGATGATGCCGACGCGTACGGTGCTGCGCCGCTCGAACGGCACCCCGATCATGGTCCGGCTCCCGGCGGCGGGGGATGCGGATGCGGCACCGGCCGTCGCGGGGCCGGCCGCGGTGGGGGCGGCCGCCGCGGCGGGACCGGACGAGAGCCCGCCGATCCCCAGTCCGGCGCCCGCCGCACCGGCGGTCCACAGGACCGAACGGCGGCTCGGGCCCGCCTCGTCGGGGTCGTGGTTCTGCGAGGGTGCCTCGTTCATCGGTCCTCCAGGGGAGCGGTGGTGTGCCGGGGCATACGTGAACCTCGGTCAGGACCCTGTCGGCCGGCGGCCTGAGGCACAAGGGGGCCGATTGGACTCTTGATGCGCCACTCTTGGACTCTTGGCCGCAATACCGGACGGCCTGTGGCAACACCGGCCGCGCCGTTGACAACACCTTTCGCAAGTCGCTGAAAAGCCTTGCGGAAAGTGTTGACGTGTCCACGAGATAAACGGCAGGCTCCGAAGCGGAATCCCCCCATGGCGGCCCGGCGCGTGGCTGCTCGTGGGCGCGGTGCGTCCTGCCGTGCCCCGTGACGAAGGAGCCGCACGATGCAGCAACGTTTCCGTGTGCTGGGCGGGGCGCTGGCCGGAGTGCTGGCCGCCGCCGGTCTCGCCACCTTTGCGCCGTGGTCCTCGCAGGCCGCCCCACCCGGTGAAAAGACCGTCACCGCCACCCTGTTCGAGTGGAAGTACGCGGATGTCGCCAAGGCCTGCAGCAATCAGCTGGGCCCGGCCGGCTACGGCTATGTCGAGGTCTCACCCGCCTCCGAGCACATCCAGGGGGACCAGTGGTGGACCTCGTACCAGCCCGTCAGCTACAAGATCGCCGGACGGCTGGGCGACCGGAACGCGTTCGCCTCGATGGTCGGCGCCTGCCATGGCGCGGGCGTCAAGGTCATCGCCGACGCCGTCATCAACCACATGGCGGCCGGGTCCGGTACCGGCACCGGCGGCACCCGGTACAGCAAGTACCACTACCCCGGCTACTTCCAGGACCAGGACTTCCACGGCTGCCGCAAGAGCATCTCCGACTACGGCAACCGCAATGACGTCCAGACCTGCGAACTGGTGGGGCTCGCCGACCTCGACACCGGCAGCGACCAGGTCCGCACCACCATCGCCGGCTACCTCGACGACCTGCGGTCGCTGGGCGTGGACGGTTTCCGGGTGGACGCCGCCAAACACATCGCCGCCACCGACCTCGCCGCCATCAAGGGCAAGATGCGCGACCCGGGTTACTGGGTGCAGGAGGTCATCCACGGCGCCGGCGAGGCGGTACAGCCCGACGAGTACACCGGCAACGGCGATGTCGACGAATTCCGCTACGGCAGCCACCTCAAGAGCGCCTTCCAGAGTGGCAACCTGGCCCAGCTCAAGTCCGTCGCGGACGGCAAGCTCGGCAGCGACCGGGCCCGTACCTTCGTCGACAACTGGGACACCGAGCGCAACGGCTCCACGCTGACCTACAAGGACGGCGCGGCCCACACCCTCGCCAATGTCTTCATGCTCGCCTCGCCCTACGGCTCACCGAACGTCTACTCCGGCTACGAGTGGTCCGACAAGGACGCCGGACCGCCCAGCGGCAGCGGCGGCTGGACCAATGAACACGCCAAGCAGGCGATCACCGGGATGGTGGGGTTCCGCAACGCGGTGGGCTCGGCACCGCTGACGGACTGGTGGGACAACGGCGGCAGCGCCCTCGCCTTCGGCCGGGGCGGCAAGGGCTTCGTGGCCCTCAACAGCGGCGACGCCGAGCTGCATCAGGCCTTTGCGACCTCGCTGCCCGCCGGCACGTACTGCAATGTCGTCGCGGCCGCGCCGTCCTCGTGCGACGGTCATACGGTCACCGTCGGGGAGGACGGGAAGGCACAGCTCTCGGTGCCGGCCAAGGGAGCAGTCGCGCTGCACCTCATGCGCTGAGGCACTCGGGGTGCCCGATGCCCGGTGGCCGGACACCCGGTCGTGGGCGGGGCTGCCGGTGGCGGTGGCGGTGGCGGGTGGGGCGCAGGGGCCGGGGGGCCGGCTCCAGCAGCGGCATGACGGCACTCCTCCGGTTGACCCGGCGTCAGCTCAGTGCGGTCTGTCCGGCCCGTCGACCAGGGTGGACAGCAGACCGCCGAGCACCTCGCGCTGATCGGCGGTCAGGGGGGCCAGGATTTCCTCCGCCGCGGCCCGCCGCGCGCTGCGCAACGCGCGCAGCGTGGACCGGCCGGTGTCGGTCAGCTCGATCCGGACCACCCGGCGGTTGGCCGGATCGGGCACCCGGCGTACCGCGCCATGTGCCTCCAGCGCGTCCACGAGTGTCGTCACCGCCCGGGGGACGACTTCCAGCCGCTCGGCGAGGTCGGCCATCCGCGGCGGGGTGTCGCGGTAGTGGTCGACGATCCGCAGCAGCCTGGACTGCGCGGGGGTGAAGGCGATGTCCAGGTGCTCCAGGTGGTGTTTCTGGGCGCGGTGCATCCGGCGGGTCAGCCGTACCAGCTGTTCGGCGAGGTTGGTGGTGCTGACCGTCGGCTCGGGGGAGGGCATACCGCGAGGATAGCGGATGACAGGACATAGTTCATTGTGAGCATAGGTAACAATGAGCTAAGCTCCACGATGCTTGCCCTTGTCCCGCCCTGTCCGTTGCCCCTGCCCCCGTGAATCCGCACCCCTCGAAGGAGCCCATGCGCAGCGACGAACCCCAGTGGACCGCACCGCCCAAGGACCCGGGAAAGCCGGTCCCGCTGCGGCGGATCCTCACGCTCTTCCGTCCCTACCGCGCCCGGCTGGCCCTCGTCGGCCTGCTCGTCGGCGCCTCCTCGCTGGTCTCGGTCGCCTCCCCCTTTCTCCTCCGCGAGATCCTGGACGTGGCGATACCCGGCCGGCGCACCGGCCTGCTGACCCTGCTCGCCCTCGGCATGATCGCCACCGCCGTCACCACCAGCGTCTTCGGTGTACTGCAGACCCTGCTGTCCACCACGGTCGGCCAGCGTGTGATGCACGATCTGCGCACCGCCGTCTACGCCAAACTCCAGCGGATGCCGCTGGCCTTCTTCACCCGCACCCGCACCGGCGAGGTCCAGTCCCGGATCGCCAACGACATCGGCGGTATGCAGGCGACGGTCACCTCCACCGCCACTTCCCTGGTCTCCAATCTGACCTCCGTCATCGCCACCGTCTGCGCGATGCTGGCCCTCGACTGGCGGCTGACCGCCGTCTCGCTGCTCCTGCTTCCGCTCTTCGTCTGGATCAGCCGCCGGGTCGGCAACGAACGCAAGAAGATCACCACCCAGCGGCAGAAGCAGATGGCCGCGATGTCCGCGATGGTCACCGAATCCCTCTCGGTCAGCGGCATCCTGCTCGGCCGCACGATGGGCCGCGCCGACTCCCTCACCCAGACCTTTGCGGGCGAGTCCGAGCGCCTGGTCGACCTGGAGGTCCGCGCCAACATGGCCGGCCGCTGGCGGATGGCCACCATCGGCATCGTGATGGCCGCCATGCCCGCGCTGATCTACTGGGCGGCGGGCATGGTTCTCCAGCTCGGCGGCCCGGTCTTCTCCCTCGGCACCCTGGTTGCCTTCGTCTCGCTCCAGCAGGGCCTGCTGCGGCCGACGGTCGCGCTGCTGTCCACCGGCGTACAGATGCAGACTTCGCTCGCGCTCTTCCAGCGCATCTTCGAATACCTCGATCTGCCGGTCGCCATCACCGAGCCCGCCGAACCGGTCCGCCTCCCGGCGCCGCGCGGCGAGATCCGCTTCGAGAAGGTCCGGTTCTGCTACGACCCCGAGGCCGCCCCCACCCTCGACGGCATCGATCTGACCGTCCCCGCCGGCGGCAGCCTCGCCGTCGTCGGACCGACCGGCAGTGGTAAGAGCACCCTGAGCTACCTCGTGCCGCGGCTCTACGACGTGACCGGCGGACGGGTCACCCTCGACGGCACCGACGTCCGTGACCTCGACTTCGACACCCTCGCCCGCTCGGTCGGTGTGGTTTCCCAGGAGACCTACCTCTTCCACGCCTCGGTCGCCGACAACCTCCGCTTCGCCAAGCCGGACGCCACCGACGACGAGATCGAGCGCGCCGCCAGGGCCGCCCAGATCCACGACCACATCGCGGCCCTCCCCGACGGCTATGACACCCTCGTCGGCGAGCGCGGCTACCGCTTCTCCGGCGGCGAGAAACAGCGCCTCGCCATCGCCCGCACCATCCTGCGTGACCCGCCCGTCCTCGTCCTGGACGAGGCGACCAGCGCCCTGGACACCCGTACCGAACACGCCGTGCAGCAGGCCATCGACGAGCTGTCCGAGGGCCGGACCACCCTCACCATCGCGCACCGGCTCTCCACGGTCCGCGACGCCGACCAGATCGTGGTGCTGGATGCCGGCCGGATCGCCGAGCGCGGCACCCATGACGAGCTGCTCGCCGCCGAGGGACGCTATGCGGCGCTGGTGCGGCGTGACGCACACCTCACTCCGGTCGGCGATCAAGCGATGGCCCAGTAAGTGACCCGCGGGTAAGGTCAGTGGCGCGGCGGCCAGTTCACCGGTCGGGGTGGCCGCCGCAGGTGGGGTTGCCGGACCCCGGACCCCGGACCCCGGAGTCGGCCCCGGCCCCTGGCCCCCGGCCCCCGGCCCCACGCCCCCGGCCTCGGATGTGCTGCCCGCCCTCCATCAGGTCGGGCAGCCATCCCGCCGGCGACGGCGCGGGGCCAGCCGGAGCGCCGCCCCCGCCGCCGCTCAGTCCGCCCCCGCCGCCGCTCAGTCCGCGCCCGCCGCTGCTCAGTCCGCCCCCGGCGCCGCCGCCAGCAGAATCACCTCCAGCGTCCGCGGCCCGTGCACCCCCTCCACCCGGTCGAGTTCGATGTCGCTGGTCGCCGACGGCCCGGAGATCCAGGTCAGCGGGCGGTCCGGTGCCAGCCGTGGCAGCGCCTCCGGCACCGAGCCGACCACCTGGCCGGGGACGCGGACCACACACAGATGATGGTCCGGCACCAGCGTGATCCGGCGTCTTCCCTGGTTCGGGCCCGCGTCCAGGACCAGGGTGCCGGTCTCCGCGATCGCCACCGCACAGCCCGTCAGCACACTGTCCACGGCGTCCAGTTCCCGGGGCGTGCTCGACCCACGGTCCTCGACGCGGGTCACATCGGTTCCGGACGTCCACGACGCGTCCAGGCCCGGCGGCACCAGCACCGTCCGTGCCCCCCGCTCCGCCAGCAGCCGGCCGATCAGCCCCGGCAGCCCCTCCGCGTCACTGCGATGCACGACCGCCCGGTAGTCCGCGAGATTCTCCGCGAGCAGCTCGACGGTCTGTGCGCGCGTACGGGACCCGTGCACCCGGTGGTAGTCACGCGCCACCGGCGGCCCGCCCGGCCCCTCGCCGCGCGGCACATCCGCCAGCGCCCGGCGCACCCGCGCCAACACCACGTCCCGGCTGCTCACTCGGCGTCTCCTCGCTGCTCCGACGACGTGCCGCGGGTGCGCTGCCACCAGTCGCGGAAGGATTCGGCCGGCACCGCAGGCAGATCGCGCGTCTGCGACCAGGCACGGCCCGGTCCCGGCAGCCGCCGTGGATGCAGCCGACGGCTGCGGGCCGCCAGCCGCATCCCGGTCCGCAGTGCACCGGGGTGATCGAACGCCCAGGCCGCCGCGCGCATCGCGGCGCGTTCCGCGGCATGCCCCTTGGCCGGTTTGAGGACGGTGCGCGCCCCGCCCCGGGTGACCGGCCCGCCCTCCACGACCCGCTCCCGCAGATGCACCAGCACCTCGGGGATGTCGATGGCGACCGGACACACCTCGTAACAGGCCCCGCACAGCGACGAGGCGTACGGCAGCGAAGCCTCCAGCGCGCCTTCCACACCCCGCAGTTGGGGGGTGAGGATGGCGCCGATCGGGCCCGGGTACGGCGAGCCGTACGCATGCCCGCCGGCCCGCTCGTACACCGGGCAGACGTTCAGACACGCCGAGCAGCGGATACAGCGCAGCGCCTGCCGTCCGACGGTGTCGGCGAGGGTGTCGGTACGCCCGTTGTCGAGCAGCACCAGATGGAAGGTCCGCGGCCCGTCACCGTCCGTCGTGCCCGTCCACATGGAGGTGTACGGGTTCATCCGCTCGGCAGTGGAGGAGCGCGGCAACAGCTGCAGAAAGATCTCCAGATCCTGCCAGTCCGGCACCACCTTCTCGATGCCGACGACGGAGATCAGCGTCTCGGGGAGGGTCAGACACATCCGGCCGTTGCCCTCGGACTCCACGACGACCAGAGTGCCGGTCTGCGCGACCATGAAGTTGGCGCCGGAGATCCCGACCTTCGCCGACAGGAACTTCTCCCGCAGGTGCAGCCGCGCCGCCTCGGCCAGCTCGGCGGGGGAGTCGGAGAGCCCCTCCGGCGCCGGACGGCCCCAAGAGGCCATCTCACGGCGGAAGATGTCGCGGATCTCGGAACGGTTGCGGTGGATCGCCGGGACCAGGAGGTGCGACGGCAGATCGTGGCCGAGCTGCACGATCAGCTCGGCCAGATCCGTCTCGTACGCATGGATGCCGGCCCCGGCCAGCGCCTCGTTCAGCCCGATCTCCTGCGTCGCCATCGACTTGACCTTGACGACCTCCGTCTCACCGGTCTCCCGCACCAGCCGGGTGACGATCCGGTTGGCCTCGTCGGCGTCCGCCGCCCAGTGGACCTGCCCGCCCGCGGCGCTGACCGCGGCCTCCAGCCGCTCCAGATAGTGGTCGAGATGGCGCAGCGTACGGTCCTTGACCGCGGCGCCCGCCGCCCGTAGCTGCGCCCAGTCGTCCAGCTCCGCCACGGCCTTGGCCCGTTTGTCGCGGATGGTGTGGGTGGCGTGGGTGAGGTTGGCGCGCAGCCGGGTGTCGCGGGTGGACGCGGCAGCGGCCCGGGGGAACGCCGGCATGCCCAGGTAGGTGCCGCTCACCGCACCCTCCCTTCCGTACTGGCCAGGATCTCGGCGATATGGACCGGGCGGACCGCCGAGCCCTGGCGGGTGAGGGTGCCGCCGATGTGCAGCAGACAGGAGTTGTCGACGGTGCAGACCGCCTCGGCGCCGGTCCCGATGACGTGACGGACCTTGTCGGCGCCCATCGCCGCCGAGACCGCGGGGTTCTTCACCGCGAACGTACCGCCGAAACCGCAGCACTCCTCGGCGCCCGGCAGCTCCCTCAGCTCCAGCCCCTTGACGCGCTCCAGCAGCCGCCGCGGGCGGTCACCCAGCCCCAGCACCCGCAGCCCATGACAGGTGGGGTGATAGGTGACGGTATGCGGGTAGTAGGCGCCGACGTCCTCCACCTTCAGCACATCCACCAGAAACTCGGTGAGCTCGTACATCTTGGGCACCGCGACCGCCGCCGCGTCGACGAGTGCCCGGCCGCGCCCCTCGGCGGCCGCCTTCGCCCCGATCCGCGGATAGTTGTCACGCACCATCGCGGCACACGAACCGGACGGGGTGACCACGTACTCGTAGTCCCGGAACGCCCGGTCGAAGCGGTGCACCAGCGGTTCGGTGGCATGGCGGTACCCGGTGTTGAACTGCGGCTGACCACAGCAGCTCTGCTCTTCGGGGAAGCAGACCTCCACCCCCAGCCGCTCCAGCAGCGCCACCACCGCCCGCCCCGTCCGCGGATGGAGCAGGTCGTTGATGCAGGTGACGAACAGTGCTACCCGCACGTTGCACTCTCCTTTCGGCCGCCGCGGCCTCTGGCGGCCACCCGCTTCCGCGGTACATGATCACCTGGCGGCTCATACTGCCCCAGCAGCAGGCCGAGGAGAAGAACCCGGAGCGGAGGACCATGTCGAGTGCCGAACACATAACTGAGGACCGGGTGCCGAAGAGGACCGGCCCGCCGTCACGGGTGCGGCAGCTGGCCGCCGCCTCCATCGGCAACGCCATCGAGTGGTACGACTGGTACGCGTACTCCTTCCTCGCGGTCTACTTCGCCGGGCAGGTCTTCCCCGAGGGCGCCGGGAACTCCCTCGTCCCGCTGCTCTCGACCTTTGCCGTCTTCGCGGTCGGCTTCTTCATGCGGCCGGTCGGCGGACTGCTGTTGGGCGCGGTCGCCGACCGCCGCGGCCGGCGGACCGCACTGACGTTGACCATCCTGCTGATGGGCGGCGGCAGCCTGCTGGTCGCGCTCACCCCCACCTATGCGGCCACCGGACTGCTGGCCCCCCTGGTGCTGGTCATCGCACGTCTGGTGCAGGGCCTGTCGGTGGGCGGTGAGTTCGCGGCCTCCACGACCTTCCTCGTCGAATCGGCCGGCCCCGGCAGGCGCGGGCTGTTCTCCAGCTTCCAGTACGTGTCCACGACCCTCGGCCAGCTGCTGGCCTCCGGGACGGCGGCGCTGCTCGCGGCGCTGCTCACCGAGCAGCAGATGGGGCAGTGGGGCTGGCGGGTGCCGTTCCTCGGCGGCGCGCTGCTGAGCCTGCTGGGACTGTGGATCCGGCGCGGCGCCCAGGAGACCCTTCCGCACGCTCTCCCCGAGCAGCAAGCGGTCGGCCGCCCCGGCCTCTTCGAGGCGCTGCGCCGCCACCCCCGCCAGTCCCTGCTCATCTGCGGCATCACCGCGGGCGGCACTCTCGCCTACTACACCTGGACCACCTACCTGCCGACCTACGCGCAGGTCAACGCGGGCTTCGACAAGGGCGATTCGCTCACCGTCGGCACCCTCTCGCTCGTCTTCTTCGCCCTGCTCCAGCCGCTCGGCGGCATGCTCTCGGACCGCATCGGCCGCAAACCGCTGCTGCTCGGTTTCTCCCTGGGCTTCGCCGTCCTGGCGGTACCGCTGCTGCACCTGGTCACCGACGCGTTCGTCTCGCTGCTGCTGGTGCAGTGCGCGGGCATGGTGCTGCTCACCGGCTACACCGCGGTCGCCGCGGCCGTGAACGCGGAGGTGTTCCCCGCGCGGGTGCGTGCCGCCGGCATCGGCTTCCCGTACTCGCTCACCGTCGCCCTCTTCGGCGGCACCGCCCCTTACGTCGGCACCTGGTTCCAACAGGCCGGCCACGCCGGCCTCTTCCCCTGGTATGTGGCCGCGCTGTGCCTCGTCTCGTTCGTCGTCTATCTGACGCTTCCGGAGACGTCCCGGCAGAAGCTGGAGAAATAGCCCGGCGGCGGATACCTGTGAAGGCGCCGCCCGTCCCGGGACAGGGAGGGGCGGCGCCTTGGTGTGAGGCCTGTCAGACCAGCCAGCCCACGAGGTGGAGGATGTGGGCCAGAAGATTGGTGAGGATGTCCATCGGGATCTTCTCCTTGAAGTGGTGGGACTCAACTCTCCGGCCCAGCAAGGGGAGTCGACCGGAGGCGCGGTAACGGTCTGCAGTCCGCCGCTTGCGCCCCGTCATCATCGCCCGTCGCGCTGAGTCAATTGAAGCCCCGCCCTCTTCGATCATGCTTACCGACGAACGATTGCTCCCGGGCTCAGGTGTTCGCATGGCGATTCGGGCAAGGGTTCGCGCGGAGGTGCCTGTGGGGGTGCCCATGGGGATGCCTGTGGGGGGTGCCTATGGGGATGAGGCCGGCCTGCCCGGCCTCGATATCCACGGCCTCGATCACCACGGCCCCGACCTCGTGCACCCCGGTGTGGTTCATGCTTCACCTGGCTCGGGGAGAGCCGGATGTCTTCCCCGGCGGGCCGGGGAGCGGCACCCGGCCGTGCGACGCGTTCGACGGCGGCGGCAGCCGGTCGCGCCCCACGAAACCCGCTCAGCGGCCGCCGGCGATCAGCAGTGGCGCGCCGCCCGGTGCGGACGCCGTACGGCCGTTCGCGGCCGGCACGCCGTCCAGTGGGGAAGGCACCGCAGCCAGCAGCCCACGGGCGGCAAGCTCCGGCCGTACGCCCTCCCCGAACCAGTACGCCTCCTCCAGATGTGGATAACCCGAGAGCACGAAGTGCTCGATGCCCAGGGCGTGGTACTCCTCGATCCGGTCGGCCACCTCGGCATGGCTCCCGACCAGCGCGGTGCCGGCCCCGCCGCGCACCAGACCGACACCCGCCCACAGATTCGGCGAGATCTCCAGCTTGTCCCGCGAGCCGCCGTGCAGCGCCAGCATCCGCTGCTGCCCCACCGACTCGCTCTTGCCCAGTGCCTGTTGGGCGGCCGCGACCGTCTGCGGATCGAGGTCGTCGAGCAGCCGGCCGGCGGTCGCCCAGGCATCCTTCGAGGAGTCCCGGGAAATGGTGTGCAGCCGGATGCCGAACCGGACCGTGCGTCCCTCCTTCTCCGCCAGCCCGCGAATCCAGTCGATCTTCTGCTTGACCTCCCCGGGCGGCTCGCCCCAGGTGAGATAGACATCGACGTTCCGGGCGGCGACCGGCCCCGCTGCCGCGGACGAGCCCCCGAAGAAGATCTGCGGCAGCGGGTCCGGCGGCAGCGCCGTCAGACCACCTTCGACCTGATAGTGCTCACCCTGGAAGTCGAACGGTTCCCCGCCCCACACACCCCGTACGACTCGCAGGAACTCATCCGTACGGGCATACCGCCGGTCATGGCCGAGATGATCGCCGAACCGCCGCTGCTCGGTCGAATCGCCCCCGGTCACCACATTGAGCAGCAGTCGCCCGCGCGAGATCCGCTGATAGGTCGCGGCCATCTGCGCGGCCAGCACCGGCGAGATCACCCCGGGCCGGAACGCGACCAGGAACTTCAGCCGCTCGGTGACCTGGGTGAGTGCCACCGTCGTCAGCCAGGCGTCCTCGCACCAGGTACCGGTCGGCGTGAGCACCGCCTCGAACCCCAACTGCTCGGCAGCCTTGGCGATTTGGGCCAGATACTCGATGTCCGGCGCCCGCACCCCGCTGACCGGCGTGATGCGGTCACGCCGGATGCCGCCATCCGTGTAGGCATGGCGGTCGACGAGGGTCCGCCCGTCGCCGCCGGTCGGCAGAAACCAATGCAGGTGTACGGACATCTCACTGAGCCTTTCCATAGGTACGCGGCGCCGTGCCCGAAGGCGGCAGGCCGCCGTTGAAGCGGGGGTCGACGAACTTCCCGAAGTCGAAGGAGCGGGGAATCAGCTTCAACGCTGCGAACGAGTCGACGATCTGCTGCTCGGAGGCGATGGCGGCCTTGTCCACGGCAACCGTGACCGCCGTCCCCCGGGTGCGCTTGACCGCGTCCAGCGCCACCTTGTCCGGCAGCCCGGTCTCCTTCGCCCAGGCCTTCGCCCAGGTGCCGGGGTGCTTGAACACCCAGTTCTGCGCCCGCCGCAACCGGTCCGTGTAGTCCTTCAGCGCCGCGGACTTCTTCTTGTCATCCAACGCGGCAGGTGCGGCAACCTGGAAGCTCAGCCCGTTGACGACCCCCTGCCCGGTGGTCAGCACCCGGGCATCGGCCTGCTCCAGGGCCTGTGAGGTGTACGGGTCCCACACCGCCCAGGCATCCACCTTCCCCCGGGTGAACGCGGCGAGCGCATCGGCCGGCTGAAGGTAGTTGAGGGTGACGTCCTTCGGCGTCAGCCCGGCCTTCTTGAGCGAGGCAATGAGCTGGTAGTGCGCGGAGCTTCCCTGGGCAACGGCGATCGACTTGCCCTTCAGCTGCGCCGGCCGCTTGAGCGGGGAGTCCTTCTTCACCAGGACCGTCTCGCCGTCCGACCTGCTGTGCGTCCCGGCGATCACCTTGATCTTCGATTTCGCCGCCGCGGCGAACACCGGCGGGGTGTTGCCGACCGCACCGACATCCACCGCCCCCGCGTTGACCGCCTCCAGCAGTGGCGGCCCCGAGGTGAAGGTCGACCACTTGATCTTGTACGGAAGGTCGTCCAATTCCCCGGCGGCCCGCAGCAACGCTTCCGAACCGCCTTTCTGGTCACCGACGTTGAGCGTCAGCGACCCCTTGCCGTCGGTTCCGCTGCCGGTACCCCCGCCGGCCCCTTTGGCTTCCGGAGAGCCGTCGCAGGCGGCCAGTAGCAGGGTGAGCGGGAGCAGCAGGGCGGCCGGGGCGAGAGGGCGTGGTCTCATGGGGCATCCGTTTCGTTCTGGGATGGGCGAGGGGGAGTGAGAGGAGGAGGGAATGGGGGAGTGGGTGGTGAGGAGGGGCGGCTGCCTGCCGCGCCCGCGGCTCTGATGTCACGCGGTGCCGGAGGGGGAGGCCTCGGCCAGGCCAGGGCCCACCGCCACCGGCGCACCTTCGCCGGCTGCCGCTGAACCTTCACTGTCCTCCGCGCCCTGCACGCCGAGCCGGCCGAGCAGACGGGCACGCAACACACCGAAGCGCGGATCGGAGACATCGCGTGGCCGCGGCAGATCCACCGTGGTCTCGTACGCGATCCGGCCGCCCTCCATCACCAGTGCCCGGTCCGCGAGCAGCAGTGCCTCTTCCACGTCGTGGGTGACCAGCAGGACCGCGCAGCCACGCTCCTGCCACAGCTCGGCCACCAGACGCTGAGCCGTGATCCGGGTGAGTGCATCGAGGGCGCCGAACGGTTCGTCGAGCAGTAGCAGATCAGGCTCGCGCACCAGGGCTCGGGCGAGCGAAGCACGCTGGGCTTCCCCACCGGAGAGCGTCTTGGGCCAGGCGTCCGCCCGATGGCCGAGCCCGACCTCCTCCAACGCCCGTACGGCGACCGCGCGTTCCGGCCGTCCCGGCAGCCCCAGCAGCACATTCCGCCAGACCCGTTTCCAGGGCATCAGCCGGGGCGCCTGGAACGCCACGGCCTTGCGGCGCGGCACCAGCACCTCACCCTCGATCTCCCGGTCGAGCCCGGCCAGCACCCTCAGCAACGTCGACTTGCCGCACCCGCTTCGCCCGAGCAGCGCCACGAACTCGCCCGGCTGGACGGACAGATGCAGACCGTCGAGGACGGCCCGTTCGCCGAAGCCCCGCACCAGCCCGTCCGCCTGCACGGCGGAGTCGGAGCCCGCGGAGCGGGGACGCTCCTCGTGCCGGGTGCCGGTCACTGACCCGTGAACGTCGGTCGCCATTGCAGCAGCAGCCTTTCGAGGGTACGAACGAGGAAATCGGCGATGAGCCCGAGGAACGCATAGACCACCAGGCACACCACGATCACATCGGTGCGGAAGAATTCCCTGGCCCGGTTCATCAGAAAGCCGAGGCCGTCGTCGGCGTTGATCTGTTCACCGAAGACCAGTGCGAGCCATGCGGTGGCCAGCGCATAGCGCAGCCCGGTCATGGCACCCGGCAATGCGCCGGGCAGCACCACATGCCGGATCAGCCCCCACCGGCTCAGCCCGAGCGATGTCCCCGCCTCCACCAACTGCGCATCCACACCGCGAATCCCGGCATAGACATTCAGATAAAGGTGGAAGGCAACACCCAGTGAGATCAGCGCAATCTTGGGTGCCTCGCCGATACCCAGCCAGATGATGAACAGCGGAATCACACCGACCCAGGGGATGGAGCGCAGCATCTGCACCGTCGCGTCGACCAGATCCTCGCCGAGCCGTGAAAGCCCCGATACGAGTGCCAGCACCACACCGGCCACGCCACCCAGCAGCAGTCCGACCACGACACGTTGGAGAGAAACCAGCACGGCCGACGGCAGCGTTCCGTCCGAGACCAGGTCGCCGGCGGTGGCAGCAATGGTCCCGGGCGAGGCCAGAATGCCGGCCGGCAGTGCACCGCTCGCACTGAGCACCTGCCACAGCACCAGCAGTGCGACGGGCCCCACCGTACGACGCAACCACCGTGGCACCGACCACCGGCGACCGGAGACCGGAACGACGCGGGCAAGTTCCGGACCCGCGCCGCCGGAAGCGGACGTCACCCCCGTCTCCGCGCTCTTGGAAAGCGACAGTTGCCGTGCTTCACCGGATATATCGGGTGGGACATGGCGGGCCGCGACCTGATCGACAGTCATGAATGCTCCACAGGGAGGAGAGGGAGGAAAAAAGGGGCCGGCGGGGCTGGGGAAGGAGGGCGCACAAACGAACGCACGACGACACAGCACACAGGCGACGGCAGCAAAGGCAATGGAAAACCAGCCGAGCGACAGTGCAAGGTGGCGACAAACCGGAAAGCCCGAAACGGCTGATGCAGCGAAACTCGAAGCATCGCAACGGGAGAGCGAAAGCCGTGAAACGGCCTCAAGGGGCCGCAGCATTCCTGGGAAGAGTCCCGCAAGGAGCCGCGAAACCTAGCCCGGCATCAACAACGGCAGAGGCAACGCACCGGCATCAGCAACAGCCGCCGCCGCGACACGCGGCAGAGGCCACCCGCAGCAGGTCGATGTGACCGCGCGTGGTGAGCAGGGCTGATGGAGACATGTCGCTGAACGTAGTGGTGCGCTGTGAGAGGGGTCAAACGTCATCTCGGCTGGTGGACGGTTGTTGCCGGAGCATTGAGGCAGCATTGCGGAAGAGGCTCGCGGGGTTGCGGGCCAGGGCAGGTTGGCCGTACCAAAATGAACACATGAGCACCGCATTTACCACCCGCACCCTGGACATCACCACAGGCTCGGCAGAGACCGTCGCCGACCTCACCGCCGACTGCGCCGCCTTCCTCCGAGAGGCGGCAGACGGCCGCGACGGCCTGCTGAATATCTTCGTTCCGCACGCCACAGCCGGCATCGCCGTACTGGAAACCGGCGCAGGCAGCGACGAAGACCTCCTGGCCGCCCTGCACGACCTCCTCCCGGCCGACAACCGCTGGCGCCACCGTCACGGCAGCCCCGGCCACGGCCGCGACCACGTCCTGCCCGCCCTCGTCCCACCCCACGCCACCCTCCCGGTCATCGCGGGCCGGATGGCGCTCGGTACCTGGCAGTCCGTCTGCTTGGTCGACACCAACATCTCCAATGCCAACCGTCAGGTTCGACTGAGCTTCCTGGGCTGAACAAGATCGTCCTGGGGGTGGCCGCGAATTCTCCGTACCCTGCGTGCCCGAAACGGAGAGACCTTGCACTCAGCTTTCCCTGCGCGCCACCGCGGCGCGACAGATCCACAGTGCGGAATCCTTCCCTCCATGAGCTGCGAATCTGCAAATCTCGCGAAAGGTGCGGATGCTACCTTCGCAGGAAAGAGCGAGGGAAAGGAGCCTGGTCACCGCATGGGACGGCCTGCCGGACGGAAGATCTATGCCCACGCCAAACTGCGCAGACTGCGTCGTGAGCGGGGAATGAACCAGGTGGAACTGGCCCGCGCCCTGGGCCTCTCCACCAGCTATCTCAATCAGATCGAGCACAGCCAGCGCCCCCTCACCGCTCCGGTGCTGCTGCGCATCGCCGAGGTCTTCGGCATCGATCCGGAGTTCTTCTCCGAGGCCGACGAGGAGCGGCTGGCCACCGATCTGCGGGCAGCCCTCGGCGACGAGGCATGCGGCGCCCCGGTGCTGCCGGAGGAGGCCGTGGACATGGCACGCGATCATCCCGAGGTGGCCAGGGCGCTCGTCTCGCTGCACCGCCGCTACCGGGACGCCGCGGAGCGGGTAGTGGCCCTCGCTTCCCCCGAGGACACCGCGGCCCTGCTGCCCGCCGAGCCCCACGACGAAGTACGGGACTTCTTCTACGCCCACCACAACCACTTCGAGGAACTGGACACCGAGGCCGAGCGGACCGCCGAACGCCTGGGGCTCGGTACCGCGGGACGAACAGCCGACGCGCTGACCGACCGGCTCGCCGAACGCCATCACCTCAAGGTGGTCCAGGCAGCGCCGGAACGGTCGGCCGACGCACGCCGCTTCGACGCCGACAGCGGGCTGCTCCTGCTGTCACCGTGGCTCAGCGAAGGACAGCGCGCCTTCCAACTCGCCACCCAGCTGGCCTTCCTGGAACATGCCCCGCTGCTGGACGCCCTGGTGACCGGTAGCGAACTGGGCTCGTCCCAGTCGGCGGGGCTGGCCCGGATCGGGCTGGCCAACTACTTCGCCGGCGCCCTCCTCATGCCGTACACCGCCTTCCACCAGGCGGCCGAAGAGCTCCGCTATGACGTCGAACTGCTCCAGGCCCGCTTCGGCGTCGGCTTCGAGACCGTGTGCCACCGGCTGTCCACCCTCCAGCGCACCGGCCACCGCGGCGTGCCGTTCTCCTTCCTGCGCGTCGACCGCGCCGGCAACATCTCCAAACGGCAGTCCGCCACCGACTTCCACTTCTCCCGCCTCGGCGGCACCTGCCCGCTCTGGACGGTCTACGAAGCGTTCTCCGCACCCGGCCGCATCCTCACCCAGGTCGCCGAAATGCCCGACGGCAAGCGCTACTTCTGGGTGGCGCGTACCGTCACCCGAGGCGGCTTCGGACACCGCGCGCCACGCGCCGACTTCGCCGTCGCGCTGGGCTGCGAACTCCGGCACGCCCCTCGCCTGGTGTACGCGGAAGGCACCGCACTCGACGATCCGAGCTCCGCAACGCCGATCGGACTGGGCTGCCGCATCTGCGAACGCCAGGACTGCGCCCAGCGGGCCCGGCCCCCGGCCGGCGGACGGCTGGCCGTCGACCCGGACCGGCGCAGCCATGTGCCCTATCCGGTGATCACGGACAGGTGACCGATCGTCGGGGCCGCGTCCTACCTGTCGTCTTCGTCCCGGCCGTCTGCGAAGACGAAGAGGGGCTTGGCGTCATGTGCGGGTGTTTCGGCGAGTGTGATGGCTTCAGTGAAGCGTTCGAGCGGGAACGGCCGGCCCTGGGGGATGCTCAGCACTTCCTCAGCGACGAGACTGCGGACCTGGGACAGCGCGTGCAGCGCATCCTCAGGTGAGGCAGTGCCGAACCAGCGGTTCAGCCAGAAGCCACGGACCGCTTTGGTCTCGTAGATGAGCGAGCGTGCCTGCAGCGGGATCGTCAGCGCTGCCGGATCAGTCTGCCGATGGGTGGAGAGCGCGCCGTAGACCACGGTCTCTCCCCCCGGAGCCAAGGCCTGGAATACCTGGGCACCTACGGGTCCCGCGACACAGTCGATGGCCTTGCGCACGCCGGCCGGTCCTGCAATCTCGGCCACCCGCTGCAACAGGTCCTCGTCCTCGGTGCAGATGACCTCGTCACCACCGAGCGCCTTGATCTCCTCAACGGCACCACGTCGCCGCACGACATTGACCGTGCGCATACCCAGATGCCTGGACAGCTGGATGACGAGCCGGCCGACGGTGGAGCCCGCGGCCGTCTGCAACAACCATTCACCCGGCTGTACGTCGAGTTCGCGCGTCACGAGGAGCAGCGCGGTCAACGGGTTGACGGCGAGTTGGCAGGCGCTGGAGTCGCTCAGATGGCCGGGGACCGGCAGAAGCCTGTGTGTATCGGCAACAAGGTATTCCTGCCAAGTGCCGGTCACATGCGGCGGCCCGGGTACCGCCGGGACAGCAACGGCCACCACACGCTCACCGATCTTTAGTCCCTCGGTATCCGGGCCCAGGGCCTCAATACGGCCCACGCACTCCATGTGACCCCCGACAGCGGGAAACTCGGGGGAGAAACCGTAACGGCCGCGCAGCACGTGCAGATCACTGGCGTGGATCGGAGTCGCCTTCACACGGATCAACGCCTGCCCGGCTTCCGGCGTGGGCACAGGCAGGGATTCCAGCCGCAGGACATCGGTAGGCTCGCCGACCTTTCCGGCTACGAGCGCGAGCATGGATTGAGGAAGCATGAGTGACCTCTTCGTCTCTCAGCGCCCGACGAATCAGTCCTGGGCGGTTCCGAGTGCGTTGCGCAGGAACGTCGTTGCCTGGTCGATGGCTCCGCGAGCGGCTTTGGAGTCACTCAGCGAGTTGAGCATCATGAAGTCGTGGACCGTGCCGTCGTAGCGCACCGTGGTCACCGGCACGTCGGCTGCTCGGAGCTTGGCGGCGTACGCCTCGCCCTCATCGCGCAGCACGTCGGCCTCGTCGACGATCAGCAGGGCGGGCGGCAGGCCGGAGAGCTGTTCGACGGTGGCGTGGTTGGGAGACGCGGTGATCTCCGCGCGTTGGTCCGGGTCGGTCGTGTAGGCGTCCCAGAACCATTCCATCAGCTTGCGGCTCAGGTAGTAGCCGGTGGCGAATTGGTCGTAGGAACCGGTGTTCATGGCCGCATCCGTGACCGGGTAGTACATCGACTGCTGTACGAAGTTGACGTCACCGCGCTCCTTGGCCATGAGGGCGAGTGCGGCGGTCATGTTCCCGCCGACCGATTCCCCGGCCACTGCCATGCGCTGTGCATCCAGCCCCTTGGACGCCCCCTCGCGGACGATCCACTGCGCGGTGGCGTAGCCCTGCTCGATGGCCACCGGATAGTGCGCCTCGGGCGACGGCGTGTACTCCACGAAGGCCACTGCCGCACGGGCGCCGACCGCCAACTCGCGCACCAGGCGGTCGTGGGTACCGGCATTGCCCAGCACCCAGCCACCGCCGTGCATGTACAACACCACGGGCAGCGTTCCGGTGGCGCCCTGCGGCTTGACGATGCGTACCCGTACATCGCCCACCGCTGCCGGAACCGAAACCCACTCCTCGTCGGCCGGCAGCTTGTCGACCGGCGCGGCCTGGAGGTCGTCGAGCACCTTGCGGGCTGCGGTCGGATCCAGCTCGTACAGGAACGGATGTTGCGAGGTTGCGTCGGCGAGCTCCTGTGCCTCGGGTTCGAGGATGATGGAGGCGGTTTGACCAGCCATGGGAATGCTCCCTGGGAAATCCGAGAAGCGCATCAGAGAGCGCGGGGCGCTGGAGAGCGCCGCGCTGCGCTCGGGCTGCGGAGCGGTCGGCAGAGCCTCCGCCCCTGTTCAAGCCCCTGATGGGGATATTTGTCCATGGTAATTGCCCGTCCTTTGCCCGTCCTCCGCAGATGCACCGGCTGTCAGTGGCGGGTCACGTGCCTGGGCGGGGAGCTCGTAGGTGCCGGCGCCGGGCCAGCTCTTCGTCGTCGGCCAGAGTGAGCATGGGCTGACCCGGTGCGCACATCATGGTGACGAGGAAGCGGCTCCGGGAGTCCGTCCGGTTGTTTCCGTCCTGGTAGTGGATGACATCGCCGCCCGGCTCCCAGAACGTCTCCCCGGCCTGGATCACCCGCTCCGGCTCACCTTCCAGCTCGAAGAGCATCTCCCCTTCGAGCATGTAGCCGAAGGCAGGTCCCGAGTGCCGGTGCGGAGGGGTGCCGGGATCGCCGGGAGGGAACTCGACGACAACCGTCATCGCCTCCGCCCCCTCAGGAATGAACGGCGGTTTCGCCGATTGCAGCACGGTGAGCGCCGTCTTCCATGCTTCCGAGCGCGGTTGACCCTCGGCGCTGTCTGCCACCTGTTCGTTGTGCGACATGGCGAGGTCTCCAGTGGTGGTCCGGCCGCGTCAGGTGAGCCAGTCGGTGTAGTGGGTGGGGGCGATGCGTGCGTTGCCCTTGGTGGTGAGCACATCGCCGTCGACGGCGGCGAACATGCCGGCGGTGTCGTCGGTGATGACCGTGCGGCCGTCGGGTCGGGCGTTCAGGGTGATCCGGCCGAGTTCGTCGAGGGGACGGACGTCGGGACCGCCGACGTCGAGGGTTCCGTTCAGAGGGGTACCGGCGGCGACTTCGGCGACGGTGTCGGCGACGTCCTGGGCGGCGATCGGCTGGAGTGGGGTGGTGGGCAGGCGGACGGTGTCGCCCTCGGTGGTCCAGGACATGAAGGCGTCGATGAACTCCATGAACTGGGTGGCGTGGACGATCGAATAGGGGATCGGCCCGGCCTTGAGGATGTCTTCCTGCAAGACCTTGGCACGGTAATAGGCGAGGCCGGGCACCTGGTCCGCGCCGACGATCGAGAGGATGACGAAGTGCCCCACCCCGCCTTTGTGGCCGGCGGCCAGGAGGTTGTCCATCGAGGTCTGGAAGAAGGCGGGAGAGGCGTCGTCGAAGGTCGGGGAATTCGTCAGATTGACGATGCCGTCTGCTCCGGCCACCGCCTCCTCCACGCCCTGGCCGGTGATCACGTCGACACCTGTGGCCGGCGAGTGCGGCACGGCCTCGTGCCCGGCGGCGTTCAGCTTATTCACGACCTGCGACCCGATCAGACCGGTACCGCCGATGACTGCGAACTTCATGGGTCACCTTTCGTCGCGCACCGATAGGTCATGCGTCCAGATTGCGGCGATGCAGTGCACGGCGCACGCTGGGCCGTGCGCTCCCGCGGGCATGCCGGTGGCGCTGCGTGCTCACGGCATCGCTGGTGGCAATCGACGTAAAGAGCGTTTGTCCCAGCACGGTTGATGGGTAATGCGGCCTGCTCGTGGATGATTTGCTGGGTGTTGGCCCAGGGGGAAGCGACGGGGCAAGCTCTGGTGAGGCCCGTGACGGTCCGAGTGCGTTCAGCTGTGGGCACCGCCGCTGTGGGAACAGGGCAGCATCCGCGCGTACGGCGGCCGGAGTTGGCAGGCTGATGGCGTTGATCCCCAGAGCCCCGCAGCCCTGGTGACGCGCGCGCACGGTGAACGCCCCCTGCTCCCCCCGTTGCGGCTCCGTGCTCTTGACGTCTGTCTCCACCGGTGCTCCGAGTGTGGGGCACGCCGGATACCGGTCGGGTGGAGTGGTGTGGTGTGGTGGAGTCAGCCGGGAACGATCAGGTCGATCCCGTAGGCCGCGACCGAGAGGCAGGCGGCGAAGCACAGCACGGCCGTGACGGCCGCCACCTTCTGGTGCCGGCCCCGGGGCACGTCGGAGGCGGGCTCGCCGTGCCCGGCGCGGGCCCACGCGGCCAGTCCGAGCGAGAACATCACGACCACCACCACGGTGATCCCGAGGCTGACACCGAAGACCCCGGCGAGAGTGCCCCAGTCGATGTCCATCCCGCTCCCCTTCCTCGACGACGGCCCGCCCGGCTCAGGCGGCCGACCTGACGGTGGGCTCCGCGGCAGGTGCCGGCACCTCATTGACGTTCTCCGGGCTCACCGGACGGCGGCGCGAGAGCACGTAGAAGCCCGCCGCGGCGGCCAGCGCGATGCCCGCGACCAGGGCCACCCCCACGTTGCCCTGGTCGGCCAGCCACGCTGCCAGGCCTCCCACCGCGGCCGCGGACGGCAGCGTCAGCAGCCAGGACACCGCGATCCGTCCGGCGACGCCCCAGTGCACGTGTGCCAGCTTGCGGCCCAGCCCCGCGCCGAGGATGCTGCCCGTGCACACCTGGGTGGTCGACAGCGCGAACCCCAGGTGCGACGAGGCCAGGATCACCGCGGTCGCGCTGGTCTCGGCGGCGAAGCCCTGCGGGGCCTGGATGTCGGTGAGTCCCTTACCCATGGTCCGGATAATTCGCCAGCCGCCCACGTAAGTGCCCAGGGAGATCGCCAGGCCCGCGCTCAGCACCACCCACCAGGGCGGCCCCGCGCCATGGCTGAGCACCCCGCTCGAGATGAGTGCCAGGGTGATGACCCCCATCGTCTTCTGGGCGTCATTGGTGCCGTGCGCCAGGGCCACCAAGGACGCAGACCCGATCTGTCCCGCGCGAAAGCCCTTCCCGACGGTGCGGCGCGAGGTCCTCCGGGTGATCATGTAGGCGAGGTAGGTGGCCAGCAGCGCTATCACGCAGGCCACGACCGGCGAGGCCACCGCAGGGATCACTATTTTCTCGATGATCGCGCCGAAGCGCACCGCGGAACCCCCGGCCCCCACCCACACCGCGCCGATCAGCCCGCCGAACAGGGCGTGGGACGAGCTGGAGGGCAGCCCGAGGAGCCAGGTGACCAGATTCCACAGGATCGCCCCGATCAGCCCGGCGAAGATCATCACCAGGGACACTTTGCTGTCTTGGACTATGCCGCCCGAGATCGTCTTGGCCACCTCCGTGGAGAGGAAGGCGCCGCCCAGATTGAGCAGACCTGCGACGGCGACGGCGACCCGGGGGCTCAGCGCCCCGGTGGCGATGGAGGTGGCCATCGAGTTGGCGGTGTCATGGAACCCGTTGGTGAAGTCGAAGGCCAGCGCCGTGAGGATCACGGCCACGAGCAGGAAGGAGACAGATGCCATCCCGGTCCTCCACGTCGAGGGCGGTCCGGCCGCGCGCACGGAAACTGTGTACGAACCGCCGTCCCTCCCACGCTAAGCGCCCCTCCGAATCGCCGCCAACGCGACGGTGTGGGCTCGTTGGTGGCGGTTGGATGCGGTCGGCGCCGTGCCGGACTCGGCGGAGGGCGTTGAGCGGCACGACGACCTCGGATCCGCGGGGAGCCAAGCCGCGGAAGCGATCGAATTCGGAAGCCCGGCACAGCCCCAGTCGCGACATCTCTCCGCCTGGCTGAAGAGGTGAGTCATGGCCGGACGGGCGGTGGGAAGCTCAAGGAGCGCCAGCGGATCGTTCTGAACGTCAGCCATCAGCCGTCGGCGCACGCGCGGGGCCGGCGCCGGGAAACACCGGCTGGGCAATTCCAGCGGTCGCAGATCTCGTCGCCGGGCTGAAGAAGGTTTGTGGGGTCCCGTTTACGATCCGTCGGCCCTGTGCCTGAGCCAGGCGGCCCTGGCGCGGATGCTGGAGATCTCTCCCAGTTACCTCAACCAGATGGAACACGACTCGCGCCCGCTGACCGTCCCGGTCCTGCTCCGTCTCACCGAGGTGTTCGGCGTCGATGCGGGGTTCTTCTCCGAGCACGACACCAGCCGGCTGGTCGCCGATTTGCGTGATGCCCTCGTCAACGAGATCACCGCCGACCGGGTGTCCTCCTCCGACCTCGCCGAACTCGCCTCCCGCAGGCCGGCCGTCGCCGGGGTGCTGGTCGATCTCGGCCGCCGCAACCATCAGCTCGCCGAGCGGCTGTCCGAAGCCGCGGAGGGAAGAGGGCAGACCATCACCGCACTGCCCCGTTCCGCACATGAGGAGATCCGCGAATTCTTCTACCGCCGCCGGAACTACCTCCACGACACCGATCTCGCCGCCGAGGAACTCGCCACAAAGATCGGCATCCGCCCCGGCGAGGTCGTACGCGTCGACCGCGCGGGAAACATGTCCAAACGACAGTCCGCGACGGCCTTCCACTTCTCCCGCGCGGGCGGAACCTGCCCCCTGTGGAACGTCTACGAGGCATTCGCGGCCCCGGCCGTATCCACGTACAGATCGCCGGGATGCCGGACGGGCAGCGCTACCTGTGGACCGCCCGCGCGATCACCCGGCACCGCGGTGGCTGGGGCGAGCCCGGCAAGACCTTCGCCATCGGCCTCGGCTGCGAGATCCGGCACGCCTCCCGGCTGGTCTACTCCGACGGCCTGGACCTCGACAACGCCGCGGCGGCAACCCCGATCGGCATGGGCTGCCGCATCTGCGAACGCACCGACTGCCCGCAGCGGGCGGTGCCGCCACTGGACCGCCGGCTCGCGGTGGACGAGAACAGGAGCACCTTCGTGCCCTACCCCGTCGCCGAACAAGACGCCTGAGCGCGCGCGACCGCAGGCGCACATCCCGGCCAGGCCCGCTCCACGGGCCGCAACCGGCGGCGTGCGCGACTGCGAAGCGCTCTTGTGCGGGCCGTGGCGGGGTGGACTTACTAGGACGTCCAACTATATGTTCGGGGGCAAGGCCCGCGGTGCAGGGAAGCCGGTGCGATTCCGGCGCGGTCCCGCCACTGTGACCGGGGAATGCGCTCCCCGAAAGAGACCGGCCACTGACGGAGAAGTCCGTCGGGAAGGCCGGGGAGCGTGTGCTGATCCGGGAGTCAGGATACCGGCCGCGGGGTGTTCCGTGTTGTCCACGAGGATGGAGCAGACACGCATGGCACCGGTGTGCACCCACGCTCTCGACCGGCGAAACCGACGGCTACCGATCACCGGCATCTGACGGTTGCCCAGCCCTGCGTTTCTCGTGCTGCCCGTGCGCACGCCGTCCGGCGTCCGTGCCGGGCCGGCGCGCCATCCCCGGATCTCACCTGACGGAGAGCAGGCTTTCATGGTCCGTGAACTGGCACATTTCATCGGCGGCAAGCACACCCCGGGCACTTCCGGGACCTATGGCGATGTGTACGACCCCAACACCGGTGAGGTCCAGGCGCGTGTCCCGCTCGCCGACCGCGCCGAGACCGAGGCGGCGATCGCCGATGCCGCCGAGGCTCAGCGTGAGTGGGGCGAATGGAATCCGCAACGCCGAGCCCGCGTGCTGCTGACATTCCTCCAACTGGTCGACGGGGAAAGGGAATCACTCGCCCGACTGCTGTCGTCCGAGCACGGCAAGACGGTGGCCGACGCCCACGGAGACCTGCAACGCGGACTGGAGGTCGTCGAATTCGCCGCCGGCATCCCGCATCTGCTCAAGGGTGAGTTCACCGACAACGCCGGCAGCGGGATCGACGTGCACTCCCTGCGCGGCCCCATCGGCGTCACCGCCGGCATCACCCCGTTCAACTTCCCCGCGATGATCCCGCTGTGGAAGGCCGCGCCCGCGCTGGCCTGCGGCAACTCCTTCATCCTCAAACCCTCCGAACGCGACCCCTCCGTACCGCTCCGGCTCGCCGAACTGTTCCTGGAGGCGGGCCTCCCGCCAGGCGTCCTCAACGTCGTCAACGGGGGCAAGGAAGCCGTCGACACCTTGCTGACGGACCCCCGGGTCGGTGCGCTCGGCTTCGTCGGCTCGACCCCGATCGCCGCGCACATCTACGCCACCGCGGCCGCGCACGGCAAGCGTGCCCAGTGCTTCGGCGGCGCCAAGAACCACATGATCGTGATGCCGGACGCCGACCTCGACCAGGCTGTCGACGCGCTGATCGGGGCGGGCTACGGCTCGGCGGGAGAGCGCTGCATGGCGATCTCCGTGGCCGTCCCCGTCGGCGAGACCACCGCGGATGCCCTGGTGGAGCGGCTGAAGGAGCGGATCGGGCAGCTGCGCATCGGCCGCAGCGACGACCCCGAGGCCGACTTCGGGCCGCTGGTCAGCCGGGATGCCCTCGACCGCGTACGCCGCTATGTCGACATCGGCGTCAATGAAGGCGCAGAACTCATCGTGGACGGAAGGGGCTTCACGCTCACTGGGCACGAGAACGGCTTCTTCATGGGCGCCTCGCTCTTCGACCGGGTCACCCCGCAGATGCGCGTCTACCGGGAGGAGATCTTCGGCCCCGTGCTGTGTGTCGTGCGGGCCGCCGACTATGAGGAGGCACTGCGGCTGCCCAGCGAGCACCCGTACGGCAACGGCGTCGCGATCTTCACCCGGGACGGCGACACCGCCCGCGACTTCACCCGCCGGGTGAACACCGGCATGGTCGGCGTGAACGTGCCCATCCCGGTGCCGGTCGCCTACCACACCTTCGGCGGCTGGAAGCGATCCGGCTTCGGCGACCTCAACCAGCACGGGCCGGACGCGATCCGCTTCTACACCCGCACCAAGACCGTCACCTCGCGCTGGCCTTCCGGGGCCAAGGAGGGCGCGAGCTTCACCCTCCCGACCATGCAGTGAGCGCCATGACCACCACCATGCTCACCGACGACCAGCTCGCCCTCGTCGTGGCCACCCTCGACTTCACCCAGGACCACCTCACCCCGAACGCCGTGCAGTGGGACCAGGACAGACACTTCCCGGTGGACGTCCTGCGCAAGGCCGCGGGGATCGGCCTCGGCGGCATCTACGTCCGGGAGGAGGCCGGTGGCAGCGGGCTCAGCCGGGCCGACGGCGTCCTGATCTTCGAGACGCTGGCCTCCGGCTGCCCCTCCATCGCCGGCTTCGTCTCCATCCACAACATGGTCGCCTGGATGATCGACCACTACGGCGACGCCGCCCAGCGCGAACGATGGCTGCCCAGACTGTGCGCCATGGAGGACCTGGGCAGCTACTGCCTGACCGAACCGGGCGCCGGCTCGGACGCCTCCGCACTGCGCACCCGCGCCGTATGCGACGGCGACAGCTACCTCCTCACCGGCGTCAAGCAATTCATCTCCGGCGCCGGCGCCTCTCAGGTCTACGTCGTCATGGCCCGTACCAGTGACGACGGCCCACGCGGCATCTCCGCCTTCCTCGTCGACAAGGACGACCCCGGGCTGTCCTTCGGAGTGAACGAGAAAAAGCTGGGCTGGAACGCCCAGCCCACCCGCCAAGTGGTCCTGGACGGCGTGCGCGTGCCCGCCGACCGGCTGCTCGGCCGGGAGGGCGACGGGTTTCGCATCGCCATGAACGGGCTGAACGGTGGCCGGCTCGGCATCGCCGCCTGCTCGCTCGGCGGCGCCCGCGCCGCCCTGGACGGCAGCCTGGTCCACCTTGCCGACCGCGAGGCGTTCGGCGGGCGCCTGCTCGACGCGCAGGCACTCCAGTTCCGCCTCGCCGACATGGCGACCGAACTCGCCGCAGCCCGCGCCCTGGTCCACCAGGCCGCACAAGCACTGGACCGCGGCGACCCACAGGCCCCGCAACTGTGCGCGATGGCCAAGCGGTTCGCCACCGACACCGGCTACTCCGTCGCCGACCGCGCCCTCCAACTGCACGGCGGCTACGGCTACCTCACCGAATACGGCATCGAGAAGATCCTCCGCGACCTGCGGGTGCACCAGATCCTGGAAGGAACCAACGAGATCATGCGCGTCATCGTGGCCCGCGGCCTGACGGAGGCACTGCGATGACCGGCACCGACGAGTCCGTCCTCCTGGCCACCGAGGGCCGCGCCGCCCGCATCACTCTCAACCGCCCCCGCGCCCTCAACGCCCTCACTCACACCATGGTCGAGCGGATCGACGACGCGCTGACCGCCTGGGAACAGGACCCCGCCGTCGAAACCGTGATCCTCACGGGCGCGGGGGAGCGCGGTCTGTGCGCGGGCGGTGATATCCGCTTCATCTACGAGGACGCGCAGGCCGGAGGAAGGGCATCGGCAGCGTTCTGGCGGGACGAATACCGGCTCAACGCCCGTATCGCCCGCTACCCGAAGCCCTATGTCGCCCTCATGGACGGCATCGTGATGGGCGGCGGCGTCGGAGTCTCCGCCCACGGCAGCGTCCGCATCGTCACCGAACACTCCCGGATCGCCATGCCCGAGACCGGCATCGGCTTCGTCCCCGACGTCGGCGGCACCTACCTGCTGGGCCTCGCACCAGGCGAACTCGGTACCCATCTGGCGCTCACCGGCACACCGGTCGGCGCCGCCGACGCCCTGCTCTGCGGCCTCGCCGACCACTTCATCCCCGCAGACCTCCTGCCCCACCTCCTCGCCGACCTCACCACCACCGAGGTCTGGGACACCCTGGAACGCTACGTGCGACAGCCACCGCCCGGCGCACTCGCCGAACAGCGAGCCTGGATCGACTCCTGCTACCGCGCCGGCACGGTGGAAGAGATCATCATGTGCCTGCGTGCCCACCCTGCTCCCGAGGCCGCACGGGCCGCCGAGACCTTGACCGAGAAGTCGCCCACCGCCCTCAAGGTCACGCTCGCCGCACTGCGACGTGCCCGACGGCTCAGTCCCCTGGAACGCGTACTGGAACAGGAGTACCGGATCTCCTGCGCCGCCCTCTCCTCGCACGACCTGACCGAGGGCATCCGCGCTCAGGTCATCGACAAGGACCGTGCCCCCAAGTGGTCACCGGACACCCTGGCCGACGTCACCGACGCGGACGTGGACCGGTTCTTCACACCACCCGAGCCGTCCGGACCCGAATCGGGACTTGGCCTCGCCCCACTCGCATCAGCGCAGGAGGTGCCCTGGTGAACGGCGACACCCGCACCATCGGCTTCATCGGCCTCGGACACATGGGCGGCCCGATGGCCGCCAACCTCGTCAAGGCCGGCCACCGGGTGATCGGCTTCGACCTGGTGCCCGACCTCCTCGCCTCCGCTGCCGGTGCCGGGGTCAAAGCGGCCGGGTCGTCGGTGGAGGCCGCGACCGCAGCAGACGTGGTGATCACCATGCTGCCCGCGGGGCGTCATGTCCTGGACCTGTACCGGAACGAGGGGCTGCTGACCGCAGCCCGGCCCGGAACGCTGTTCATCGACTGCTCGACCATCGACGTCGCCGACGCACGCTCCGCCCACGAAGCGGCCGTCGCCGCCGGCATGCGCGCCCTGGACGCCCCCGTCTCCGGCGGCGTCGTCGGCGCCGAGGCCGCCACCCTCACCTTCATGGCCGGCGGCGCCCAGAGGGAATTCACAGAGGCCCAGCCGCTGCTCGCTGCCATGGGCAAGAAGGCTGTCCATTGCGGCGGGGCCGGCGCGGGGCAGGCCGCGAAGATCTGCAACAACATGATCCTCGGCATCTCGATGATCGCCGTCAGCGAGGCCTTCGTCCTCGGCGAAAGCCTCGGCCTGTCCCACCAGGCACTCTTCGACGTCGCCTCCACCGCATCCGGGCAGTGCTGGGCCCTGACCGTCAACTGCCCCGTGCCGGGACCCGTCCCCACCAGCCCCGCCAACCGCAACTACCTCCCCGGCTTCGCCGCCCCTCTGATGGCCAAGGACCTCGGCCTGGCCGCCAACGCAGCACGCGCGGGCGGCGTACCCACCGAACTCGGACTGAAGGCAGCCGAGTTGTACGCCACGTATGCGGCCGGAGCAGGAGCCAACGAGGACTTCTCCGGGATCCTGCAAACCTTGAGGGACAGAACCGCCCCCGAACACGGACTCGGACCCAAGGACGACGCGAAGGGCGGCACCCCCGCATGACCGACCCCCAACAGGTGCCCTACGAGACCATCCTCGTCGAACGCAAGGGCCGCACCGCCCTGGTGACCCTCAACCGCCCCAAGGCCCTCAACGCCCTCAGCCTCCAGGTCATGACCGAGGTCGTCGCGGCAGCCGAGGCCCTCGACCGGGATCCGGACATCGGCTGCATCGTCCTGACCGGCTCCACGAAGGCGTTCGCAGCCGGAGCCGACATCAAGGAGATGGCCCCGCAGGGCTATCTCGACATGTACCTGAGCGACTGGTTCACCGCCTGGGACCGCCTGGGACAACTGCGCACCCCCACCATTGCCGCCGTCTCCGGCTTCGCCCTTGGCGGTGGCTGCGAACTCGCCATGCTCTGCGACATCCTGCTGGCCGCCGACACCGCCGTATTCGGGCAGCCGGAGATCAAACTGGGCGTCATCCCGGGCATCGGCGGATCCCAGCGGCTGACCCGAGCCGTCGGCAAGGCCAAGGCGATGGAGATGTGCCTGACCGGCCGCACCATGGACGCCACCGAGGCGGAACGCGCCGGCCTCGTCTCACGGGTCGTCCCCGCTGTGGACCTCCTCGACGAAGCCTTCGCGGTCGCCGAAACCGTCGCGGGCATGTCCCTCCCTGTCGCGATGATGGCAAAAGAGGCGGTCTCCCGGTCCTTTGAGACGACCCTGACCGAGGGGGTCCGCTTCGAACGGCGGCTGTTCCATGCTGTGTTCGCGACCATGGACCAGAAGGAGGGCATGAGCGCCTTCGTCGACAAGCGGCCGCCGGAGTTCGTCCACCGCTGAGGGACGGAGTGCCCTCGGTGTGGGCCGGGCAGCAGGGGGACGGCCCAGACCGAAGGGCGGCGAAGCGCAGCTACGTTGGAAGCCGACCGCCGAGATTCACGCCGGCACAGTAGCCCCCGTGCCATGTAACCGAGGCCCAGCCCCATCGGGCGGGGCCTCGCCGCACACCGACCGCCCCGCGCCGTCTCCTTGTACCTGACGTGCATGTGAGGCGCCTCGGATCCGAAAGGGTCACCGAGAATCGTGCGAGTTGCCTTAACGGAGCTTCGCGGATACCAACATCGATAGTGTCAACCGTCAGGTGCGCTTGAGTTTCCTTGGCCAGTGAGCTTCGACCACAACGGCTGTGGGCGAAGTCGGGGCATGTTCTGGTGATGAGGGCGGTCTCCACCAGTCAGCGCATCACCCGCGGGCCACGCCGGCGCGACCGCGGTTCGCTGAGGGAACGCCTTGCAGGCGGTGGTCGGCGGTGATGCTGATTGTGCGCGCAGGGCGCTGTCTCCAGGCTTGCGGGTCACCGTCTCCCTGGTGAGCCGATCGAGGTTCGCGGCGGCCGAGACCGCGCCGTCCACTATCCGTGCTGATCCGCCAGGTTTCGTGGGCCGGCCGTGGTGGGGCCGAGCGGAGTACTCGGTTCGGACGGGATCGGGCCGAATGCCATCTGGCGCGCGGGCAAGAAGGGGTAGGCGATGCTGCACATGGTCGGCTGCGGCCACAACCGGGTGCCCGCCGTCTCCCACTCGCGTGCGGGTGGGTGAACCATGAAGCCACGCCCCCGTGTCGGCCGAAGCTGCACGATCGGGCCCGTTATTGTCAGCTCTTGTGCCATTGAGCTGTGCGTTTGTGAACCTCAAGCCCGGCGTCGGAAAGACGACGAGTGCTGTGTGGCTGGCCCATGCGCTTCATGAATCGGGACTGTCGCCCCTGCTGGTCGACGGTGACCCAGCTGCTTCCGCGCTGCGCTGGAGCGAGCTGGCCGGTGGCTTTCCGTTTCCGGTGGTCGCCCTGCCGGTGGGGGACGTCCACCGTCGCGTGAACGACTTCCTCGGCGACCGCCGGGCCGTCGTGCTCGATGCGCCCCAGCTGGAGGACCATCCCCGGATTGCCCGCAGCATTATGCGGTACGCCGGTGAGTGGATCGTTCCCGTGACTCCCGCTCCCATCGAACTGGACCGGATGGCACCCATCCGCGGCGAGATGGCGGACGTGCAGTCCCTGCGTGCTGAGCCGGCCCGCACGGCGGTCCTGCTCAATCGCACCAACCGTCCTGATGCCACGCGCACCGGGCCCGATGCCGATGCTCGCGAGGCACTCACCGAGCGGGGTTTCGAGGTGCTGGACACCCAGATCGCGCGGCTTGACCTGTACGCCCAGTCTTTCGGGAGCCCGGTCCAGGCCAAGGGCTCGGCGTATATGGACTTTGCAGGGGAACTGATCGAGCGTCAGGAAGAGGCATGAGCCAGCGCAGGGAAAACTACCGTGCCGCATTGCGGCGAGAGCAGGACGACGTCTCCGGACCCCGATCCACCAAGGTCACCACGCTGCAGAACAGGTACATCCGGGTGACCGTCGAGATGGATCCCGACCTGCAAGGCGATCTGATGCGATGGGTGGGCCGGCCGGTCTCCTCGGTAGCACTCGTCGGCGCGACCGTTCTGCACAGCCTGGTCGCCACCGTCGGCAGGGTGTCTCGGTCCGGAGGCTAGGCCGCTCCGCCGCGCCCCCGCTGACGCAGCCACGCAGGGCGGGTGCCCCCAGTCCGCCGCCCCCCACGGCGTCGACGAGCTTGCCGTACGTCGCCGGTACGCCTGCCAGCAGTGTGAACGGGCTTCGGGCTGGCGTGGTCACCCGGGAACGGCCGTCCTGGAAGGCGGTCTTGGTAACGAGACGCCGGGCATGCCCCCCGGAGCAGATCCATCTCGCTCGTGGTTGCCGGGCGGACTGGCTGCTGTGATGGGCATTGATCCGGCTGGTCCCGGATGAGCTGTACCCGTTTCGGCCATCGTGCCGGCCTCATGGCGGGTGGCCGTGGTCGGCACGATGACCGACAGGTGCGGGTGTGGTGATCCTGTTCGTCGCAATGACGAACTGACCTCACAGCGGACGCCTCGCAGCATCGTTGGTCACAGGACGGCACTCATGGCGCCGAGGTACGCATCTCGGCTAGCGTCCGGGTTGCCTTAACGGAGCTTCGCGGACTCCAACACGGACACCACGGATCGGCAGGTCCGGTTGAGTTTTTTTCGGGTAGGAGGCGGCGTCGACGGGGTGAAGTCCGGCCGCATCCGCGGCGAACCGTTGCAGCCCCTTCGAATGGCCGTCGGCGCTGCTCGTCTTGGCTACGAGAACCGATCAGTTGCGCGTCCGCTGTACCCGGCCGATCGGGCGGCAGGCGCGCGGCGGGCGCATCGGAGAACGGACCGACAAAGTGGGCCGAACGCACCGGAGTTGGCGGTCCTCGGGTGGACGGGGGCCAGGCAGCGCATCAGTAACTCAGGGGAGTTGGCCGGGTGCTGCACGCGAGTGTCCTCACTGGCCCCACCGGTCACCTGCACAACACCTCCACACAGGGGAACCCCGTTACACAGCTATGACATAGCCGACTTGACGATCACTGTCGTTGCGCAAGTAGATTCACCATGAACCAAGTAGGCTCGTCTTAAACCGATTTTCTCCTAACGCACCGGCGCCCCCTCGCCAGGAAAAGGAACGCCCCATGGGTTCCCACGCCCGTCCCAATCGCATACACCGCACCGGAGTCCGGATCGCGATGGTCGCACTTGTTGGTGCCGCCCTGCCGATCACCGCCGGCGGCCTCGCCCAGGCGGCCACCCCCGGCGCCACGCACTCCACAGACGAGAACGGCCAGCAGGGTAGCGACGCCACCACAACGGTCGCCCAGAACCAGGGCGTGCATCAGCCCTCTGCCCAGGCGGCACGGCACGCGGTCAAGGACAAGGCCGCGGATGCGCAGGACGTCAAGGACCAGGCTGCTCCCCAGGTCAAGGCCGACCACGCCTTCCTTCTGGACGCGCGTGACGGCAGCCAGGAGCGCGAGATGTGGGCCGGGGCCAAGGCGGACGAGAGCGTGCCGATGGCCAGCACCACCAAGATCATGACTGCCCTGGTGGTGCTCAAGCACCCGGAGTGGCTGAACCGGCAGGTCACGGTGAAGCAGGAGTACCGGGACTACGTCCAGAAGGCCGGCGGCAGCACCGCCGACCTCCAGACCGGCGACACGCTGACCGTCGAGCAGCTGATGCACGCCATGCTGATCCCGTCCGGCGACGACGCCGCGATGGCTCTGGCCGACAACTTCGGCTCCGGGGCCACCATGGACGCGCGGATCGCCGACTTCGTGAACCAGATGAACGTCGAGGCGCAGCAACTGAACCTGACCGGCACGCACTTCGACACCTTCGACGGCATCTCGCACGGCAACAACCACAGCACCGCCCGCGACCTGGCCAAGCTCGGCCAGCGCGCGATGCTGCAGCCGGTGTTCGCCGACATCGTGAAGAACAAGCAGTTCAAGACCGAGGCCCCGGCGGCCAACGGCCACACCCGGTACTACACCTGGAACAACACCAACGCGCTGCTCGGCACTTACGACGGCGCCCTGGGCATCAAGACGGGCAGCGGCCCGGAGGACGGCTACTGCCTCGTCTTCGCCGCCAAGCGGGACAACCGCACCCTGGTCGGCGCGATCCTCAAGGACGACAAGGGCCGCTTCGACGACGCCACCAAGATCCTCGACTGGGGCTTCGCCCACTGAGCAGGCAGCGTCCCCGGCGCCGGGCGGGTACCTCGCGCACCGCGCGCGGTACCCGCCCGGCTTCTGGCCCAGCCCACGCCACCGTCAACTGCGCAGGCCCGCCTCCGACGAGTTGAGCTGCGGTATTCGTGGAGCTGCCCTGGACGCCGGGCAGCGCCGGTAGCGCCGAGGCCGATCAGCACGGCGAACACGAGGCCGTCCTGCCGTCTGCAAACCGGGCCGCCCGCGAGGTGGGGCTGATGACGTGGCTGTTGCCCGGGGCTGTATGACCAGAGCGCCGAACCGTTCCGAGGCGCGAGCGGGACACACGGAAGGCAGCCTGACGGGCACAGCCGAGGTCAGGCGCTCCTCCACGGGGCCTTTCCTACTTCGCATACCTGGGGTAGGTCTGCGGGTGCCACTGTGGTCGCGCCACGGCTTCGCTCGCGGGTGAATGATCTGGCCCAGCAGATCCGGCACGTATGCGGCCTTCACTTCGGCCGGTGGACCGATCACGGCGTCGTGTGCGCTTCAGCTGGCGTCGGCGAGCTTCTACGACGGCCGTCTCTGATGCTGTGGGCGTGCCGGGCCGTTGGCGGTATCGCGGAGGCAGCTCGTCTCGCGGCGGGGGCCACGCCGTTCCACAGCCCGTATCTCCTCGGCCGACGCGGCGATCTCCAAGAACGCCCCGGTGTGTTCGCCCCCCACCGATGGGGCCAGGAAGGTGCCGCACCGCTCCGTGGCACCAAGGTGGCCTTCGGTGGCGGAGCCCGTAAGCGCATCGGTGACGACTTCGGGATGGCCATGGCCATCACCGCCCTGGCCACCGTCGCACAGCGGTGGGAACCGGAGCCCCTTCCCCACACCCGCGTCCGCCCGGTCCCACGAGCCGTCCTGGCCCCGCATGCCCTGCCCATGCGACCGCGGCACCGGCAGGACCTCTCCCACCGGACGGGGGCACCGTAGATTTTGCGGCCGCGGCCGCGGCCGCGGCATCGGATCGGAGCGGAGCGGGACCGGAGAACTTCCGGCAAGTGACGGTGCGACTCGGCCTGTGCTGGTCGGCACGTGACGGCCTGCCCTTGCGGGCAGGGTCCGCAGTGCGGCAGGGCACACTCACGGAAACGTCGCGACGCCGCGAACTTTTGCCGCAGGGGCCCCATCTCCTTTCATGAAGACGCGCGCAGAGCCGACGAGCGTGCCGGCCATGGCACTTCGAGGAGAGTTGCGCATGAGAAGCGCTGAAGACATCCCTGTCGCGTGGAGGAATTCATGAAGTTGTGGCGTTCCCGTATCGGTGTCGGTCTCGCAGTCGGTGCCGCAGCAGTCGCCATTCCGCTGTCCGCCACCGCCGCCTTCGCCGCCCCGCCCCCCGGCGGTGGCTGGACCGAGGCCGGTGCCGAGAGGTACCCCTCGAAGGCGGCGTGCGAAGCGTCGGAACTCCCGAATGCCCAGGCGAACGGGTACCACGAGGTGTGGTGCGACGACAGCAAGGCCATCATGCCCCTCTTCTACCGCTGACCGGTCTTTGCCCGGCGGGCGCTCGTCCCGCTGACACTGCGCCGAGAAAGCCCGCTGCCCCCGTGCGGCACATCGGGGGCACCGACTTTCCGCCCGGTCGAACGGCCGCAGTGTCTTGTCAGCCCCAAAGAACCATTTCCGCCGGAGATTTCGCGAGCGCGGCGGCGAGCCAGGAGAGTTCGGGAACCGCCGAGACGGCTGCCGCGGCGTTGCTATCGCCGTGCGCTGCACGGGGAAACCATCACCCCTACGAACGCAAGAGGAAGAATGAACGACTCCCTGCCCGTCGTCTTGGTACACGGTTTCTGGCACGGCAGCTGGTGCTGGAGCCCGGTGACCGAGCACCTGGCAGCCCGCGGTATCCATTCGGTCGCGGTCGATCTCGACGGACACGGACTGCGTGGGCCCGCACCTCGCTCCCGCTGGGCGCGGCCGTTCGACGCAACGTCGTTTGCCACGGAACCGTCGCCGGTGGCGACTGTCACCGCAACTTCCACGGCGGCTGTCCTCGCCGACCGGATACGGACGATCGGCGCCGGCCGGCCCTGTCTCGTGGTGGCGCACAGCATGGGCGGCGTGGTCGCCACCGCGTTGGCGGAACTCGCTCCGGAACTCGTGGGCGGACTGGTCTACGTCTCCGCGTTCGCCCCGGTCAACGGGGTGCCGGCGGCCTACTACACCACGTGCCCGGAGAGCACGGGTGAAAAGGTGAACCGGCTGATCGCAGCCGACCCGGCGGTGGTGGGCGCGGTGCGCATCGACACCGGTGACCCGGAGAGGCGCGATCAGATCAAGGAAGCCTTCTACAACGATGTCGATGACCGCACGGCGAATGCCGCGATCGCCCTGCTGAGCACGGACGGGCCGGTGGGAATCCCCGGTGAGCAACTGACCGTTACCCTGCAGCGCTACGGCAGTGTCCCGCACTCCTATGTGGTCTGCACCCGGGACAACGTTATTCCTGTGGCGCTGCAGCGCCGCTTCACCAAGGAGATCGACGCCGTGTCGAGTACCCCGACCGCCGTCACCGAACTCGACTCCTCCCACTCGCCCTTCCTGTCCCGGCCCGCCGCGCTCGCCGAAGCGATCGCGGCAGCTGAACGCGCCTGTCCACACGGGGCGTGACCGGTACCGCCCGGGTGCCGCGAAGGTTCGGGGGAGGTTACGGACCGTCCGGGCCCTGACGATCGGTGGGACAGCAGACCTATGGCCTCGTGGCACAGACACTGAAGAGGACCGGAAGGGGGTACTCCCAGAGCTGCAATCGCCAGAGTCCGTCGGTTCCCTGAGTGAGGACGCCCTCCCGGTCATTCCGTTCACTCGTCAGGTGTTCCTCCACGGAGTCGATCCGCAGACCGGCCGCTGCGCATGCGGACACCAGCTCGCCGAGGGAGTGGGACCACTGGACGGTCTCCCGGTTCTCCAACGGTTTGTCGGGGGCGGCGTAGCTCGTTGCGCTGGAGTAGCGGTGCGGCCCGTCGTCGGCGTATGGGGCGTCGACCACAAGGGGGCTGCGTTGCTCGATCATGCGCGCGAGGGGATGGAGATCGACGACGACGAGCCGGCCGCCCGGCCGCAGGGCCCGCCCGGCGCTGTGTGCCCAGGCCCGGAGGTCTCCGATCCAGGCGAACACTCCGTAGGAGGCCCATACGACGTCAAAGCGTCCCGCCAGGTCCGTGGGCAGGTCGAGGACGTCTGCGGTGATGAAGTCGGCGGCCAGGCCGGTGCGCCGGGCGAGTTCCCGTGCGCGCCCGATCGCCACCGGCGAGAAGTCCACTCCGGTGACGCGGGCGCCTCGTCGGGCCCAACTCAGGCTGTCGAGTCCGAAGTGGCACTGGAGATGGAGGAGGTCACGGCCATCGACGTCCCCGGCCAGTGCGAGATCCAGGTCCCGGAGCATGCTCCCGCCGGTGAGGAACCTCTCCGTGTCGTAGAACAACCGGTCCTGCCCATGGACCAGTGCGCGCTCGTCCCAGCTGCGCCGGTTGAGATTTCGTGCTTCGTCGCTGGGGATGACGTCCCTTTGCTCCGCGGCTCCCGACATGCCGGGAGCCTACCCCGCAGGAACCGGGTTCCGGCCGGATCCTCACGCGCCACTGCCCCATCCGGTGTGGCGCCATCCCGGGTAGAGCATGTCCATCATCTCGCCGCAGTGCGTCTCGAACGTCGCACACATGTCCGGCGTCCAGCCCTGCGCGCCGGTCGCCCGCCGCCCGGTGAGCACGGCGAACTTGGCCTTGCCGACCCGGTCGTGGTTCTTGCGTGGCAGCGGTCCGGCCAGCGGCGACAGCCCGAGTGCTGCGCACAGCCGGTTCCGCTCCGGTCCGGGGCCGAGGATGTCCTCCATGCGGACGACCGGCGCCTGCCAGTCCAGCAGTCTGCGGTAGGTCCATGACCAGAAGCGGCAGCACTTCTCGAAACGGCCGCCGGGGAAGTCGGGCTGCAGCCGGGACCAGTGCGTCTCGCGCGGCCGCACGGTCCAGTAGTACCAGCCGTCGTTCATCCCGGAGGCCACGGTTCTGCGGCCGTCCCGGCACAGGCCGACCAGCGGCACCCCGGGCAGTGGCCTGTCTTTGAGGAATACCAGGTACGGCGAGACCTCTATCACGGGTCCGATGCTGCGCAGCAGGGCGACGGAGCCGTCCTGGTCGCCGACGAGCAGCCGACGGACCAGCTCTTTTGCGTGCGACTCGTGCCGGGCCCGGACGCGGGTGCCCGCGCGGGAGACGGCCGTGCGGTCGAGGGCCGCGGCGAGCGAGGTCGTACCGCAGCGGCCGGAACCGGTGACGAAGCCGCGCGGCGGGAGACCCTGGTGACCGGCCATTCGCTCTCCTCCTCTCCGTCCGCGGTTCAGATCGCCGCGAGGAGACCGGCGACCTCAGGAGTGACCGCGGGGCTGTCGACGACGGTCTGGGCATCGCCGAGTTTGCGGTAGGCGAAGGTGGTGAGGCAGGCCCTGGCGACGTCGGTGAAGCCGAAGGAAGCCTTCGTGGCCGCGAAGCGGTCCACGGCCGCGCCGTCACCCGCGCCGACCGCCGCACGCAGCCCCCGTTCGAGGTCCACCAGCTCCCGTACGGCGGCGCGCACGGCGTCCGGGCCGCTGGGCAGAGCGGGCAGCTCCACCGGCGTCACCTGTTGTGAGATCAGCCTGCCGGCCAACTCGATCTCGTTCTCGTACACATGGAAGGTGCCGGACTGGTGGATGTAGGGACCGCAGCCGGCGTCCAGCAGGGCGGCGGCGACCTGGTGCATCACCATGAACAAGAAGGCGTCGTAGGGCAGCACGGTCAGGGCCTGCTGAGCCCGCATCACGGTGATCCAGGTGAGCGCGCCGTCACGCAGGAAGAGCTGGACGCCGGCGGCGCAAGGGTATTCGCGGGACTGAGTGAAGTTGTCCGCGGGGTCCAGGACGACTCCGAAGGTCCTGCGATGTGCCGGGTCACGCCGGATCCGCTCAATGATCGCTTCCAACTGGTTTCCCTCTGCCGCGGCGAGCAGCCGTCGGCCGAACGCCCCGCTCAGCGTGTGCTGGTCATCGGAGTATTCGTGGGCGCCGCGTCGGTAGTAGGCGGGTGTGCCGACATCGTCCCTGCCGTCCAGCGACCAGGCCGCCAGGCCGAAGCAGTAGGGGAGATGGACCGGAAGCAGGGGCGTCCAGGCCAGGCAGGACCGGGGCGAGCTGATGCGTAAGGTGTGCGCGAGCAGCTCACGGTAAGGCCTGTCCTTACTGCCGAAACCGGAAGCCTTGGAAAGCGGATCCTGCACGGACGGGACCTTGGCACCCTGGGACAGGATGCTCTCCAGCCCTCCGGCATAAGCCTGTGCGAACGTGTCGTAGGGGGACACCTATGCTCCTCAGCGGTTCGGGAACTGCCGGATCGAACGGGATGTGGTGGCGCACGCCATCATCGCGAGCGCGCCCACGGCTAGCGCCGCCCCGGTCGCGGGGGAGCCGCCCCAGGTCGCGAGCGCGCCCACGGCCGCCGGTGCCAACGGTGTGACGGCATTGCTGAGCAGGTTCACTGCCGAGTGCACACGGCCCTGCAACTCGTCGGGTGCGTGCGCTGTTTGATAGCCGAAAATGATGCTCTGCGTCGGCGCGATCGTCGTGGCCAGCACAAAGATCACGATGGCCACGGCCCATGGAGCCGAGCTGACGGCAAGGACGGCGAGCATCGGGGGCCACAGCCATCCCAGGGCGACCAGCAGGGCCCCGTCGCGGTACCTCGCGCGCAGCTTCGGCACGGCCAGTGCACCGGCGACCCCGCCGACCCCGCCGCAGGCCAGCAGCGTCCCGATGGCCACCGGTGTGACACCGGCGGTACGCAGACCGACGATGACCCCCAACGGTAGTGCCGCGATGATCGCGTTGATGCCGCAGAGGTAAGCCAGGCTCGCCCGGCCCGGCCGGTCCTGCCAGACCCACCGCATGCCCTGGAACAGTTCCGACGTGGTCAGCTGTACCGTGCGCTCCACGCCGGAGAGGTGGGTTCTGATGCCCAGCACGGTGGCGAGCGACACGAGGTAGGACCCGGTGTCGACGAAGAACGGTACCGGCGCTCCCAGCGAGAACAGGAACCCGCCTACAGGCGTTCCGGCGATCGTCGCGGCCTGAAGGTAGACCTGGTTGTGCGCGATCGCCTCGCTCAGCCGCGCGCGTGGGACGAGGTAGGGGAGCACCGCGCGTTCCGCGGAGAAGAAGAACACCGAGAACGCACCTTCGAGAAAGGCCGCCCCCAGGATGAGGGGATAGCCGGCCGTTCCGGTGAGGATCGCCGCGGCAAGGCCACCGGCCGTGACGGCCCGGCCGATGTCGCACCAGACCAGTACGCGCTTCCTGGAGCAGACATCGACCACCAGTCCCGCCACCAGGCGCAGCAGCAGCCGTGACCCCGTGCTCACCAGTCCGACCAGGCCGGCTTTGAAGGGGGTCCCGCCGAGCTGCAGCACCAGCAGGGGATAGGCCAGATCGCCGGCCGCCGAGCCCAGGCTGGAGACTCCCTGCCCGAACCACAGCAGCCAGAAGTCACGGCCGAACCGGGACCGATCCGGGCGGGCGCCGGGTGGTGCCGGGCCGGACAGCGGGACCGGGCTCTCACTCATCGCGGTGGTCAGGCCCGGGAGGTGTCCGACTGCTGGTGGAGCACCCGCATCCGCTCGGCGAACTCCTCGGCGAGGACGCCGTAGAGTACCGCGTCGACCGGGACCCCGTTGACCAGCCGGGCCTGGCGCGCGACCCCCTCCTGGACGGCGCCGGCCGCCTGGCACGCGGCGGCCGCGGGCAGGTTCTGGGCGAGGGCCCAGGCGTAGATGCGGCGCAGCCCCATGACGTGGAAGCCGAATTCCGCCATCAGCAGCGCGGCCTCGCGGCCGAGTCCCAGCCCCCGGTTGCTGACATCGCCCAGGGCCAGTGAGACCTCGGCCGATCTGTCCTCGGAGCCGGGACTGCGCAGCGCTCCGATTCCGAGGGCGGCGCCGTCCCCGGCCGAGCACAGCATGAAGGTTGCGTCGTCGTACGAGGGCTTTCCGTGCCTGTCGATCCAGTCCCGCCAGCCACCGCGGGACACCGGGTAGCGGTAGCCGAACATGTCACGGAAGTACTCCTCCTGGAACCACACATAGAGCACGTCCGCGTCCTCGGGTTCCAGAGCGCGTAAGGCAACCCGCTTTCCTGGTGTCACCACGAACTGTCCTCTCCTTGGGCGGCAGGGCCGCTACTTGCGTTCGAGCAACTGCGCGAACCGCCGCTCCCAGGCGTCCTGATTTCCCTTCGCCTCCTGGACGAACCGGCTCCGAGCGATCCCTTTGATCACCATGTCGTTGACCAGGGAGTACGGGAAAGCCATCGGCCGTACGACATCCATGAACAGCACGGCACGGTCCTCGTCGGTCCCGTTCCACGCCTCGTGCACATAGGTGTCGTCGAAGAACATCCCGGTTCCTTCCTGCCAGTGCGCCTCCTGTCCGCCGACGCGAATACCGCAGGAGTTCTCGGGAGACGGGATCTTCAGTGCGAGGTGATAGCGGACCACGCCTTTGTAGGGGCCGCGATGCGGTGGCACGCGTTTGTGGGGTCCGAGGACCGAGAAGAAAGCCGTTTTCAGACCGGGGATCCGGGCCAGCAGTTCAGCCGTCCGCGGGCATCGCTCGCAGTTGGCGTCGAACCGGAACCCGTAACCGTAGAAGAAATAGGTCTTCCATTGGTTGTCGTTGGTGATGCGGCGTTGATCGTTCGAGATGTCCTGAAAATTGGGCAGCGCGTCGCGGTACTCCAGCAGGGCGTCGAGTTCGGCCCTGATGTCGCGCCAGTTGTCTTCGAGTCCACGACTCCATGGAAACGCCGATTCCGGGATGAACGGGCTGTCATCGAAGCGGGAGTGGTGGACCATCCGCTTTTCGATCCACTTCACCAGCACGGGAAGAACTCTCGGCACCATCACACCCCTGCGTCCGTCAGTTCGTTTGCCGGTCTCAGGTACGTGGCATCGCAAACTCGGACCGGCCGCCGGCCGGGACGACCGGAGCGAGCAACTCGGCCGTGCAACGGTTGAGTTCGTCGGGGTCGAAGCTGCCGTTCCGGACGCCGACGTACCTGACCGGCGCAATGGTGTGCACCCCCGCGACGAGCGGGGGCACTTCCTGGCCCCGCTCGATGAGGAGGATCATGGGCTTGGCCATGGCCGACATCCAGCCGATCTCCACCATCGTGCCCGGAGAGGGCGGATCGCCGGGATACGCCACGAAGAGCACGGCTTTGCGCAGTGCGAGATAGTCCAGGCGGGTACACACATCCGGGGTCATGACCTCGGCTCCCCAAGCTTCCCGGCGGTGGGCATTGTCGACCTCGAACCCCAGCCCCGTGAAGTGATCGATAAGAGCGCTGTAGTTGTTGCGGTGCCGGTCGGGAAGAAGCCCCGTTGCCGGGTCGAGCAGCCCCTTGAAGGGCCCGCCGACGAAGACCAGAGGCTTGCCCCCGCCGGGGTGTAACGACTCGTCGGCGGACGGGGAAAGCGATTCGCGCCGGCTCATGGGGAGGTTCCCTCCGTCGTGGCTGTCGGTTGTGCCATGGATGCAGATTCCCCGCCCTCGCACGGGTGTTGACGACTCCGTGCACTGCACATGACGTCAGCCCTCCGGCGATTCCGACACCTGCAACAGGAATTTTCCGCGTCCATGACTAAGGTTTTGCACCCTCATTTGCCGGAACGTCACCAGCGTGTGAGTGGCGCGGGACAGGTGCCCTCCGGGGAACGTCCCGTCTTCGAATGCCCGACGCTCCGCCCGGTGCGGAAGGGGTGAATGGCGGATTCCACATACGATCCCCCGAGTTTTACTGATCATTACAGCAGATGGCGGGTGGCTGCCAGCTTCGAATGATCCGAAGTCCGTGTCAAGGCCGTCACCGGACGAGCCTGTCCGGTGAGGACGGTTGTGGGTGATTGGAAATCGCTGTTACCTTCGTCCCGGTGTCTGGTCGGCAGCAGTGACCGAGGACTTCGGTGATGAATTCTTCCTGCTGCTGAGAGGATCTTCGTGCCAGGGAGCCGAGACGTGGATGCACCACTTCCGTTAGCCGCACCACCCTCCATGGAACTGGTCTACTTCGGGCTGTTCGACAACTGCAATGCCCGCTGCAACATGTGTGAGTGCTGGCTCGCTCCGCGGACCGTTCTGCCACTCGCCCATTACCGGAAGGTGCTGACGGCAGTGCTGGCCCTGCGCCCAAGGGCGGTGCGCTTCACCGGCGGTGAACCACTGCTCTTCGCCGAGCTTCCGGAACTCGTCAGACAGGCCGCTGCGGACGGTGTTCGCGTCTCCGTCATCTCCAACGGGCGCATTCTCGGCCCGGTCAAAATCCGCGCCCTGCTCGATGGGGGATGCCAGGAGATCGTGCTGAGCGTGGATGCGCTGCGCGAGAAGCACGACCGGATACGGGACACTCCGGGGCTGTTCGACCATTGCATGGAGGCCATCGGGTACCTGCGCGAAGCGAAAATGGACTACGGAGTCAACACCGTGCTGCAGGCGCTGGGGGCGGACGACCTCGCATCGCTCGGCGAGACGCTCCGCGCGCGGCCCAACCCTCCGTCGTGGTGGCATCTCATCCCGGTCCGGGGAGAGGACGCGCTCCAGCCCAGTGCCGTGCAGCGGGCGCGCATGCGGGAGGTCATTCCGCGGCTCAGGGAACGGATGGCTTCGGCGGGAACCCGGATGGTCGTGGCCGATGACCCGTTTCTCGACGCCGGGCCCGAGCCGTGCACGGTGCCGGCGTTCACCTCGTATGTGCGCGGTGACACCGGCGACATCTTCGGATGCAACATGCTCGTCTACGCCGATCCCCCGCTCGGAAACGTCCTGCAGTGGCGTGCGCGGGACGCGTGGCACAGCCTGGAGGCACACGCTCTGCGGGCCCGCTGTGCCACCGGCACGAACAGGTCGTGCGCCCGTTGCGACCCGAGTTCCAGAGCGATGAACCACGTCCTGAGGGAATTAGCCGCTCCTGTCGCCCCCGAGGAATCACTGTGACCACCAACTTCAGGCCGGACTCCGGCATGCTCGCCATCAACGGCGGACCCCCGGTCCGCGCGAAGAAGAAGGCGGCGGACCCGGTCATCGTGGAGGCCGCCAAGGAAGAGGCCCTCGGCGTCCTGGACAGCGGCCGGCTCGCCAAGTTCTACGGCGGCACGAAGGTCGCCGAATTCGAGACGGCCTACGCCGCGTGGTTCGGCAGACGGTATGCCGTCGCGGTCAGCTCGGGGACCGCGAGCCTGCACGTTGCCTACCTCGCCGCCCGACTGCCCGAGCACAGCGAGGTGCTGGTCCCCGCCAACGCTTATGTATCCGCGCTGTCCGCGCTGATCCAGGCCGGCCTGGTCCCCGTGATCGTCGACATCGACCCGGCCCGCTGGGCGATGGATCCGGCCGACTGCGCCCGCAAGATCAGCGACCGCACGCGCGCGATCGTGCCGGTGCACATGTACGGCCAGCCCTGCCCGATGACCGAGCTGAGCACTCTGGCGCGGCAGCACGGACTCACCCTCATCGAAGACTGCGGCCAGGCGCACGGCGCCCTCTGGGGCGGCACGAAAACCGGCACGTTCGGTCTCGCCGCGGCCTTCAGCCTCTGCTGCCGCAAGCACATCGCGGTCGGCGAGGGCGGCATCGTGATCACCGACGACGAGCAGTTCGCCGACACCGCGCGGGCGCTGGCGCACAAGGGCAAGGGCACCGGATGGTTCGACTACCGGGAGATGGGCTTCAGCTACAACATGACGGAGATCCAGGCGGTGCTCGGCCGGTGGCAGCTGTCCGGGCTGGACACCGAGCTGCGGACCAGGGCCGCACTCGCCGAGCGGCTGCGCACCGGCCTCGCCGGCCTCGGACTGCGGTTCCCCGAGGTGGCTCCTGGCAGCACCCATGCGTACTTCAAGCAGAACGCCCTGCTGCCGGCCCGGCTCGCCCCGCACCGGAACGCCGTCGTGGACGCCGTCCGCGCCGAGAACGTCGGCTGCGACCCCTCCCACCCGCACCTGCTCGACATCGGCTGGATCCGTGAGCAGCGCCCCTCCCTCTACCGGGAGCTGCCGGCGGACCACCGTCCCGACCACGGCAGGGATACCGCGCCCGTCGCGCGGGACGTGCTGTCCCGGCAGATCTGCATCGAGATGGGGCCGGGCCTGGACGAAGAGGACATCGACTACACGATCAAGGCCATCCGGAAGGTGGTCACCACCTTCGAGCAGGAGGCCGTATGACCGTCGACGACACGGCCGGCACTCCCCGTGACGACAAGGCCGCCGCAGGCGACCTGCATCTCGGGCTGCGGGACGGCGAGGCTCCGCGGACGCGTGAGCAGGCGGCTGCGCTCGTCCGCGCCTCGCACCCCGCGCACTCGGACGTTGGCGCATGCGAGGCCTGTGGGTCCACGGACACCCGGCCGGCCACCTGGCGACGTGGCTTCCGCATCGCCGAGTGCCCGGCCTGCGGATTCCTCTGGGTCGATCCCATGCCGACCGCACAGGACATGTGGGTCTACTACAACAAGCGCACCTGGAAGCCTTACCCGCCCGAGGTGATCCGGAGCAAGTACGCACCGTCGGTGGCGGCGGTGCTGGCCAATGTCCCGCCCGGCCGGTCCGTCCTCGATGTCGGATGCGACCACGGGCACTTCGCGGCACTGCTGCGCGACCGCGGATACGACGCGGCCGGGGCGGACATCGACGGGCTCGCGCTGTCCTACGCCACCGGACACTACGGACTGACAGTCTATCAAGGAGACCTGCCCGACATTGATTTCGACCGGCGCTTCGACGCGGTGACCATCCTCAGCTCCCTCGAACACATGGTGAACCCCTACCAGGTCGTGCGGGCGGCAGCGCGGGTTCTGCGTCCCGGCGGCGTGCTGCTCATTTCGACACCGAGGGCCGACGGCCTCGTCCACGCCGTGAGCCGGAGAATTTTCGCCCCCGCGCTGCACGCCTGGGAGTTCCTCGCGCCCCCCAGCCACCTCACCTACTTCGGCCGGGGCTCGCTGCGCGCCATGCTCCGTCGCGCCGGATTCGGCACGGTCACCTTCAGCCACCAGGAACGCGACGCCGCCTACCGGGCGCGCGAACTGGCGGAGACGCTCGCGGAGTGCCCGGACGCGCCCGGCTGGGCCAGGGCCGCCTATCCGCTCCTGCGCCATCTGCGCACCCCCGCCCGTCTGCTGGACCTGGGGGACATGACGCTGTGCATCGGACGTATGCCGGGGCCCTCCGCACCGCGCACGGGAGGTTCATGACCATGGCGAGCGACGACGGGCCGGCCCCGGCCCCGGCCCTGGCGTCTAGGCGTGACGTCCCGGCACCGCCCGGCGCCGCCCGCTTCACGGTCGTCTTCCGCGGGCACGACTTCGGCTGGGGGAGTGCCGGAAAGCTGCACGCCGTCCTGACCGAACTCACGGCCCGAACCACGCACCCGCCGCGGCTCGTCGGGGTCGGCACGAGGCTCGGCCGGGCCCTGCTCGCGAAGCTGCCCGTGGAGACGTGGTACGACCAGTGGCCGAGCACCACCGGCGAACTGCGGAAGCTGCTGCGACGGCACGAGGTGACCGCCGCTCTGGTCGTACTGGACTCGGAGTTCGCTGCGGCCCTGCTCGCGGCGGGCTGTCCCACGGTCTTCGTGGACAGCCTGCCCTACCTGTGGACCGGCAGCGACACGATCCCCCACGATGCGACCCGCTACTGCGCCCAGTTGTGCGAGTCCCTGCCCCGGAGCTGTTGGGAGCCGCTGCGCAGAATAGAGCGGCTGACGTGGACCGAGGCCATCCTCAGCGCTCCGGTGCCCACCCGCCCGGCGGGCACGCCGGGCCTGGCGGTGCTCAACTTCGGCGGGCTGCATTCGCCCTTCAGCGAGGGCAGCGCGCACGCCTACCCCCGGCTGGTGGTGGAACCGGCCGTCCGGGCGCTGTCCGACGCCGGATTCCGCACCGTGGAGATCTGCGGGAACGTCGACACCGCCATGCTTCCGGAGCAGGACATCCTCCCCGCCGGTGTCGCGGTGAGCGTCGGCCCGCGCTCCCACGAGGAGTTCCTGGACCTGCTCGACCGGGCTCAGCTGCTGGTGACCTCGCCGGGCCTGACCACACTGCTGGAGGCAGCCCAGCGGCGCCTGCCGACTGTGTGCCTCCCGCCGCAGAACGTCAGCCAGATCCTCAACGGAGACCGCTTCGCCGCGGCGGTCGGCGCGGTCTGCCGGGTGCCGTGGCCGTCGGAGGTCCTCGCCCCCGGGCAGGTCGACGCCGTACGCGCACAGGGCGAACACGCGGCCCTGTCGGTCGTCTACGGGGCGATCGAGCGCGCTGCGCGACAGGCGGACTCCTGGGTGCGGCAACGCCTGCAGCGGGACATCGGCACCGCCATCGGGCATTCCCGCCGGGTACCGGACTGGGGCGTCCTGCTCGGCCGGACGGGCGGCCGCGGAGCACACCAGGTGGTACAGCGCCTCACCGAAGTGCTCACGGAGCACGCCCCGCCGGCGCCGGTGAGCCGGAGGGCCGGATGATCCTGGCCTTCCTCAGACACACCGCGGCGATCAGCTCCTCGGAGGTCTACCTGCCCGACGACCGCCGGGTTCTGACCGGGAGGGGGCGGGCGCACGCCGCCGCCCTGCGTCCCGTCCTGCGACGCTTCGAGCCCGATGCCGTCTGGTGTTCCCCGCTGCGTCGCGCGGTGGAGACCTGGACGCTCGCCGGCACCGGGCTCGCCCTCGACGCCCGTCTGCACGGAGACCTGGCGGAGCGCTCGTTCCCCTCCCTGGCGGGCCTCACACTGCCGCAGATCGCCGCGCGGATCGGGCCGGAACAGACGGCGCTGGCACGCGTCTCGACCGACCTGGTCGATCCTCCCGGGGAGGACTCGGTGCGCGCGGCGAGCCGGCGCTTCGTCGCGGCGATGACGTCGGTGGCACGGGAGGCCGCGGTGCTCGGTGCGGAGCGGGTGCTCGTCGTCTCGCACGGCGGCCCGTCGAGCTGGTTGCTGTGCCATCTGCTCGGCGTGCCCCTGGAACGCAACCGGGTCTTCCGACACGATCAGGGGTGCTTCCACGTGCTGGAAGTGGACGAAAACCTGTCACTGGCGAAGGCAATTGCCCTGAACACCGCACAACTGCCGGAACCCAGAGGTGTTCCCGAGCCACCGGGATGACGGGACAGCCCTTGGCGGCGCGGCTACCTTCTCATGGCATCGACGATTGGAATGTCAGCGCATGGCACATGTGCCCGTCATCGTGATTACCGGGCCTTCCGGAACCGGGAAGACCGTCACCTGCTGGGAGATCCGCGAAATCCTGAGGGAACGCGATGTCGCCCACGCCCTGATCGACATGGACAACATCCGCTGGTGTCACGTTCCCGGCTCCCGCGACCGTTTCAACCGGGTACTCGGCGCCAAGAACCTCGCAGCGCTGTGGGCCAACTTCCGCGAAGCCGGCGCCGGCCGGCTCGTCCTGAGCGGAATCGTGGAGACCGACGAGGACATCCGGCTCATCGAAGAAGCGGTGCCCGGCGCCGACATCACGGTCTACCGGCTGCATGTGGACGAGGTCACGCTGGAAGGCCGTATGCGTCAAAGGGAGCGCGGCCGGGGACTCGCCCGCAACCTCGCCAGGGCGAAGGAACTCACCGACATCATGGCCCGCAACGGGATCGGCGACCATCTGATCGACGCGGACCGCGAACTTGACGACATCGCTCAGGAAATCGTCGGCCTGAGCGGCTGGCTGTCCTGACGCCACCGCGGGAGCGTGCGATGAAAGTGAGCCTGCTCGTGACGCCCGAGGCGATCCTCGGACTGCTGTGCTCGTCCGAGGTGAACGACCTGTGGTCGGGCGGCGCGCACCTGCCGTACTGGCAGCCGGCCGCCCTCGCCGCGCGCCTCGAAGCCGTCGGGCGCAATGAGGTGGCGCTGTTGGTCATCGAGGGGGACGGCGGACTGTCCGTCGGTGTCCTGCGGCACCGGCGGAACGGCGTCATCAGCACGCTCATACCCCGCGAGCCTTTTCTGTCCAACCAGCCCTTCCACGACGCGGACCTGCTGCGCGCGCAGCTGCTCCGGGCCGTGGAGACAATCGGCGCCAAGGCCGTTCATCTGCACGAGACGGAACGGGACGCCCCGGTCATCAGGAGCCTGGCCCATCAGCCGGACACCGCCGTGGTTGCACGTCTGCCGAATCCGGTCATGGACTGGCAGGACAACGGCGAGGGAATGCTGCTCGGAGCACAACGGCATTTCGGCCGGACATTCTGGCGCCGGGTCCGGCGCTGGGACCGTGCATTCGAGGTGACCACGGTTCGTGACGATGCCGCGATCGACGTGGTGGAGTACCTGGAGCAACGGTCCTGGAAAGCGCGCCAGGGCACCCGTCTCGACCAGGGGGAGCTGGCGTTCTACCGCTCGCTGCTGAGGCGGGACGACTGCCTGCTCACCCTCGCGACGGCCGGGGGCGAACCGGCCGCGTACTTCCTGGAAATGCGTGTCGGCGACGTGGTCTACGGCATGCAGAGTTCCTACGCCGAGAGCTTCGCCAGGCTCTCTCCCGGCGCGTTCCTGACCACCATCGGACTCCACCGCCGGTGGCACGCCAGCGGTATCGCGACCTACGACTTGCTCGGTGGCAGCGGGCCGCTCAAGGACGCCCTCGCCTCGCGCGCGATCCCGCGTGTCGACGTGGCCTGGCCGGTCTGCGCGGCCACCAGGGACCTGCTCGGCGAGCGCGTCAGGTTCGACCGCCACCGGACAGCGGCGTCGGAGCGCGGACGGGGCGCGCGTCATGTCGCCGCCACCTACGACAGCTGAGAGGCGGAGGTCTTTCCTGATGAGCCACCCCCTTGTACAGGGTTCCTACGGCCCACTGGCCTGGGTCGCCGACGCGATGCACGGCATGTACCCCGGCCGCGAGCGCCACCTCCGGCAGCTCGGGCTGCGCCCGGCGGACGACGAGATCAGCACACAGGTGCCCGTGGTCGGTCTGCTGGGCGCCGCTGACTGGCGCGCTGCCACCTGTGTGCTGGCCTCGCCGTGCATCGACCACTCGTCAGGGCGGGTATCCGCTCTCACCGCTTCCGTCGCCGGCGACCTCCTGATCGGGCTCCATGTGGCAGAGGCGCTCGGACTGCCGATGGTCAGCTTCCTCGGGAGCGGGGAGGAAACGCACTTGGTGCCCGGCGGCGAGGACCGGTGCGCGGACTGGCGACGGGTCGCCGAGCACGTCGCCGGCCTCGGGGCCCGTTGGGCGCGGGGCCAGGTCGACGCGACGTTCGTACGCACCGGTGAGCCGGTCGCATGGGCCACCCTCGGCGAACAGACTGCGGCGGACCACGATCGTGTCGCCCAGGGCGGCCTCGACGGCCTGCACCGCCTCGCCGATGACATCCCGTATCCACGGGGGACCCGTTTCACCTATCTGTACGACTACTACCGGTCCAACATCTCGCACTACCGCCGGCCCGTCATCGAGGCGCTGGCGGACGTCGACACCGCACATGTACTGGTGGTCGAGAATGTGCAGCAGATCAAGTGCGTGGCCCTGGCCCGTGCGCTGAACGACGCCGACGGCATCCGCACCAGCCACCTGGTGACCTGCCCGGTACCGGACGTCACCAACAGCGTCCGGGTGAGCCGGGCCGAGCCCCGGCACCGCATCATGCTCGCGGACGTCCTGGACGGGCAGCCGCCCGGCAGCACGCCCTACGGGGCGTTCCTGTCGGCCCTGCGTGACCGCTTCGATGCGCATGACTGACCCCGGCGCCGCGACGTGGGACGAGCAGCTGGCCCGGCGCTACCCCGGCCCTGTGTACGTGTACGACCTGGACCGGGTGGCGGCCGCCGCGGGGGACCTGCGCGCGGCGCTGCCGGCTCCGAGCCTCGTCTACTACTCCCTCAAGGCCAACCCGCACGACGACGTCGTACGCGCGCTGCGGACCGCCGGCTGCCGCGCGGAGATCAGCTCGACGGGAGAGCTGGCCGGGGCGCTCGGTGCCGGGTTCCGCGGCGCCGAATGCCTGTACACGGGCCCCGGGAAGACGGATGGGGAGATCGCGCACGCCGTGCGGCACGGCGTCCTCGACTTCTCCGTGGAATCGGTGCACGAACTGCGGCGGATCGACCGCATCGCGGCCGCCCAGGGCCGCCGGGCCGGTGTGCTGCTGCGCGTGAACGGAGAGCGTGCGGCCCCGGCCGGCGGCATGCATATGACCGGTTCGCCCTCGCAGTTCGGGATCGACGTGGAACTCCTCGGTCCCGCGGTCGCAGCGGCCGCGGGGTGTCCGGCGATCGACCTCACCGGACTCCACCTGTTCTCGATGACCAACGCCGTGGACGAACCGAGCCTGATCCGAGAACTCCGGCGCAGCATCACGACTGCCGCCGCGGTGTGTGAACGGTACGGGCTCGCACCGCGGATGCTGGACCTCGGCGGCGGGTTCGCCGCTCCCTACACGCAGTCCGGCCGGCGGCCCGGCTACCCCGGCCTGGCGCAGGCACTCCGGCAGGAACTCGACCTGCGGTTCCCCGGCTGGAGCACGGGCGCCCCCGCGATCGCCTTCGAGTCCGGCAGATATCTCGTCGCCGACTGCGGCACGCTGATCTGTACCGTCACCGAGGTCAAGAACAGCAGGGGAAAGCAGTTCATCGTGCTCGACGCGGGGATCAATGCGCTCGGAGGACTCTCGGGGACGGGGAGGCTGCTTCCGCTGTCCGTGGAGCCTGTCGGTATGCCGCGGGCAGCCGGCACGTCCGACGGAGCCCAGGGCGTCGGCCCGGCCATGACGTCGGCCCGTGTCGTCGGGCCGCTGTGCACACCGGCCGACCTGCTCGGGCGGGACGTGCCGGTACCGCGACTGCGGCCCGGCGACCGGATCGCCATCCCGAACGTCGGCGCCTACGGCCTGACCACCGGCCTGCTCGGCTTCCTCGGCAGGCCTGCCCCGACCGAACTGGTGGTACGCGGACGGAGCGTTGTCTCCGCGTCCCGCCTGGAGCTGATACGTGTGCCTGTCGACAGGGAGTGGGAAGACGATGCCGTGGGATGACCGGTTCGAGGCACTGCTGCGCGCTGCGCTGCCCTATCTCTCCCCGGACGAGCCGCTACCGCCCGATGCCGAGCTCGTCGGCCTCGGCATCGACTCCATGGCCGCGGTCGAGCTGCTGAGCACCCTGGAACAGGCATATGATGTGCGGTTCCCGGACGAAAGCCTCCACCGCGAGACCTTCCGCACCGCAAGCACCTTGTGGTCGGTCCTGAGCCCGCTGTTCTCCCAGGAGCCGACACCGTGACCGCCGAGGCGCGGCAGGGGCCGGCCCTCCGCCATGTCATCGACGTACTGGACCACGCTGCGGCTGCACACGGTGGTGAGGCCGCCGTGACCGACGACCACGGGGACTGGAGCTACTCCCAACTCGCCCACCACAGCCGGAGGTTCGCCCGATGGCTGCGCCGCACGGGCGTGTCCGCGGGGGACCGTGTGGTGGTGCACGCCGCCGTGCGCCGCGAATTCGTCGCCATGCTCTACGGCTGTCTGCGGGCGGGGGCGGTCTTCGTACCGCTCGGCCCCGCGATCACGGCATACCAGCTGGGCCAGGTCATCGGGGACGCCGAACCCCGCCTGATCATCACTGACCGGATGCCTCCCGGCCCGGCAGCGGCCACGGTGTGGAGCCCCCAGGACCTCTGGGCAGAGCTCCGGCGAACGGACGGCCCGATGCCGGACCCCTGTGCCGAAGCCGAAGTCGCCCCGGCGGACGCGGCGTTGCTGATCTACACCTCCGGCAGCACCGCCGCGCCCAAAGCGGTCGTCTCTCCGCACGAGCGGGTGCTGTGGGCGGCACGGGCCGTCGCGGCGCGGCTGCGCTACCAGGCGGACGACGTCGTCCTCTGCCGCTTGCCCCTCGCCTTCGACTACGGCCTCTACCAGGTCTTCCTGTGCGCTCTGGCAGGGGCCCGGCTGGTGCTGCTCTCCCAGGCGGCGGATCTGCGGCTGGCCGCCGTCGCGCGGGAGTGCGGCGCCACCGTGGTGCCGTTGGTGCCCTCGCTCGCGACGATGCTCCTGCACAGTGCCCGGCGCGACCCCGGACCGAGCCGGATCCGCCTGTTCACCAACACCGGTGAAGAGCTCCCCCGGGAAGTGCTCGCCCAACTGCGCGAGCACTTCCCCCGCGCGGGCATCCAGTTGATGTACGGAACCACCGAGTGCAAGCGGATCTCCATACTGGAGGCCGACGGCGACCTGCGCAGGCCTGGCTCCGTGGGCCGCGCGCTCGACGGCACCCGCATCCGCATCCTGGCCGCCGACGGCTGCCCCGCCGGACCCGGCGAGACGGGCGAGATCGTGGTCAGCGGACCGCACGTGATGGCCGGGTACTGGCGGGCACCCGAGCAGACCGCCGCGCGCTTCAGGACCGACCTGGACACCGGCGAGGTGTGGCTGCACACCGGGGATTTTGGACACCTCGACGGCGACGGCTATCTCTCCTTCCACGGTCGCGGCGACGGCATGTTCAAGCGCCACGGCGTGCGCACCAGCGCGGCCGAGATCGAGTCCGCCGCCCGGGACATACCAGGGGTGAGCCACGCGGTGCTGCTGCCCCCGACCGACCGCCGCGACATGCTGCTCTGCGTGGTCACGACACTGACGCCCGCCGAGGTGCTGCGCCACCTCGGCGGGCTGCTGGACCCGGCACGCGTGCCCGACCGGTGCCGGGTCTTCGACCGGTTTCCGCTCAGCTCCAACGGAAAGACCGACCGGGCCTGGCTGTCCCGGCACGCGGCCGGCTGAGGTCCGCTCGCCGAGCACCGTGGTGCTCCCGGTACTCCCGGGGCTCCCGGTGTTCCCGGTGCTTCCTTCGGCCGGGCTTTCCACCCTGCCCCCGATCCCCAGGCGGCCAAGGGTCGGCACTCCCTGAGGTGCACTCGGCACACGTGCAGGCGATGGCCGGCGAAATCCCGGTAGCCGGCTGGTCGGCTGGTCGGCTTCGCGCGTCAGGATTCATATCAGCAGCCGCAACAGATGGGCGCAGGCCGCCTCTTCGCTCGGATGGCGCGAGATGGTCTGGCAGGTGCCACGTTCGTAGGCCCCGGTCTCCCACGCTCCGTCCCGAGCTCTCCGCAGAAAAAGGAAGTCGGGGGGCGTGGGGCCGGGTTCATGGACACCTTCGATGCGGTAGTAGCCGTTGGCCACCCCAGCCGCATCCAGGGCGGCGCGCAGTTCGCGGCGGTCCACGGCTGCGCTACGGCTGCACCGAGGCGAGGTAGCCGTGCTCCAGCAGCCACTTCACGTTCAGTCGCTGTCCTTCACCGGGGTTGAGGAACACGGGATCGAGCTTGATCTGCTCACCTCCGCCCGGCTGCTCGAACCAGGGGGCGATGCTGCCCTCCCATACCCAGAGCGGCTTGGTGACCTTGTAGACGTGGTAGTCGCACGGTGCCGTCGCCGCACGCGTGTTGAGGTTCTGCGGGGGCAGTGCCCGCGCGGCGTACCGGTCACCGGCCGGCGCCAGATAGGAGCCGTACTCGGATCCGAAACGGTCGAGCCGCTCGCCCGCGCGGAGCTTTGTGGGTTCCTTGTCGATCTCGCCGTTGACCTCCGCGAACCCGTCGTTCGGCGGGTACTTCCAGCTGCCGCTGTCCGCGGGACCCTGCCAGTACTTCTGGAGGAAGGCCGAAGGCGTCAGCGCCCCGGTCCGCTTCCACCCGTTCAGGAGCGGGCCCACCGGTGCCTGCCACTTCTTCGGCAGCGACTCCGGCCCCAAGCGGGCCTCGCCGTGGTACTCCCCGGTGCAGGGTGCGGGCCGCGGCGGAGCGGACGGACGGCCCCGGTCCGGGTGGTGCGGGGCGGCAGCCGCGGCGGGGGCCGTCGCCATGGCCACGGCGATGCCGAGGGCGGCAAATACCGTGCGGAAGGTGCGGGTTCGCTTCACTCAGGAGTCTCCTCACATGCTGAATGACCGGTGGAATACCCGATCGGACCATCACTTACGCAAGGTAATGGATCAGCAACGACGGGTCCTCGAAAATGCCGCAAAAGGTGAAAGGCGCCGATGTGTTCAGGCCGCGCGTATGACGGGCGGTATCGCCGCAAGTCCTGATCGCCGGCGTACGTGGTGGACCGGAGGTTGCGTTCACGCACGCGGAGCACCCGCCATCAGCGGGGGAGGTTCCTCGCGTGGGACGGTCAACTCGACGAGGGGCTCCGTCACCTGGACGAGGCGATCGTCGACCGGAGCAGCTTCCACGGCCCCGACCACCCGCGGACCTGGCCTCCTGCCGCGCGCATGCCACCGTCGGCTCCCGCATCCCGTGCTCCCCGTATCCCGGTCCGGGAGATGCCCGCTCCGGCGCTGTGCATCGAGCAGGGCTCCGAGGCATGACCGTGGTCCGCCGGCAGCGTGGTGGCTGTCGGCGGACCACGGTCAGACCGTACGGGGCGCTGCCGGCGGTCAGCCCTTGCCGAGCAGCTTGTTCATCTGCGCGATCTCCGCGCTCTGACTCTTGATGACGGAGTCGGCCAGCACCTTCGCCGGGCCGTAGGCACCCTTGTCCTTCTCGACGGCGGCCATTTTCACCGCGCCTTGGTGGTGCCCGACCATCATCTCCAGGAAGGAGGTGTCGAAGGCCCTGCCCGACTTCCTCTTGAGCGAGTCCATCTCCTTCGTGTCCCTCATGCCGGGCATGGCTGTGTGGGACGAGTGGTCCATGCCGGGCATGGCCGTGTGGGACGAGTGATCCATGCCGGGCATCTCCTCGGGCACTTGCCCGCCCCAGGCGGCCAGCCACCCGGACAGGGTCCTGATCTCCGGGTCCTGGGCCTTCTTGATCTTGACGGCGAGTGCCTTGACCTGGCTCGACGAGGCTCGGGAGGCGGCCAGATCGGCCATTTCGACGGCCTGCCGGTGGTGCGGGATCATGCCCTTCGCAAACGCCACGTCGGCGGCGTTGTGCTTGCCGGACGGGATCGGCGCGCCGGAGGAGGCAGGCTTCGACGGGGAGTTGTGGCCGGTGGGGGCGGCGACGTCGCTCTTGCCGCATGCGGCCAGTGCCACGGCGGAGAGGGCGGTTGCCGCAACGAGTGCGATGCGGCGTGCGAGGGGACGGATGGGCTCCATGTGAACTCCTGAGAAGTGGTGTCGGAAGACATGCCAGTGGGCGGCACCGGCCCCCGGTGGGGGATGCGTGCCGTCCGGGCCTTCCTAAATCCGCAGGAGTTGAAGTTCGGCAAGAGATGGCGGTGCTCGCCCGCCGTCCTGGCCCGTCTGCTCGCCCGCGCCTGCCGGCTGAGCAGGGCGTACGGGGCTGAGCGGGGAACGGACCAGGGCGTGGGGCGTCGGCGGTCCGTCCAGCGCACCGGAAGCGCATGTCGGATCCGCGTGATGGACGTGCCCGCTGCCGCCGCAGTCATCCGTTCCATGGCAGTGCCCATGAGCGGTCGCCGTGACGGCCATACGGTGTGCGTGCGGACGCGGTGGCGCGGCGAGGGCGGGACCGAGTGCGTGCATGCCCAACAGACCAGCCAGCAGTCCGAGCACCAGCAGCGCACGCCACCGACGGGCGGGCGGCGGCACTTCGTACCGGTCATGCCGGTTGTGCCGGCGCTGGCGCATCACGCCCCCATGTTAGACAGCGGGGTGAAGGGTGCGTCCGCCGGTGTCGAGGGGCGGGCCAGGCTCGCGGGCAGGCCCAGGCCCAGGCCCCAGACCCAGGGGTAGACCCGGTGCCGGTGCCAGATGCTGCGGTCCGCTCGCGTTCGGTTCGGCGAGGTGCGCGGCGCTGAAGGCGGCACCGTCAGTCCGCCAACTCCTTTGTGCTGAGCGGAAGTTTCCATGTATTGCGGCGGTGTACGGCATCGAGTGTGTGGTGCAGAGGCGAGGGGGGCACGGTAAGGACCGGGCAGTGGGCGCGTGCGACGCAGTACCGGGCGACGGAGGGCCACAGCGCCCGGCGCAGCGGGCCGCGGGCTCCGGCGCCGAGTACCAGGAGATCACCGGCCTGATCGGCGGTCTCCACCAGTACCCGTCCCGGTTTGCCGAGGATGACCACGCGCTCCAGTGGCACCCCGGGGGCAGTGCTGCCGAAGGCGGTGTCGAGAGCCTCCAGCAGGCGCTCGCCCGCCATCCGGCGCCATGCGGCCATGGGTTCCGGGCAAGGGCCGCCGCGGTGGGTGATTTCGCCGCCGGGCGGTTCCCAGGCCGCTACGGCCCACAGTTCCGCGCCGGTACGACGGGCCTCGGCAGCGGCCCGGTGCAGGGCCGTCAGACTCCCCAGCGAACCGCTCACGCCGGCCACGACGCGCCGACCGCCCGGTCTGTTCATGGGGCCACGCTCCTCGTCCTCCTCTGTCGCGTTCATGTCTCGCCTCATCGAAATACCGCCGGCGCAGCGGTCGCGGCTTGTTGGCGTTTCCCTGACGCGGGGAGCGGAGACCATGACGACTCCATGACGATGGCCGGCGCGCTCGCGCCCAGGACGGTACTGCGTGCCGGACTGCACCGGTCGGGCGTATGTGCCGTTCGGATTCCGTTAAGGGACCGGCGTCGGTCTTCGTGCGGCGCCACGTCGGGAGACACGGTGGAGAAATGTTGAGGAGTCGTTCGGGGGTGCGCGGAGAATCGAGGAGGACCGTGATGCGCGGAGTGTTGATGCCGGTGGTGGTGTCGTGAGCGTGGAGCGTGTGGTGGGTCTGCTGGTGGCGGCGGCGCTGGTGGGGCTTCTCGTGGTCGTCGTCAAGTTCCCGGACCGATTCTGAGGTGTCGCCGCCCCGGTGGTGGGGAGTCCGGCCGTCCGGGGGCTCAGCTCGCCGCGTCGGCCCTTGAGGAATTCCCCTTCCGCGGTGTGTCGGCCTCCCTCACCCATCACGGCACCTCCGCGGCCTGAAGAGACGACCACTCCTACGACCACTCCTACAACCACCCCTACGCCCGTACCGCCCGTTACGGCGACCGGCACCCGGACCATCTCGCGGCCGGTGGCGCGGGCGTCCCACGGGTGGTGGCGGGGGCGCATTCCACGCTTCGGCCGGCCGGACACTGGACACCCGTCACCCGTCACCCGTCACCCGACACCCGACGCGTTTCACCGCACGGCCTTGTAGACGACGAGGCTTTGCCGGTCGGTGCGGGTGACGTCGGTGAAGTGCTTCCTCAGAGTGCTTTCGACGCGGGTGAGCTTGTCTTCGGGCAGCCGCAGTCGCCGGGTGAGAGGCCCCGGGGACACCCCGCCGTGCCACGCGATCACCACCGTGCCTCCTGGGCGCAGGACGCGGTGCAGCTCCCGCAGCCCGGCGTCCAGATCGGGCCAGATGCCCACGTTGTTGACCGACGCGACACGGTCCATGCTCCGGTCGGCGAGGCCGGTGCGGTCCGCCGTACCGAGGGTCAGGAGGACCCGGCCGGCGCGGACCGCACCGCGGTTGGCCCTGGCGGCGGCATGGCGCATCTCGGGTGAGGGATCCACGCCCCGGATGACGGCGGCCTCGGTCCGGGCGACCAGCAGCCGTACCAGCCCACCGGGTCCGTACCCCACCTCCAGAACCCGGTCTCCCGGCTGGACGTCCAGGGCGTCGACCACGTCGTCCTGTCTGTTGGTCCAGCGCATGAACCGCCCGGCGAGGCGCCCGCGTGTGCCGTGGGGGCGCGCGAACGGCGAGGTGACGGGCCGGTTCGCGGCCCACGAACGCGGATATGTGTCCATACCTGCAGGATGCTGCTTGTTGCCGCGCACGCCGTGAACCGGCCCACGGACGGCTCCGGGGCGTCCCCCGCATGATCGAATCCCTGGACCTGAAGAGGCGTCAGGGGCTTCTTCGAGGCGCTTGCGGCCGGGCACGGCCGACGACCCGGGTGCGGACTCATGCCCCGGGTACGGGCCCATGCCCCGGGGCGCGGACTCACGCCCCGGGTACGGACTCACTTCCCGGGAGCGCCGGCGCGCAGTCCGTCCATGACGAGGTCCAGGAGGCGTTCGGCGCGCGACTGCCAGTCACCGTGGGGATCGATCTGCCACAGGCCTGCGATGGCGAGCAGGAAGTCCTCGGGGGTCACCCCCGGTCGGATGGTGCCGGCCTCTGCGTTCGCCGTCAGCAGGAGGGTGACGGCTGAGGTGACGGGGCCGTGTCCCAGGCCGGCCAGGGTGTGCTGCTCGGCGGTGGCCCGGCGCATCGCGTCGGCCAGGCCGGCCTTGGCCATGGCGTACTGGGCGAGGCGGTCCATCCACTCCCGCAGGGCCCGGTCGGGGGAGCGGCTCTCCAGCAGCTGGGCCGCGGTGTCGGCGACCTGCTGGACTTCGTAGCGGTAGACCTCCAGTACCAGCGACTCCCGATTGGGGAAGTTGCGGTAGAAGGTCCCTTGCCCGACGCCTGCCTTTTTCGCGATCGAGCTGAGCGGGGCGTCGGCGCAGCGGGTCAGCTCCGCCAGGGCCACTTCGAGGATGCGTTCGCGGTTCCGTTGCGCGTCCGAGCGCAATGGTGCGTCCTTCTTCTGCTGCACTCGTCCTCCTTCCGGAATCACGCAGAACCGGCTTGCTAACCGGACAGCTGTCCGGTAGGTTTACAAGGTAATGGACAGTTGTCCGCTTAGGCTCACCATAGCGGCAGTTGCGGCTGCTGTGGACGACCGGTGGCCACCATGACCCGCTCCTCGCCCACCATGCACTCCGTCGGCGCCCGAGCTGACGCCGCTGCGCACCACGCTGTCTCCTCCTCAACCGCTCCCGAACCGTCTCCGGGACCGTCTCGCCCGACGCTCTCGCTCCCGCGTGACAGCGACTGCTCGGCCTCCGGACCTTGCCACGTCGGCATCAGGGCCCGCGCCCCGAAGCCCGCCGCGCCTCACCTGCGCGGCATACGCGAAAGAAGGCTGATCATGGCCCTATCGACGTCCAGCGCCATCACCTTGAACATCAACGGCGAGAAGCACTCGCTGCCCGTCGACCACCGCACCACACTGCTCGACGCACTGCGCGACCATCTCGATCTCACCGGCACCAAAAAGGGCTGTGACCACGGCCAGTGCGGCGCTTGTACGGTGCTGCTCGACGGGCGCCGGGTCGTCTCGTGCCTCCAGCTCGCGGTGGCTGCCGAGGGGCGGGTGATCACCACCATCGAGGGCGTGGCGGAGGGGGAGCGGCTGCATCCGGTGCAGCAGGCGTTCCTCGATCTCGACGGCTACCAGTGCGGCTACTGCACACCGGGGCAGATCTGCTCGGCCATCGCGGTGATCGAGGAGCACGCCGCGGGCTGGCCGAGTGCCGTGACCGATGACGTACGGCCCGAGGCGGGAGTGCCGCCGCTCACCGCCGACGAGATCCGGGAGCGGATGAGCGGCAATCTGTGCCGCTGCGGCGCGTATGTATCGATCGTGCAGGCGGTCGCGCAGGCGGCCGAGGCCGGGGCGGCGCCGTCTGCTCCCCCGTCACGGCAGGCCGGTGGCCCTGCCGGCACGGAAGATGTGGAGATGACGGCATGAGGGAATTCGGCTATCAGCGCGCCTTCGACGTCCCCGGCGCGGTCGCGCTGCTCGGCGCCGATCCCGATGCGCGCTGCCTCGGCGGCGGCACCAACCTCGTCGACCTGATGAAGGCCGGGGTGGAACGGCCCGCGCAGCTCATCGACGTACGTGAACTGCCCCTCGGCCGGATCGAGGCCGCGGACGGCGGCGGTCTGCACATCGGTGCGACCGTCACCAACAGCGAGCTCGCCGCCCACCCCGAAGTACGGCGCCATTACCCGGCGTTGGCACAGGCCGTGCTGTCCGGTGCCTCGGGACAGCTGCGCAATATGGCCACGGTCGGCGGGAATCTGCTCCAGCGCACCCGCTGCGGCTACTTCACCGACGTGACCAAGCCGTGCAACAAGCGCGTCCCGGGCAGCGGCTGTCCCGCCATCGAGGGCGAACACCACAACCATGCGATCCTCGGCGCCTCCGAGCACTGTGTGGCCGTCCACCCGTCGGACATGGGGGTGGCGCTCACCGCCTTCGACGCCGTCGTCCGGTTCGAAACGGCAGACGGCCCGGGGGAGTTGCCACTTGCGGAGTTCTATCTGCCGGTGGGCGACACCCCGCACCTGGAAACCGCGCTGCCGCCCGGCGCACTGATCACCGGCCTCACCCTGCCGCCGGCTCCCGTCGCTGCCGTCTCCCGCTACCGGAAGGTGCGCGAGCGCGCCTCCTACGCCTTCGCGATCGGGTCGATCGCCGCCGCCCTCGATGTCCGGGACGCAGCCGTACGCGAAGTACGCCTCGCCTTCGGGGCGGTGGCGTCCCGGCCGTGGCGGGCCCGGGAGGCCGAGCGGGCGCTGACCGGGGGCCCGGCGAACGCCGAAGCCTTCGCCGCCGCCGCGGATGCCGAGCTGGCCGCCGCCGAGACGCTGCCCCACAACGGATACAAGGTGACACTGATGCGCAATCTCGTCGTGGCCGTGTTGACCGAACTCGCCGAGGAGGCCGCGCGATGACCACGACAACGGACACCGTGCGGGTGGCACGGGCCTCCGGCACCGCCCACACCCGCCTGGAAGGCCGGGACAAGGTCACCGGCACGGCGCGCTACGCGGGGGAGATCCCGTTCGCCGAACTCGCCCACGGCTGGCTGGTGCTGTCCACCATCGCCCGCGGTCGCATCCGGTCCGTGGAGTCCGCCCCCGTACGGTCGATGCCCGGCGTCCTCGCCGTTCTGCACCACGGCAACGCCCCGCGTCTCAACGGGGACTACACGGGCTCGCTCGGGGCGCCCGACCCGGTCCTCCAGGTCTTCCAGCACGACCGGGTGCCGTACGTCGGCTGGCCGGTGGCGCTGGTCGTCGCCGAAACCCCCGAGCAGGCCAGGGAAGCGGCCGAAGCGCTGGCCGTTCGCTACGACCGGGAACCGCACGATGTCGCGTTCTCGGCCGGGCGCCCCGGTACGTACACACCGGAGAACTCCCCCAACGCGGCCGCGGAGACGGAGAAGGGGGACCTGGCGGCCGCATTCGCGGCGTCCGCCGTCGCCGTGGACACGCAGTACACCACTCCGGAAGAGCACCACAGCCCCTTGGAGCCGCACGCGGCGATGGCGCGCTGGGACAGCGGACGGCTCGAAGTCGTCGACTCCAATCAGGGCAGCAGGTTCGTGGCGGAGGAGCTCGCCCAGCTGTTCTCGCTCGACCCGGCCTCGGTGCGGGTGCGGTCCGAACACGTCGGCGGCGCCTTCGGGGCCAAGGCGACCCGCCCGCACGCAGTGCTGGCCGCGATGGCGGCGACCGTCCTCCACCGCCCGGTCCGGGTCGTCCTGACCCGCCGTCAGATGTTCTCCGTGGTCGGCTACCGAAGCCCCACGGTGCAGCGGGTCCGGCTCGGCGCCGATGCCGACGGGCGGCTGCGGGCGCTCGACCACCAGGCGGTCTCTCTCACCTCGACCGTGCGTGAATTCGTCGAGCGGAGCGCCGATTTCGGGCGGGCGATGTACGACGCCGACGCGCACCACACCGTCAACCGCGTCGTCCCGCTCGACGTGCCGACCCCGAGCTGGATGCGCGCGCCGGGGCTGGCGCCGGGCTCGTTCGCGATGGAGTCCGCACTCGACGAACTCGCCGAGAAGTGCGGCCTGGACCCGATCGCGCTGCGGGCACGCAATGAACCGGACGTGGGGCCGGTCTCCGGTCTTCCGTTCAGCGGCCGCAAGGTGCTCGCCTGCTTCCAGGAAGGCGCCCGCAGGTTCGGCTGGGCCGACCGGGACCCGCGCCCCGGCCTGCGACGCGAAGGGCGCTGGCTGCTCGGCACCGGTACGGCCGCCGCCGCGTTCCCCTCGCGGGCCGCCCGGTCCACGGCAGCCGTGACGGCCGAGGCGGACGGGACCTTCACCGTACGGATCACCGCGGCGGACGTGGGGACCGGGGCGCGCACCGCGCTGGTCCTGATCGCCGCGGACGCGCTGGAGGTGGAACCGGCGCGCATCCGGATGCGGATCGCCGACAGTGACTTCGGCCCGGCGATACTCGCCGGCGGCTCGATGGGCACCCGCTCCTGGGCCTGGGCGATCACGGCTGCGGTGGGCGAGCTGCGGGAGCGGCTGGCGCTGGGCGGTGCCATCCCGCCGCAGGGCATCACGGCACGGTCGGACACCGGCGCGGCCATCGGCGCACTGGCGGCGAAGGAACGGCATTCCTACGGGGCACAGTTCGCCGAGGTGGCGGTGGATGCCGCCAGCGGCGAGGTACGCGTACGGCGGATGCTCGGCATGTTCGCCGCGGGCCGGATCATCAACCCGCTGACCGCGCGCAGCCAGTTCATCGGCGGAATGACCTGGGGCCTGTCCATGGCGCTGCACGAGGAAGCGGCCAGGGACCAGGCGTCGGGCGGCCATGTCGGTGCCGACCTCGCGGGCTACCACTTCGCCGCGAACGCCGATGTACCGCTCATCGAGGCGGACTGGGTGGACGACCCGGACGAGGACGACCCGGTCGGGATCAAGGGCATCGGCGAGATCGGGATCGTGGGAGTCGCGGCGGCCATCGCCAATGCGGTCTGGCACGCGACCGGTGTACGCCACCGCCACCTGCCGCTCCGCCCGGACCGTGTCCTGCTGGCCGGGATCGGGGCCGGAACCGGGGCCGGGATGGAGGACGGAATCGGGGCCGGGCCCGGGGAGGGAATCGGGGGCGGCGGGACCGGCTGAGCCCGCACGGACGCCCGGGGGCCGGGCCCGGGGGCCGGCGGCCCGCTCCTGTCCCGCCGTACGGCGGAGCCCGCACCAGCCCAGGAACCACGAGGAGACCAGATGCTGGACATCGCCGACGAGTTGAACCGATGGATGGCGGAGGGGCGGGACTTCGCCGTCGCCACCGTCGTGGCCGTCGCCGGCAGCGCGCCGCGCAGCCCCGGCGCCGCCCTCGCCGTCGACAGCCGGGGCGTGGCGATCGGCTCGGTCTCCGGCGGCTGTGTGGAAGCCGCGGTGTACGACCTGTGCACCCAGGCGCTCCAGGACGGCGCGACGCTGCTGGAACGGTTCGGCTACAGCGCCGAGGACGCCTTTGCGGTGGGACTGACCTGCGGCGGGGTCATCGAGGTCCTGGTCACTCCGGTGACGGCGGAAGCGCCGGGCCGCGCGGTGTTCGCGGCGGCGCTGTCGGCCGCCGCCGGGGGAGAGCCGGCGGCAGTCGCCCGGGTGGCCCGGGGGCCGGCCGAACTGCTCGGCCGGGCACTGCTCGTCCACCCCGACGGCTCGTACGAAGGCGGTCTCGGCGGGCATCCTGAGCTGGACCGCACGGCGGTGGCGGAGACCCGCGCCATGCTGGACGCGGGCCGCACCGGCGCGCTCACCGTCCCGGAGGGCGAATCGTGCGGTGCGGCCGGCCTGACGCTGTTCGTCGAGTCGAGCGCGCCACCACCCCGCATGATCGTCTTCGGCGCCATCGACTTCGCCGCGGCGCTGGTGCGTACGGGCAAGTTCCTCGGCTACCACGTCACCGTGTGCGACGCCCGCCCCGTCTTCGTCACCCGGGTCCGCTTCCCGGAGGCCGACGACATCGTGGTCGACTGGCCGCACCGCTACCTCCAGCGCACCGAGACCGACGGCCGCACCGTCCTGTGCGTGCTCACCCACGACGCCAAATTCGACATTCCCCTGCTGCAGGTGGCCCTGCGGCTGCCGGTCGCCTTCATCGGCGCGATGGGCTCGCGCCGCACCCACGAAGACCGCAACCGCAGGCTCCGCGAAGCCGGCGTCACCGCTCCCGAACTGGCCCGCCTCCACTCGCCGATCGGCCTCGACCTCGGCGCCCGCACCCCCGAGGAAACCGCCCTGTCCATCGCGGCCGAGATCGTCGCGGCACGACGGGGCGGCACAGGCGCCCCGCTGACCGGCTCACGGACACCGATTCATCGGGACCGGGACCGGGACCGGGACCGGGATCGAGTCCGGGACCGGGACCGGGATCAGGGTGAGGGGGGAAGCCGGGCAGGCGGGGCGCGGGCGGTGGCGTGAGCCGGATCGTGCCGGCCGCGGCCGGGCATGTCGGGTGGAGGCGCCGCGGCCATGGGCCGATCCGGGCGGGGCGCTTCATTCTTCGCCGCTCGCACCGGCGGCTGCGATCCCTCGCGGCGGCATGATCCGTCTGCCGTCTGCCGTCTGCCGTCTGCCGTCTGCCGTCTGCCGTCTGCCGTCCGTCCGCCCGTGCGCGAGGTAGCGGACGCGAGGTGACGGAGGCGGTTCTCCTTCCGTCGTTCCCGGTCGACCCGTACAGGACGAGGGGTTGAGGTCAGGAAGGGGCGGGCGTGTCAGGCCCGCCGTGACCTGTGACGACCGTCACGCCGAGATCTTTGCATCCGGTGTCGACCGGATGCGGTGCGCCAGGCGTATGCCTGGTGAGACCGAAAAGATCCGGGGAGTGGCTGTTGACCGTCGAGGAGTTCGAAGAGTTTTACGCGCAGACGGTCGCCCGGCTGACCGGGCAGCTGTACGTGATGCTCGGCGATCAGCAAGAGGCGCAGGACGTGGTGCACGAGGCGTTCGTCAAAGGCTGGAGCCGACGACGCCAGCTCGACCGGAACCGTCAGCCCGAGGCGTGGATCCGCACAGTTGCCTGGCACCTGGCGGTGAGCCGGTGGCGCGTACGGCGCCGTACCGCGGATGCGTGGCAGCGTAGCGGCGCCCCGCCGCATGTCGAAGGCCCCGGCCCCGAGTCCGTGGCGCTGGTGGAGGCGCTGCGGCAGCTGCCGGCCAAGCAGCGCCGGACCATGGCGCTGCATTACGTGTGCGACCTGACCGTCGAACAGATCGCGGGGGAGACCGGGCTGTCCGCCAGCACCGTCAAGACGCATCTGGTCCGGGGCCGGACCGCACTCTCCCTTCGTCTGCAGGACCCGCGAATCGAGGAGGCCCCCGGTGCCTGAACCCCATGACCCGCTGCGGTCGTTGTTCGAGGAAGCCGCCTCCACCGGGCAGTCCCGTGCGTGCCCCGCACCGGTCTCGCTCGTCACCCGGAGCGGGGAGCGGGTGCGCCGGCGCCGGATCGCCGCGCTCGTCGTCGGCGCCTGCCTGGTCTTCGCCGGCACCGGCGCGGCCGCGGCCGCCCTCCTGCCCGGCGACTCGGACACCACCGTCCCTGCCGTCACCCCTTCTCCCTCCAAGCCGAGTCCCACGCCGACCTCCGCACCGACGTCGCCCCGCAGCACCTCTGCCGCGACGGATGTTCCTGTCCCCGGCCGTAGCTCGACGGGAGTGCCCACCACGTCGCTGCCCCGGAGCGGCCAGGGCGCCCAGGGCTCGTCCGCCACCCCCACGCACGGCACCCCTCCGTCCACCGACCCACCGCGCTGACCCGTCCCGGTCCACCGCCCCACCGCGCTGACCCGTCCCGGTCCACCGCCCCACCGCGCTGCCCCCTCCCCTCCCCTCCCCTCCCCACCCTGACCCGGTCCTCACCCTGACCCGGCGGTCCGGTCGCCGGGCGGTCCCGCACGCCCGAATCCCAGCAGGAGATCCCGCTATGCCCGTCTTGTCGCCACGCCTGCGCCGGAAGCAGCCGTCCCTCACCGCAGGCCCCGTTGCCGGACCGCAGCGGCGCCCGTCGCCGGCCCGCACCTCCGGCGCAGCGGCCACGGCCGACGCCCTCGACCGCTCTCATCCGCCCCGTCCGCGGCAGGCGGTCCGTGGCCGGCCACGTTTCGTCCCCGGGCCCGCGGACCGTGAGGTGCTGTGGCTGTATCTGCTGACCCGGGCGGGGATCTGGACCACCGCCTACTGCACCCGCTGGCTGTTCCCCGACGATCACAAGACCCCGCATGCCGCCGGACTCCTTGCGCCCTGGCAGCAGTGGGACTGGGGGCACTTCCTGCACATCGCCCGCGACGGCTACTTCCCCGGTCAGGCCGGGCCGTGGAGGAACGGCTGGGACAACAGAGAAGCCTTCTTCCCCGGCTTCCCACTTCTCGTGCGGGCCGTCCATACCGTCGTCCCGGACTGGGCCACCGCGGGTCTGCTGATCTCCTTTGTCTCCGGAGCCGTTGCCGTCCTGGCGCTCGCCCGGGTCGCCCGGCTGCATCTGCCCGACGAGAACGCCGGCCGGCGCGCCGTCCTCTTCCTTCTGCTCTCGCCGTGCGCGATATTCCTGGCGGCGGGCTACACCGAAGCGCTCTTCCTCGCGCTCGCCCTGCCGGCCTGGCTCGCCGCCCAGCGGCACAACTGGCCCGCCGCGGCCGGACTGGCCGCTCTGGCCACCACCGTTCGGGTCAGCGGCCTCTTTCTCGCCGCAGCCCTCGCCGTCCACTTCGCCGTCACCGTTCGCGGCCGTCGGCAGTGGCGGGCGCTGCCCTGGCTGGCGCTGCCCGCACTGCCGCCCGTCCTCTACAGCTGGTACCTGCAGATGCACACCGGCGACTGGATGGCCTGGCAGCATGCCGAAGAACGTGGCTGGTACCGCGACTTCCACACCCCCTGGGAAGCGTGGGGGAACACCTGGCATGCCGCCTTTGCGGAGTCACTGCCCACCGGGTACGCCCTGATGTCCCAGGCCGAGCTGCTCGCGATGATCGTCGGCATTCTGCTGGTCGGGGTGCTGGTCCGGCAGCGCCGCTGGCCGGAGGCTGCCTATGTCGGCCTCAGCCTGTGGGCACTGGGCACCTCGTACTGGTACACCTCCATACCCCGCGCCACGCTCCTGTGGTGGCCTCTGTGGATCCTGCTGGCCGCCTGGAGCCTGCGCAGGCCACGGTTCACCACGTGGTACCTCTGCCTCACGGCGCCGCTGATGACCGTCTTCGCGGTCACCTTCCTGTCCGGGAGATGGGCCGGTTGATTCGGCCTTCGGCCGGACTGGCCGCGACCCGGCGGGACTGGCCGCGCCCCGGCCGGACCGGCCGCGCCCCGGCGGGACCCGGCGCGACCCGGCGCGACCCGGCGGGAGGGGGATAGGCCCCGCCGCGGACCGGGCAGGGATACGGGCATGACCGTCCTCGTCGGAACCTCCGGCTGGCAGTACAAGGACTGGCGCGGTGTCCTCTACCCGCAGGAGCAGCCGCAGCGGCTGTGGCTGGAGGAGTACGCGCGGCAGTTCGCCACCGTCGAGAGCAACGCCGCCTTCTACCGGCTGCCCGAGGAGAAGACCTTCGCGGACTGGCGGGACCGCACCCCCGGCGGGTTCGTGATGGCCGTCAAGGCCAGTCGCTATCTGACCCACATCAAGCGGCTGCGCGATCCGCAGGAGCCGGTCGGGCGGCTGATGTCGCGCGCCGCCTGCCTGGGGCCGCGGCTCGGGCCCGTACTGCTCCAGCTGCCACCCACGCTGCGCGCGGACGCCGGGCTGCTGGACACCTGCCTCGGCTGCTTCCCCGCCGGCACGCGGGTGGCGGTCGAACCTCGCCACACCTCGTGGTGGACCACACAGATCCGTGCCGTGCTGGAGCGACGGGGCGCAGCCCTGTGCTGGGCGGACCGTGGCTCCCGGCCCGTGACGCCCCTCTGGCGGACCGCCGACTGGGGGTATCTGCGCTTCCACGGGGGCCGTGCGGCACCCGGGCCCCGCTACGGCAGGCAGGCGCTCACCACCTGGGCACGGCGGGTTGCCGGCACCTGGCCGGACCGGGCCGACGTCTACGCGTACTTCAACAACGATGCGGGCGGGGCGGCCGTCCTCGACGCCACCCACTTCGCCCGCGCCGCCGCGGCCGCCGGACGCTCCGTGAGCCGCACGCCGTCCGGGCGTGGCTCCGCCCGCTGACCACGCGGCCGGGATATATCTGCGCTCGTACCGCGGGGCGAGCAAACGAGGTGAGGCACGGATGATCCGCAGACGGGTGGTGGCCTCCGGAGACGTGCAGGGGGTGTTCTTCCGCGACACCTGCCGGCGTACGGCCGACGAGCTCGACGTGGCCGGCTGGGTGCGGAACCTTCCGGACGGGACGGTGGAGGCCGTGTTCGAGGGGGAGCCCGAGCGCGTACAGAAGCTGGTGGACTGGGCACACGAGGGTCCCGCGATGGCGACCGTCAACACCGTCACCGTCCATGAGGAAGAGCCGGAGGGGCTGACGGACTTTGAGATCCGGCCGACACCTGCCGGGTTCCAGGATCCGTCTTCAAACGGATCTTGCCCAGAGCAGGAGTGATGCGAGTGTGACCGCTGCTCGTAGGAGGTGGTGGTCTTCTCGTATCGGGTGGCGATACCGCGGAAGCCGCGAGAGCGGTGAGCCGTGTCCGCGATCACGTGGTCAGGTCGGCGGCGTGGCCCGTCCGGTGACGGCCCGCGGTATCAGCGGGGTGAGCAACGCCCATTCATCGTCAGGGAGTTCATGGCGGTATCACCCCACCACGATCCACCACTCGATGATCTTTGAAGACGGACCCTGACGGAAATCCCGGGATACCTCCCACCTCATGTGCCACTTCGGTGACTTGGGCATGCAACCGTTTCGCCATGCGAGTGGTCATGTAGGAGACGCAGGTGTGCGCATGTGCGCATGTCTGCGCGCGCACTCACGCACACCATGCGTCATGCACGGCCCGACCATGACGAACGTCAACCTGTGCCGCCCAGGCGGCACGTGGGATCCGAGAGGTCTGCTGGATGAAGATTCGCCGCGCCCTGACAGCCGCCGCAGCGGCTGCCGTGATAGCGCCCGCCGCCGTATTGGCCGCGCCCGCCGCCGCGTTAGCAACGGAGCCGGTGTCCGAAGCCGGTCCCCGCACGCCCGGCTCCCCCGGCTCCCCCGATGCCGCAACACCGGCGGAGCGGCCGGCGGATTCCGCAACGAGCGGCGGCGGAACGGGTAACCCGGACGAGCCGCGGCGTCCGGGCGAAGCCGCTGCCGGTGGCTCGGCATCCCAGGGCCGCGACGGGGCCGCCCGTCCCGCCTCAGGGAAGCCGCCGAAAGCCGCCGGGACCGCCGAAGGGACCACCGGCGCGGGTGCTGCCACCGGTGGAGGCAAGGACGCCGGCGATTCCGATGGTGTGGGTCAGTCCTGCGCGTTCGAGTCCGACCAGTTGCAGGCGGCCGTCCACGGGCTGCCGCCCCAGCTGGCTGCGGGCGGCGCCTGGACCCCCTTCTCCATGACGCTCACCAACACCACCGGCAAGCCCCTGGGGGAGGTCCAGCCCTTCCTGCTCGTGTCCTCCGCCGAAGATGTCGACCGGCCGTACTGGGAGCTGGAGACCGAGTACCGCGACGCCAAGACAGGGCGGTGGAAGACCTTCCACGACGCGACGCCCGACGGCCTGTTCGGCTCCTTTGCCGTCGGTCCGCACAGCACCCTCACGCTCCAACTGCGCACCCGCGTGGTCAAGGGCGCCAAGCCCGGCGCCGGGTACGCGCTCGCCGCCGGCGACTACCGCAACCGCGACGGCTCCTGTGGTTCGGCCAAGGAAGCCTGGTACGACTTCACCATCCTCCCCGCGGGTGCGAAGCCGACGCAGCCCCCGACCACCAAGCCGGGTGAGCCGGGCAAGCCGGGTGGCACGGCCGAGCCCGGCCAGAGTGCCGCGTCCGGCGGCGGTACGGGTGGTTCCGCTTCCGCCGGTGGCCTCAGCCCGCAGGGCGGCGCCCACCTCGCCTCGACCGGCTCCTCGTCCGCGCTCCCGGCGATCGCTCTCGCCGGCGGAGCCGCGATGGTGGTCGGGGCAGGTGCGGCCATCGGCGTGCGCCGCCGGAAGGGCGTGGCCGGTCCGGGCGCCACGGACGTCACCGCGTAAGCCCCACCATTTCTCCAAGAACCCGATAATCCAAGGATCCACGGCCTGAGAACTCGATGACACCGGAAACAAAGGCTCCAAGGGTCCGAAGAACCGGAAAAGAGATCTTCATGAAACTGCGCCGCGCCCTGTCGGTCTCCGCCGCGACGGCCGCCCTGCTCCCCGTGGCGATGGCCGCCGCGCCCGCCTCCCAGGCGGCCCCTGCCGCGGAAATCCCGAAGTGCTCCGACGTCAGCAACGGGCAGTACCCCGACAACGCCTTCGTGGGCCGCACGTTCGGCATACCCGAGTCGATCACTCTCGGCACTGACTGGACGACCTACACCGCCACGCTCACCAACGCCTCGGCGAAGGAGCTGAAGTCGTTCGAACTCAGCGCCAAGCTGGGCAGTTATGTCTACAACGAGGGCGAGCACGACCTGAGCCCGTACGGCGATCTGCAGTACTGGGACACCTCGCAGCGCGCCTGGAAGACGCTGCGCCAGGCCGATGGAAACGCCCGCGGCACCATCCCCGGCCCCAAGACGCTGAAGCCCCGCGAGTCCGTCCACGTGCAGCTGCGGTTCAGGGTGAGCAAAGACCTGCCCCTGGACCACGCGTACGACGCATTCACCGGCCTCACCGGCACCTCCGTCGACCGCTACGGCGACACGGAGTGCACGGCCCACGGCGACGCCGTCGGCCGTTTCTCCCCCAGCGAGGGCTGAAACCTGCGGGGAGGGCTGCCGCCGTCGCGGCCCGACGGCGGCAGCCCCCCCGGGGTCCGTCTTCCCACGGATCTTGCCCGGGAGAAGGCGCGCCTCCTGCCCGGCAGTCCGGTTCAAAGGATGTCGACTTCGGAGGTGAGCCGTACCCCGGTGCGACGCAGAACCTCCTGGAACACGATGTCGACCGCCCTGGTGAAATCGGCGGCAGTCGCCCCCTCCTCGGCGACCAGGGTGTAGTGCAGCGAGGAAATCCGTACGCCCGTGACGACCGGGCAGCCCAGCTCGAATCCGGCCTCCCGGATGAGCCAGCTCGCACTCACCCGGACCGAGCCGTCCGGGAAGCGGTTCACCGGGGCGTGACGCGCCCGCAGGCCGTCGGCCTGCGCGGGGGAGATCTCGGGGCTGAGGAACACACTGCCGACCGACCGGTCATCGGTGCCGCTGCAGCCCAGCACCATGCCCTTGCTCCGCCGGACGGTGAGCACCGCCTGAGCCACCTCGTCCAGGGGCACCCGGCTCCCGACCGGTACATCGAGTTCGGCGGCGACCGTCCGGTAGGTCACCGGTGCGCTCAACTGCGACCGGCGCAGCGCGAAGACCAGGCTCAGCAACGTCCATCGGCGGGAGCGTTTGAAGACGCTGGTGCGGTGGCCCAGTCCGCAGGCCGCGGCTTCCAGGGTGACCATACGGCGCAGCTTCCAGTCCCACGCCGTCACCTGCACCAAGGTGTCGGCGGTCTCCTGACCGTAGGCGCCGACATTCTGGACCGGTGTGGCACCGGCGGTCCCGGGGATGCCCACCAGCATCTCCATACCGGTGAGGCCCTCGGCGATGGCCGTATCGACCAGATCGGCGAGCAGATGACCGGCCTGGACCTCGACCAGCACCCGTCCGTCATCGGTGTTCCCGCCGATGCACACGCCCTTGGTGCTCATCCGCAGTACGGCGCTGTCGCATCCGGCGTCGCCGACCAGCACATTGCTTCCTTCGCCCAGGCAGACGGGCTCGCCGGGGAAGGCGTCCGCAAGCATCACGCACTCGGGGAAGTCCGCCGGGTCGTGCAGCTCGATGAGGGCCGCGGCCGGTCCTCCGATGCCCAGCGTGGTCATCGGGGCCAGCGGTACCTCGTGAGTGACTCGCATATGTTCCTTTCTCCTGGATGCCGTTCCGGGCCGGGGACTTGCCAACGGGGCGGTCGCGCGTGGTCGTGCGCGGTGGTGCAGGGCCGCACCTCAGTGTGTGACGACCAGGACGGGAGTGCGCACCACCGCACTGCCGGTGGATGCCGGCGGCCCGGCGAAGGCGTCACCACGGCACGGCGGCCGTGCTCCGGCCGGAGCCGTCGTCCGCCTTCCGCGCCGGTTCCTCGCCCGGACCACCGCGCTCCCGGCCCCGGCCGCCGGCCGGTCGTCCCCGCGCCGACCGGCTGCGCTCACCGGCACACCTCGGGGTTCACCGTCCGGCGCGCCGCCCGTACCCGGTCCGCTTCCAGCAGATCACCGGCCCGTTGCACGATCTCGCGCGCCACCGGACTGTCGTACCGCCCGAACCGCCGCCGCAGTGCCCTGAGCCGGGCGTGGGCGCGCTGTGAGGTGACGCTCTCGGCCAGGGCCAGCGCCTCCGCGGCGGCCTCCGCGGCACCGTCGACCTCCCGGTGCGCCAGCCGAGCCTCGGCCAGCGAGGTGCTGTGCAGCAGCAGATTGCGCGGCTGGCTGCCGCGCAGCAGGTCGATCCCGTGCGCGAGATGCCACTCCGCCCGCCGGGGACGCCCCAACTCCAGCCAGGCCCGCCCGGCATCGGCCACCATGACCGCAGGCGTGAGCCAATAGGCCCATGGCGGGTCGGACGACGGCCGGCCGGCCCGGCTGAGGTCGGCGGCCTCGTCCAGGGCCCGTTGACAGCCCGCCTCGTCGCCGAGAGCGGCATGGGCTCTGGCCTCGCGCGTGGCCAGCAGCGCCTGGCCGATGCCCATGTCGTCCTGCGCCGCCCCCTTGCGGGCGATGCGGATCAGCCGCAACGCCTCCTGTGACCGTCCGGCCCAGACGGCCCGGTAGCTCATACAGGAGATGATGTACGCGGCGAGCGGCCGGTCGCCGGCGGCACGTGCGGCGCTCAGGGCGGCCAGAAAGCGGGCATGGCTCAACTCGTCCATGCCCTGGTCGGCGGTCAGCCAGGCGGTGAGCTGGCCGAGTTCGGCGACGATCCGGTGCAGGCGCACGCCGGTCGTGGTGTCGTAGGAGCAGGTGCCGGCCAGCTTCTTCGCCCATTGGAGGTCCTGGAGCGCCCAGTCCAGTACGAGCCCGCTGCTGCAGCTGTCGTCCAACTGCCGCAGCTGCCGGATCCTGACGGTCAGCACATCGACGGCGACGTCCGGGACCTCGGCGCCGCGCGTCCGGCGGGGCGGCGGGGCGACGTCGGTCACCAGCCAGTCCACCGATGCGGTGACCGGATCCAGGGCGGCCGGCCGCGGGACGGGCGACACGGGGCGCCGCGGAGCGGGGATGCGCTGACACTGCGGTGCCGCGGCCGGGAAGCGTCCGGGCCACAGCGCTTCGACCGCGATGGACTCGCCGAGCTGGTCGGAAAGGATCTTGGCGACGATGTGCGGCAGCCGGCGCCTGGGACATGCGCCCTTCAGCCAGTTGTAGGGGGCCTTGCTGCTGATGGTGCCGTTGCCGCACCTCTTGTTGATCTCCCGGGCCAGCCGTTCCGGCGGCCAGGACAATCGCGCCAGGCAGGACGCTAAGACAGAGGTATCGGTCATCGACGGCGCACCTCGGCCGCGGCGGCACCCGGCGGAGAAGCGCTGGTGCCCGGGGCGGGACCGGGCGCTTCCGGCGACCGCCCGAGGCGGACTGCCGGCGCTGCGTCGGCTCGGCGCCGGGTCGGACCGACAGTGTGCATAGCTGCTTTCCACGCCCCCCTGCAGAGAACTGCCCGTCGGTACTAAGGGCTTCCCCGGAGCGGGGTGCCGAATCTGTGACGGCAGCCACAGCAACTGCCCATGCTGAGCAGGTGCGTTGACCCTGCACAAGGTGGCGGGGCAAGGTCTCAGACCCGCTGCGACTGCCGGGCCGGGGCGGAGTCCGGCACAGCAGCCCGGTGCAGCGCCGTCCAGTAGAGCGCGACCCCGACGCCCAGCACGGCGACCGCGAACAGGAACGGCGCGTCGAACGATCCGGTCACCTGGGCCAGCCGGCCGGTGAGCAGCACACCGCCCGCGGTGGCCGCCGTATTGAGGAAGTTCATCAGCCCGCTGACCGCCCCCACCGTCCCCGGCGGTGCGAGCAGCCCCGGCAGTCCCCAGGCGACCGGGGCGGCAATGGCCAGCCCCGCCAGGGAGAGGGACATCCAGAAGACGGCGGCACCGGGCGAGCCGGCACTGCCCGCGGCGCCGATCGTCGCGCCGAGCGCCAGCCCGCCCGTCAGCACGGTCTTGCGCACCGTCCACGCGTCGCGGCCCCGGCGCACCAGCCGGTCCACCAGCCAGCCGCCGACGACGAGTTCGGCCACCGTTGCCACCGCCCACGGGATCATCGAATAGAAGCCCGACTGCAGCAGCCGTACGCCGAACTGCCGCTGCAGGAACTCCGGCATCCAGGTCAGCACGATGTTGATGGTGTAGCCGTAACAGGCGAATCCGCAGGACAGGATCCAGATCCTGCCGGAGCGCAGCGCCGAGCGGAACTGCCGGGTCCCGCCCCGCTCGACATCGCGCGCCCCGCCCTCGAGGATGAACTCCCGCTCCGCCGGACGCAGCGCGCGGTACCCGGACGGGTCCCGGTAGCCCCACCACCACACGGCGGTGAACAGCACGCTGACCGCGGCGGTGAACAGGAATCCGGCCCGCCAGCCCCACTCGCTCATCACGAACGCCAGCACCGGGAACGCCACCATGTTGGCCAGCTTGGTCGCGCCGTCGAACATTGCCGTCGCCATACCGCGCTCCCCGAGGGGGAACCACGCCGCGGTCGCCTTGGAGGCGCCGACCATCGACGGCCCCTCCGCCACCCCGAGCAGCAGCCGTGCCGCGATGATCGGGCCGGTCCCGCCGGCCACCGCGGTCAGCAGACCGGCAACGGCCCATAACGCGGAGGCGATCCGGGTGAGCCGCGAGACGCCCAGGATGTCCACCAGCAGGCCGGCGGGTAACTGGACCAGGCAGTACGACCATGTGAAGGCCGACAGGACCACGCCGAGCTGCTGGAGATCCAGCCCGAAGTCATCGGCGATCGAGGAGCTCGCCACCGAAATCGCCGTGCGGTCGAGGAAGTTGACGAGTATGCCTCCGGCGAGCAGTCCACCCATCGCCCAACGGGTGCGTCCACGGGGTTCCACGAGCGTGAACCAGCCTTTCCTGGTGCTGCCGTCACGGAGCGCGGGACGGGCCTGGGATGCCTCGGTGAGGTCTCGCCGGAGCTTCCCGGCGCGCGGCCGGTGACGAACTGGCCGTGCAAGACAGGCCGTTGGGCGAGACGCTGACCATGGTGATCACACCTGAGGCCGGACCGGTACCGCATCCATGCGCCGAACAATGGCCGGAATGCGCGACCGAAGGGGAAACCGGAATGCGCGGCCGAAGGGGAAAGGGGGCACGGGGGCCGTGGGGTGGGGACCGGGACCGGGCGGGGTGGGGACCGGGAGCGGCGGGGCATCGATGCCCCCCCGCTCCCGCACGAGTACGGCCGGGCCGGTCGTGCGGGAGGCACCGGCTGCCCGATGGCGGCAGCCGGGGCGCGCCGTTACGAGACGATGTCCCGCAGCGGCTTGCCCTCCAGATGGCCGATGACGTTCTGCACGGCGGCCAGGGCGATACGGACCAGGGTCTCGCGGGTGACGCCCGCGACGTGCGGGGAGAGCACCACGTTCGGGGCCTTGAGCAGGCGCAGGGCGGCCGTGGGGGGCTCGGGGTCGAAAACATCGAGACCGGCACCAGCGAGAGTGCCGGCTGCCAGGGCGTTAGCAAGCGCGTCTTGGTCGATGAGGGCGCCGCGGGCCGTGTTGATCACGAACGCGGTGGGCTTGAGGAGGGCCAGGCGCTCGGCGTCGAGGAGGCTGCGGGTGGTGTCGGTGAGCGGGGCGTGCAGGGTGATGTAGTCGGAGGTGCGCAGCAGTTCGTCGAGGCTCAGATGTCGGGCGCCGCCGAGGCGGGCCGCGGTCTCCGGTGCGACCGGCTTCGGCCCGGCATAGACGATGTCCATGTCGAACGCGACGGCACGGCGGGCGACTTCCTCGCCGATGTGGCCCAGGCCGACGATGCCCAGGGTCTTGCCGGACAGCTCGGTGAGGGACTGCTGCAGGCGCGGCAGCGCCCAGTCGGCCTCGACAAGGGCCGTATGGGCCGGGACCAGCTGCTTGGCCAGGGCCAGCATCAGGGCGAAGGTCTGCTCGGCGACGTTCTGTTTCTCCGCGCCGCTGGAGCCGATGTTGCAGACCGGGATTCCCCGTGCGCGGGCCGCGTCCAGGTCGACGTAGTCGAAGCCGTGGCTGGCGCACTGGACGAGTTCCAGGGACGGGGCGGCGGCGAGATGCCCGGCGGTGACCGGAGCGAGGCCGGTGATGAGGAGCTGCGCGTCGCGCAGGGCCGCCGGGTCCTCGTCGGTCGTCTCGACGACGGTGACCCGGGTCTGCCCGGGGAAGAGGCCGGACAGCGCGGCTCCGGCGGCGCGGCCACCGACGTGCGGCGAGACGACGGCGAGGACGTTGCGCACGGTGTGCGGCGCCGGGCTGGGGGACGGGGCCGGCGTGGTGGTCATACGGATTCCTCGATGAGGTCGTCGGCGGACAGGGTGGCCGGGCGGGAGTGCCCGGACAGTGCGAGGGTCAGGTCCAGCTCGGCGAGCAGACAGCGGATGACATGCTCGACGCCCGCCTGGCCGTCGAGGCCGAGCCCATAGGCGTACGGGCGGCCCACCAGCACCGACTTCGCGCCCAGGGCCAGCGCCTTGACGATGTCGTCGCCGGTGCGGATGCCGCTGTCGAAGAGCACGGTGAGCCGGCCGGCCGCCGCCTCGGCGACCCGGGGCAGGGCATCGGCGGCGGCGACGGAGCCGGCCACCTGGCGGCCGCCGTGGTTGGAGACGACCACACCGTCCATGCCGGCCTCGGCGGCCCGCAGGGCGTCCTGTGGGTGCACGATGCCCTTGAGTACGATCGGGCCGTCCCAGTTCTCGCGCAGGAACGCCAGGTCCGGCCAGGTCTTGGCGGGGTCGGCGAACATCCCCAGGAAGTGCATGACGGCCGCGTTCGGGTCCTCGTGGACCGGCTTGGCGAGCCCCGCCCGGAACGCGGGGTCGGTGAAGTAGTTGGCGGTGCCCACACCGTGCAGGAACGGCAGGTACGCCTGGTCGAGATCGCGTGGCCGCCAGGCGAGGAGCGGGGTGTCGAGCGTGACGAACAGCGCGGTGTATCCGGCCGCTTTCGCCCGGCTCAGAAAGCTCCTGGTGACCTCCCGGTCCTTGGCCCAGTACAGCTGGAACCACCGCTCCCCGTCGCCCATCGCCTCGGCGACCTCTTCCATGGGGGTGCTGGAGGCGGAGGACAGGATGTACGGCACGCCCTGCGCCGCGGCGGCCCGCGCGGCAGCCGGCTCGGCGTCCGGATGCATGATCGACAACACGCCCACCGGCGCCAGCGCGAGCGGCGCGGGCAGCGCCCGCCCCAACACCTCCACGGACAGATCGCGTTCGTGCACCTCACGGAGCATCCGCGGAACGATCCGCCGGCGGTGCAGTGCCGCACGATTGGCGTCGGCGGTGCTGCCGGTGCCCGCGCTGCCCGCCACATAACCGACCGGACCGGGCCCGAGGCGCTGCTCGGCGAGCTGCTCCAGCCGCGTCAGATCGGTCGGCAGCCGCGGTACGGCGCCTGTCATGCCGTGGAGATAGATCTCGTACTGGAAGTCCGCCCAGTGCTTCGCCATCCGTACGTTCCGCCTCTCGTCGCTGAGACTGCGTGTTCACCCGAGATCCTGGCGACAGTGACCACACCCGTCCACCGCGGTGCGCACAACACGCGGGTGCAAGCGCCGGCAGCTTCGCCCGAACCACCATGATGTGCAAGGCGGTCCCCGCCGGTCTCAGCCGTGCTTGTCGGCCTTCAGCTTCCGCCACACCGTGCTCAGTGCTTCCAGGTCCTCCTGGTCGAGGAGATCGGTGAACACCGGGGCCAGGCAGGAGCGGCGGGTGGCTTCGGCCTCCTCGAAGAGCCGGCGTCCTTCCGGGGTCAGGGACACCTCGACGGAGCGTGCGTCATGCGCGGAGGGGGTGCGGGCGACCAGCCCGCGGCTCTGGAGGGCGTCCACGACGCGGGAGACCTGGCTGCGGCTGAGCATGGTGCTGTTGCCGAGCACGGAGGCCGGGACCGGGTCGGGGCTGGAGGCGAGCCAGAACAGCACCTCGAACCAGGAGACCGGCAGATCGTGGGCCTTGGTCAGGGCGCGGTCCACGCGTTCGGTGAGGACGGTTCCGGCCCAGACCAGCCCGTAGAAAGCGTGGTCGGCCACGGGCATCTCGGCCTGGGTGAGCTTCCTTTTCGCCATGCGGCAAGGCTACCGGTTGCGTGTGTGCGCACATGATGCTTATGGTGTGTGTACACGCACCTAATTTGCTCCGGTCTACGGGGCCGAAGGGTTTGCCATGTCTTCCCAGGTTGTTCTGATCACCGGTACGTCCTCCGGCATCGGCCTGGCCGCCGCGGTGGCCGCCGCGCGGGCCGGCTGGCAGGTCGTGGCCACGCTGCGCGACACCGGCCGTGCCGACGCCCTGCGCACGGCGGCGACGGAAGCGGGGGTGGAGCTCGACGTCCGGCGGCTCGATGTCATCGACGAGGCCTCCGTCGCCGCCGCGGTCGACGGAGTGATCGCGGACTACGGCCGGCTCGACGCCGTGGTCAACAATGCGGGCGCCGGGCACGTCGGCACCCTGGAGAACGAGGCCGTCGACGAGGTGCGCAAGGTGATGGAGGTCAACTTCTTCGGCGTGCTTCATGTCTCGAAGGCGGCGCTGCCGCATCTGCGCGCCTCCGGCGGCCGTCTGATCACCGTCACCAGCGTCGGCGGGGTGATCGGTCAGCCCTTCAACGAGGCCTACTGCGCGGCCAAGTCCGCCGTCGAGGGCTACATGGAGAGCCTGGCGCCGGTGGCGGCGCGGCTCGGGGTCATGGTCTCTGTCGTCGAACCCGGCGCCGTGGCGACCGAATTCGTCAACAACATCGGGGCCGACCCGGAGGTCGAGGTCGCCGCCGCGGGCCCGTACGCGGACGCGCTGCAGGCCTACCTGGACCGCACCATGGCGCAGTTCCTCAACAGCGCGCAGACTTCGGCCGAGGCCGCCGAGGCCGTACTGGAAGCGCTCACCGCGGACCGCCCCGCGTTCCGCATCCAGACTTCGGACTGGGCGCGCGGATTCACCGGCATCAAGCTCACCGACCTGGACGGTTCTGCGGTGCTCGGGCTCACGAGCGGCTGGGTGGGCTGATCCGGGGCGGCTGCACCGGTCCTTCCGGCGGTGGCGCGCGAGGCGGTCCACGCGTGACGGAGAGGGGCGTGGCCCGGGTTCTCTCGATGGAGAGAGTCCGGGCCTAAAAAATTAAGCTAAAGAAATTCCCAGGAGTTCCCCATTTCCGCCGCCATATTTGGTTGCGGAGCGGAAAGGTTCGCCACGGCCTCGCCCGGACGCCGTCGGACCGCCCCGATTGGTCTTGACCACTTGTCGAGCCGCTCGGTGGCCACACCGGAAAGCTGTGCCTGCCATCTATTTCTCTCTTCTCGTGGCCCGGTGTGCACGGCAAAACGCTGCACTCGTACCCACGCGGGAGATCACCGCCCGGATATGGGCAGTCAACTCCGCTTGTCATCCGCCTGGTTGACCGGAAAACCGATGCCGGTGAGACCGGTTTCCGCCCGTGCCGCGCGGCCGGTCCGACGGAGAGAGAAACGGAACGTTCCGGAGTGTTCCGGAATGAATTGACCGTTTCGGTGCCGTCCGGAACGCCGCCGAGTGACGGGTGTTCAGAGAGTCAACGCACAGCTCACTTCCATATCGTTCTTGCTTCGATTCTTGACGGTAGGGCCGAAGGTGACGTTCACTTCAGCCGTTCTGGGCCGGTCAGGCGGCCCCTTTGGAGGTACCGGGAATGAATGCAATAATGCGACGCGCCCTCACCGGCGCAATGGCGCTTTCGCTCGCAGCGCCCTTGGCGGCCTGTGGAAGCGATCATCAGGAAGCCGGTGCCGGCAAGGACTCCATCGGGCTGCTCCTCCCGGAGAGCAAAGCGGCCCGGTACGAGCGGTTCGACCACCGCATCATTTCGTCGCGCGTTGCCTCCCTCTGCCTCGAATGCACACTCGACTACCACAATGCCGAGCAGAATACCGATGAGCAGAAGAGACAGTTCGACGCCCTCGTGAACAAGGGCGTCAAGGTCATCATCCTGGACCCGGTCGACGCCGCCGCGGCCAAGAGCTGGGTGGACTCGGCCGCCAAGAAGGGCGTCCAGGTCATTGCGTACGACCGGCTCGCCGAGGGCGATGTCGCGGCGTATGTCTCCTACGACAACCAGAAGATCGGCCGGCTCCAGGGGCAGGGGATTCTCGCCGCCCTCGGTTCCCAGGCGGCCACTTCCGACGTCGTCATGATGAACGGTTCCCCCACCGACCCGAATGCGCCGTCGTACAAGAAGGGCGCCCATGCCGTCCTCGACGGCAAGGTCCATAAGATCGTCTACGAGAAGAACATCCCCGGCTGGTCCGCGGCGGCGGCCAAGAAGGAGATGACCGACTTCATCAACGCCCATGGGGCGGGGGGCTTCGACGCGGTCTATTCGGCCAATGACGGAATGGCGGGCGGTATCGCCGCGGCCCTCAAGTCGGCGGGTATCAAGAATGTGCCGCTCGGCGGCCAGGACGCCGAACTCCCCGCGCTGCAGCGGCTGATAGCCGGGACCCAGTCCTTCACCATTTACAAGGAAGTCAGGCCGGAGGCCGAAACCGCCGCCGAAATCGCCTTCCGCCTGCTGCGCGGCAAGAGCATCAAGTCCCTGACGCCGACCACCGCCGACAGCAGCAGCAAGTCCGGTATCCCCGCCCGGCTGTTCAAGGCGCAGATCGTCACCAGGAAGAATATGAAGGACACCGTCGTCCTCGACGGCGCGGTCCGGACCGACTTGCTCTGCGCCGGCGGTCTCGCCGCCGAATGCAAGTCCCTCGGCCTGGAGTGACCCACCCGGTCAGGGGGAAGTCCGCACGGGCTGCCCGAGCCACTCGTACGCGGCCCGCGCCGTGAATTCCCCCTGACCACCCTTGAACAGCAGCCCGGCGCTCGCGAACGCCGGATCGTCCGCGGTGGCCGCCACATAGGGGACGGCGATGCACCGCATCCCCGCCCGCCGCGCCGCGAGCGCACCGGGCGCCGCATCCTCCAGCACCACACAGTCGGCAGCAGCGACACCCAGCCGGCGCGCCGCCTCCAGGAACACATCCGGCTCGGGCTTGCCGTGCGCCACCTCCTCGGCGGACACGACCGTGGTCAGCAGCGCATCGAGCCCGGTACCGGCGAGCACTGCCTCGATCGCGGCCCGTGACGAGCCGGACGCCACCGCCATCGGATGCCCGGCCGCCGACAGCCGCTCCACGAGTGCGCGCATCTCGGGGAAGACCTCGGTGTGGGCCCGCGCCAGCTCCAGATAGGTGCGGTTCTTGCCGGCGAGCAGCTCCTCCAGCGGTGCGTCGATGCCGAACTCCCGGCTGAGGATCTCCAGCGTCTCGCGGGTGCCGATGCCGATGAAGCGGGTGTGATGCTCCCAGCTGAAATCCGGTACGCCGTAGCCGGCCAGCAGCCGGCGCCCGGCCTCGTAATAGTTGGGCTCGCTGTCGACGAGGGTGCCGTCGAGATCGAAGATCACCGGAGCGGGCGGGGCGGACGTGACCCGGGATGCGGCGGAGGCGCTCATACCCCCAGCATGCCAAGCGGCCGGCTCACCGCGACCCGGCGGCGCCGCCCACTGCCTCGACCAACGGCAGCATCCGGTGCGGCACCCGCTCGCGCAGCGCCACCTCCGTACGGGTGCGGACCACGCCCGGCAGGCTGATCAGCCGCTGGATCACATCCTCCAGATGCGCCGGGTCCCGTGCCACCACCCGGGTCAGCAGATCCCCGCCACCGGTTGTCGAGAACGCCTCGATGATCTGCGGGACCTTCGCCAGCGCGTCGGCCACCTCCTCCAGATGCCCCTGGGTGACCTCGATGTGGACGAAGGCGAGAACGGGGTGGTCGAGTGCGGCGGGCGACAGCCGGGGGCTGTAGGCGGTGATCACACCGTCCCGGTCGAGGCGGTCGAGGCGTGCCTGAACGGTTCCCCGGGCGACACCGAGGAGCCGCGCGTACTCCCGCACGCTGGTGCGCGGCTGCTCCAGCAGCAACCGCAGGATCTTGGCGTCCAGGGCATCCACGGCCATGGTTCACGGCCTCCTCACGGGTTCGGCCTGACGGGTTCGGTGAGTGCATCAGGGGAGGGGAGAGGTGACTGTACCAATGGCTCAGTGAGGGTGGTGATCGGTGGGCCATCCGGGCGCGGCAAGGGCCGTGCCGCTCACTGCGTACCGCCCTTCAACGGCTTCCACCAGGCCGGATTGTCCCGGTACCAGGCCACCGTCTCGCCCAGGCCCCGTGCGAAGAAGACCGCCGGGGCATACCCCAGCTCGCGGCGGATCTTGCCGTCGTCCAGCGCATAGCGCAGATCGTGGCCCTTGCGGTCGGGCACCCGGCGCACCAGGTGCGGATCCGCATGGCACAGCTCCAGCAGCAGTTCGGTCATCTGCCGGTTGGAGCGCTGATTGCCCTGGCCGATGTGGTAGACCTCACCGGCCTTGCCGCGGGTCAGCACGAGCTGGATGGCGCGGCAGTGATCGTCGACGTGCAGCCACTCCCGCACGTTCCCGCCGTCCCCGTACAGGGGCACCGGCTCCCCCTGCAGCAGGTTCGTGACGAAGAGGGGGATCAGCTTTTCCGGGTGCTGGTAGGGGCCGTAGTTGTTGGAGCACCGGGTGATCGACAGATCGAGGCCGTGGGTGCGCCAGTACGACCGGGCGATGAGATCGGCGGACGCCTTGGACGCGGCGTAGGGGGAGTTGGGCAGCAGCGGGTGGTCCTCGGTCCAGGCGCCCTCGGCGATCGATCCGTACACCTCGTCCGTGGAGATGTGCACGACCCGCGGTATGCGGGTGGCGACACAGGCGTCGAGGAGCGTCTGGGTGCCGCCGACATTGGTGCGGACAAATGCCCCGGCGTCGGTCAGGGAACGGTCGACATGGGACTCCGCGGCGAAATGGACCACCGCGTCGTGACCCGGGAGCAGACCGAGGAGCAGGCTCCGGTCGCAGACGTCCCCCTCGACGAACCTCAGCCGCGGGTGGCTCGCCGGGAGGTTCGTCCGGTTGCCCGCATAGGTGAGCTTGTCCAGGACGGTGACCGCGGCCTTCTCATGGCCCGGGTATCCGCCGGCGAGGAGCGTACGGACGTAGTGGGAGCCGATGAAGCCGGCACCGCCGGTCACCAGGAGTTTCATGTGCCGGCCTCGGCCGGGACCAGGGGATGCATGCGTCGTCCTTCTACGGGTGCCGGTCCGGTTGCCGCCGGGCGACGGCGGCGGACCGGCCGAGGTGCTGGGGCGGCCAGTTCCGAGATGCTCGGCCGGTGCTTCGGGGTGAGGAGTTCGAGCCGGGCTTGTTCGAGCCTGGTGCGCCGGAGGTACCCGGCGCCGGTGTCCTCGGCCGCCGCGAACGCCCGGTGCAGCGTGCGTACGGAGACGCTGAGTTCACGGGCGAGCATCGAGGGGAGAGGTCCGGCTCGGCGAGCCGACTGTCCGCGGGGCCTTTCGCCGCCTGGGCCTGTTCGTCACCGTCTTCGCCGCCTCGGTTTCGTCGTGGTGCTGGTGTTCTGCCGGTAGGGCGTTGCCGTTCAAGCGTAGTGGTGCCGTTCTTCCTGGCCTGGCCTGGCCTGGCCTGGGCGCGGCCGCGCAGCCGCGCAGCCGCGCAGCCGCGCAGCCGGGCAGGCGTACGGCGCCTGTGACGGGATGCGCACATCCGGTGGGGCGGCCCCGGCTCGGGACCACCTCCGCCAAGCACCTCGGCGGTGGTCTTGAGGAGTGGCCGAAGGAGTTGAAGGCCATGGCCGAGGGCACCTGACACGGCCACCGGAACCGCCGCCATGGGGACGGACGGTGCCGCTTGACCTTGTCGCAGCGACAACGTTTCTACTGGTGCCATGCGAAGCGGAGCGCTCGCCTGCATCGTCGGTATCACCACCCGCGCCGTGCGGCACCACCACCGGACCGGGCTGCTGCCCGAGCCGCCGCGGCCTTCCCATGGCCATCGCGCGTACGCGCTGCGCGATGCCGTCGAGCCGGCCCGCGTCCGCCGTCCGGCTGAGCTCGGCCTGAGCCTGGGCGAAGTGACGGAGAGCCGGGCCCCGCCGCGCATCAACCAACCCCACCAGGCCGGCCGCGCGCGGCTTTGAGGAAGGAAGCACCATGGCACTGCCAGAACTGATCACGATCGAGGAGTTCTTCGGCTCACCCGAGCGCACCGGGGCCTCCATCTCACCGGACGGCACCCGGATCGCCTGGCTCGCACCGTGGAAGAACCGGCTGAACGTGTGGGTGAGCAGCGTCGACAGCGACACCGACGCACGGTGCGTGACCGCTGACGAGACCCGCAGCGTGATCAGTTACCGCTGGACCGACGACCCACGCTGGTTGCTCTACACCCAGGACACCGGCGGCGACGAGAACTGGCACGTCCACCGGGTCGACCTCGACGATCCGGGCGCCCCCGTGGTCGACCTCACGCCCTTTCCCGGAACGAAGGTCCTGGAACTGGACCTGCCCGTCGAACGTCCCGGCAAGGCGATCGTGCAGCTCAATGCCAGGAAGGCCGAAGAGTTCGACCTGGTGGAGATCGACATCGCGACCGGTGAACTCGCCGTGCTGGCCGAGAACCCGGGCCATGTGTACGGCTGGCTGTGGGGCGCCGACGGCGAGCTGCTCGCCCGCACCCTTACCGAGGAGGGCGACTTCGCGCTGTCCCGCTGGAATGCGACGGCGGGCGAGCTGGAGCTGATCGCCACCTTCGACGGCGCCGACTACCCATTGGGTATCAACCCGTTCGAGATGGCCTCGGACGGAGCCGGTGTCTGGATCGGATCGACACGAGGCACCGACCTCACGCGCGTGGTCCGGGTCGACCTGACCACGGGAGCGGAGACCGAGGTCGACAGCCACCCGGCCCTGGACCTCGACGGAACCCGGCGCGCCGTCGCCGGGCTGTCGTCGCCGCTGATCCGCCACCGGCGCACCGGCGCGCTGCTCGGCGTGCGCTACCTCGGGGAACGACAGCAGATCCGCCCGATGGACGCGGACTTCGCCGCGGTACTGCGGAACCTGGAACCGCTCTCCGACGGAGACCTTGGAGAGCTCTCGTCCGACGACAGCGGGCAGCGATGGGTCGCGAACTTCGTCCACGACCGCGATCCCGAGGTCACCTACTACTACGACCACGCCACCGGCGAGAGCCGGCTCCTGTTCCGCCCCTACCCGCACCTCGACCCGGACACGATGGCCCCCATGAGGCCGGTGACGATCACCGCGCGGGACGGGCTGGCCCTGCCGTCGTACCTGACGCTGCCAGTGGGGATCGAGCCGTCCACACTTCCGATGGTGCTGTTGGTCCATGGTGGCCCGTGGTTCCGGGACAGCTGGGGATTCGACCCCGAGGTGCAGCTGCTGGCCAACCGTGGCTACGCCGTGCTTCAGGTCAACTTCCGCGGCTCCATCGGCTACGGCAAGTCCCACACGCAAGCCGCGATCGGGGAGTTCGCCGGCGCGATGCACGACGACCTGATCGACGCCGTCGACTGGGCGGTCGCCCAGGGCTACGCCGACCCGGGCCGGATCGGTATCTTCGGCGGTTCCTACGGCGGCTACGCCGCACTCGTCGGCGTCTCGTTCACCCCGGACCGCTTCGCCGCCGCCATCGACTACGTCGGCATCTCGAACCTGGCGAACGTCATGCGCTCGCTGCCCCCGTTCGCCCAACCCGGGCTGGTCGCCAACTGGTACCGCTATGTGGGTAACCCCGCCGATCCCGAGCAGGAGGCCGACATGCTGGCCCGTTCACCGATCAGCCGGGTGGAGGACATCCGCACACCGTTGATGGTGGTGCAAGGCGCCAACGACCCCCGCGTCGTGAAGGCCGAGTCCGACAACATCGTCGCCGCGCTGAGGGCGCGCGGGGTCGATGTCGAGTACATGGTCAAGAACGATGAAGGACACGGGTTCCTGAACCCGGAGAACCGGATTGACATGTATCGAGCGGCCGACCGATTCCTGCACCGATACCTGGGCGGACGACACGAGCTCCTCGAACCGGCCGGGTAGGACACGGTCTCGGCCACCCGGTCACAGAGCGGGCACGCCGCTCTGTGACCGGGTGTGCCTCATATGCCCGCCGCGCTGGACGACCCGGCCGTGGACCTGCCCGCTCGCCGGCGGAGATGTTGTCCCCGTCCCCGAGGCCTTGCCCCTCGCCACCGGAGACCTTGCCCCGCCCCCACTCCCGCCCATTGGCCTCCTTCTGGCGCGGCAGAGGCCCGCCGTGCTGTACCAATGGCACAGCGATGGCGTCCTCTGTTGAGCAAGCTGCCGAAGTGATGCTCTGATGGTCCCGTCGATGGCGCTGCGGATCCCGCGGCGCCTTTTTCATGCGGGAACGTCGAAAGGGCGGAAGCTGTGCTGAAGAGGATGTTCGTGGCTCCGGATCCGGGGTGGCTGCGGCTGCGCAGCGCCGCCCGGTCCGTCCTCGGCATCGGCCTGGCGGTCACCGTGTGCGGTGTCGCCGGGCACTCGCTCGTCGCGGCCGTCACCGGCGGGCTCGCCGCGCTGCTCGCCCTCTTCACGGTCACCGATGCAACGGTCCGCAAACAGATGGTCACCACGGCCCTGCTCCCGGCGGCCGGCTGCCCGGTGCTCGCCGCCGCGGCAGTGCTCCACGACCACCCGGTGGGGCGGGGCCTGGCCTTCGCCGCCGTGGTGGGCGCCGGGGTCTACGCCCGCCGCTGGGGCCCGCGGGGCCACGCCCTGGGTGTGTTCGCGTTCATGACCTTCTTCGCGGCGCAGTTCCTGCACACGGTGCCGGACCAGCTGCCCCAGCTGTATGCCGCGGTCGCCCTCGCCCTGCTCGCCTCCTCGACCGTCCGCTTCGGAGTGTGGTGCTACGAGCGCAGGCTGCCCCCGGTCGTCGTGCCCGCCCCGCCGGGCGGCAGAGGGCTTGCCCGCACGACCACCCGCCAGGCGGTCCAGGCCACCGCCGGCAGCGCGTTCGCCCTCATCGCGGGCCAGTTGCTCTCCGAACAGCGCTGGTACTGGGCCGTGGGCGCCACCTGGTGGATCTTTGTGAACACCGCGTCGCGCGGCGAGACGCTGGTCCGCGGCTTCCGCCGGGCCCTCGGCACGGTGATCGGCATTGCCGTCGGTCTGCTCGTCGCCGTCCCGCTGCACGGAGCCGTCGTCCCCACGGTGGCGCTGGTCGCCGTCAGCGTTTTCGGGATCTTCTACACGGCAGCCGTCTCGTACACCTGGATGATGCTCGCCGTGACCTTGATGGCCACGCTGCTCTACGGGCTCCTGGGCGTGCTGAACCCCGGCCTCCTCACGCTGCGTCTCGCGGAGACTGGTGTGGGCGCGCTCGGCGCGGCACTGGCCGTGCTCTTGGTACTGCCCGTCACGACCCACGCCACCACCGACGCCTGGATCCAGCGCGCCCTGCGCTGTGTGCACCACTGCACCGCCGAGGCCGCCGCCCGCCTCGCGGGCTCCGCGACCGCCGACCCCGCCCCGCACGTCGCCGAACTGGGGCCGCTGCTGAGCCGGGTGCGACTGTCGCTCTCCCCGCTCGTGCATCCGCTGAGCCCGCTGCGGGCCCGTAAGGCGCGGGCGCGCCAGGTGCTGGCGCTGCTCGACGACTGCGCCCGTGAGGTCCGCGGGCTGGCCTCCATCGCCGCCGACCCGGAAGCCTCCCACGACACCCGGCTCACCGCCGCCTGCCAACGGGTGGAGGCCGCCGTCGAGGCGCTCACCACACCACACGGCGCACGCGACGCGGCAGCCGCCACCGTCGCCGTCCCGCACCCGCCCGCGGCGGAACCCGCGCTGGTCCATCTTCACGGCCTGGAACGGGCGTTGGCCGAACTCTCCGCGCCCCTGCGCAGCTCCCCGCGCTCCCCACTGGCCGACGCCTGACCCACGGCGCATCCGGACGCAGCCACCCTGTGCCGCGCCCGGATACGCCTGGTGGCGCCCACCCGAGAACCCTGGGCCCCGAACCCCGGACCCCGGCACCCGGGCGCACGGGCGCACCGGCCCGCCCCCGCCCCCGCGAGCGGTATCCGGCCAACGCCCCCGACGCCCCGCCCCTGGCTGTTAGCGTCGCCGGGGCACCTCTACGGGTACGGGCAGGCGGACGAAGGGCGGACCAGTGGGGACGAGCGGCCACGGCCGACGCGCGTATATCGGATCGTTCACCGTGGCCGGCGGTCCCGGTATCACCACCGCGGCCGTTCACCCGGACACCGGCGCACTCACCCCGCTGCACTCCACCGACGCCCTCCCCAACCCTTCCTACCTGGCCCCGAGCCCCGACGGCCGGTACCTCTACGCGGTCAGCGAGACCCCGGACGGCGCCGCGGCCGCTTTCGCCCTCACCCCCCGGGGCCCCGAACTCCTGGCACCGGCCGTCCCCGTCGACGGCGCCGACCCCACCCACCTCACCCTGGCCGGCGGCCACCTCGTCACCGCCAACTACAGCTCCGGCAGCGTCAGTACGCTCCCCGTACGGGCCGACGGCACGCTCGCCGGCCCCGCCACCGTGCTCGCCCACCGGGGCAGCGGCCCGCGGACCGACCGCCAGGAGGGCCCGCACGCCCATGCGGTGCTGCCCGACCCCAGCGGCCGCTGGCTGCTCAGCGTCGACCTGGGCACCGACTCGGTCCGCAGCTGCGCCCTGGCCGCCGACGGGGCGCTGACGGTGGGTGCCGAGACCCGGCTGCGGCCCGGCAGCGGGCCGCGCCATCTCGCCTTCCACCCGCACGGCGACCGCGCCTATGTCATCAATGAACTCGATCCGACGGTCACGGTCTGCCGATGGGACGCCGCGCACGGTGCGCTGACGCCCCTGGGGGAGACCCGCCTCCTCCCGGACGGGGCCGTTACGGCCGGCACCTTCCCCTCCGGACTGGTCGTCTCACCTGACGGCCGGTTCGCCTGGGCCGCCAACCGGGGCCACGACAGCCTTTCCGTCCTCACCCTCGACGGCGACACCGTGACCCTCGTCACCATCGTCCCCTGCGGCGGCCACTGGCCCCGCGACCTGGCGCTGCACCCCGACGGCCGGCACCTCTACGCCGCGAATGAGCGCTCCGGCGACGTCAGCTGGTTCACCGTGGACCCGGCGACCGGCATCCCGGCCCGGGGCGGCTCCGTCGCGGCGCCGGCCGCCTCTTGCGTGGTCTTCGTCTGAGCCGTCCAACGGCCCCCTCACCCCTGCGGATAGCGTCCGCCGAAATACACCTGCGTCTCGGTGAGCCGGCCGTCCCGCACCGTCATCACCTCGACATTGCGATGCCGCTCGCCCGTCTTCAGCTCGTACTCGTACCGGACATAGACCTGTTCGCCGTCGATGGCCACGGCGTCCAGAATCTCCTGCGTACGCAGCCGGTCCGCGGTGGGGAAGCAGATCTCCAGGAACGCGGCCTTGCCGATGTGGTCGTCCTGCGGGCTGGTGAAGACGAAATTGTCGGCGAGCAGCCGCTCCATGGCCGTGCGGTCCTGTTCGAGATAGGCCCCGAAGGCGGCGCGTACGAGGTCGACGTTCGACATGAACTTCCTTCCGTGGGCGGCCCGCCCGCGCCACGCCGGGCGAGCGGCCGGCGAGTGGCTTCTGCCGGCCGGCGGTGACGGGGCGAGAGGTCCCTGCAGTGCCGTGGAACCCGCTTGCGGCGGTGGTGGCGGGCACTGCGCCGACGAGGGGAATTTCAGCGAGGTTTGTCGGTTTCCAGGCAGCGGCCAGAAAGAAACCCGATGACGGTAAGTCCCCCTTTATACGCTCCGTCGCGAGCCTGTGTCGCAGGTACACGACGGGGGAGGTACCCCGATGTCGGCCGGCACGCCGCTGGTCGATCGGACCACTGCCGTTCAGACGGATACGGGCGGCCTTTGCCGGCTGACTGCGTCGAGCAGCAGTTTCGCGGCCACCGTCGCCCCGTCGGTGCCGATCGTGCCGGCCACGGCCCTCGCCCGTGCTCGGGTCTCGGGGGTCAGGGCCGTGGTGAGCGCGGCGGACAGGGAGTCGAAGGTCGGCGTCGGGTCGTCGTGAGCCGCGCCGATACCCAGCTGGGCCACCCGGGCGGCCCAGTACGGCTGGTCCGCGATCCGGGGGATCACCACCTGAGGCGCGCCGGCCCGGGTGGCCGTCGTCGTGGTGCCCGCGCCGCCGTGGTGCACGACGACGGCCACCCGGCGGAACAGCTCCTGCTGGTTGACCTCGCCGACGACGAAGCAGTCGTCGGCGTCGTCGATCGGGGCCAGGTCCGCCCAGCCGCGGGCGAGGAGAACGCGGCGGCCCTGCGCACGGCTCGCTTCAACGGCCACCCGGGCGATGTCCTTCGGGGCATGTGCGGCCATGCTGCCGAAGCCCACGTACACCGGTGGTGCGCCCGCGTCCAAGAACGCCTCCAGCCGCTCCGGGAGCGGACGGTCGTCGGGCAGGATCCACGTCCCGGTCTGCACGATGTCGAGGTCCGTCATGCCCTGCGACGGACACAGCGTCGGGTCCGCCGCCAGCCACGGCCGGCCGGTCAAGACGTGGTCGCGGACGTTGTCCACCGGCGGCAGGCCGATCGCCGCCCGGTGGCTGTTGAGCGCCTCGCCGTACAACGCGTTCACCCTCTGGGCATCCTGCTCCCACAGCACCCGGTTGTCGGTCTCGTCCTGCGGGGACTGCTTGCCCGGCCGCGCCCCCGGAGGGAAGTGCCGCGACGGCAGTCCGAAGATGTGGAAGCACGCGAGCACGTAGTGGATGCCCAGTTTCTCGGCCACGTCCCGTGCGCCGGCCGGCATCAGACCGGTTGCCAGCAGCGCGTCACATCCCCCGGCCGCCGCGGTGAGCGTGTCGAACCGCGCGGCGACCAGCTCGGGGGCGAGCCGGAACGCGTCTTCCGCCGTCGGTGGCTTCGGGC